>CAVFYJ010000125.1:2111-7845 GCA_963626545.1 Acetatifactor sp. | reverse complement strand
ATATGAAATTGTATGAAAAAGTACTCATTCATGCAAGCATGATTCGTACTTTTCCTCACAATTTCGCATGGCTCTGAATAGTTACAAACAGGCAGATACGCTGCAGCAAAAGACAAACCTGCTGGCGGCGGGAAAGGGCAGGAGTATGAGAAGAAAAGAAGAGATTGAAGCATACGCAGAAAATCTGTTTTTGCCGATCACACAGAAGCATGGATTTGAACTGGTTGATGTGGAGTACGTCAAGGAGGCAGGAAGCTGGTATCTGCGTGTCTACATTGACAAAGAAGGCGGCATCGCAGTCGATGACTGTGAGGTGGTAAGCCGCGAGGCCGATCCGATTCTGGATGCAGATGACTGCATTGAGGAAAGCTACATCTTAGAGGTTAGCTCTCCGGGTCTTGGAAGACCATTAAAGAAGGATAAGGATTTTGCAAGAAGCATCGGCGAGGAGGTTGAGGTTCGTCTGTTCCGCGCAGTAAATGGCTGCAAGGAATACACCGGACTGCTTGAGGCATACGACAAGGCAACCGTCACACTGACACTGGAGAACGAGGAGACATTGGTGCTTGAGAGAGCAAACATCGCACTGATTCGCCTTGCACTTGATTTTTAATTGATTTGGATTACATCCACCGGATTGGCCAAACTGGAACAGTGAAATGGCAAATGGGTGGATAAGGAAATAGAGAAAGGAAAGAGATAAGAATGAATACGGAATTAATGGAAGCATTAAATGTCCTTGAAAAAGAGAAGAACATCAGAAAGGAAGTTGTCTTAAAGGCAATTGAGGAATCTTTGATTCAGGCATGTAAGCATCATTTCGGAAAGAGCGATAACATCTCCGTAACGATGGATTACAACACTGGAGAGTATGAGATCAACATGGCAAAGGAAGTTGTTGAGAACGTAGAGGATCAGCAGACACAGATCAGTCTTCCGAATGCAAAGATTCTGGACAGAAGGGCTGTTTATGGTTCCACCGTGTATGTAAAGGTAAATTCCAAGGAGTTCGGCCGTATCGCAGCACAGATCGCAAAGGCAATCATTCTTCAGAAGCTGCGTGAGGAGGAGAACCGTGCTGTATATGAGCGTTATAAGCTGATGGAGAAGGATCTGGTAAGTGGTGTGATTTCCAGACATTTCGAGCGCAAGGGTGAGGATGGAAAGGCATCCACCATGAATGTCAGCGTAAACCTTGGAAAAGCAGAGGCTACCTTAATGGCAGGCGAGCAGATCAAGGGTGAGAAGTATGATGTCAATACCCGTATGAAGTTCTATGTTGTCGAAGTAAAGGATCTGCCGAAGGGACCGAAGATTCTTCTTTCCCGTTCCCGTCCGGAGCTTGTAAAGAGATTGTTCGAGGCAGAGGTTGCCGAGATTAAGGACGGCACCGTAGAGATCAAGGCAATCAGCAGAGAGGCTGGTTCCAGAACAAAGATGGCTGTTTATTCTCATGATGAGAACGTTGATGCAGTTGGCGCATGTGTTGGTGTAAATAGCTCCCGTGTAAATGCAGTTGTAGACGAGCTTGGCGGTGAGAAGATCGATATCGTAAACTGGGATGAGAATGCAGCACAGTTCATCGAGAATGCACTGAGTCCATCTAAGGTTATCTTCGTTGCCGTTGACGATGAGGAGCATTCCGCACTCGTTGTTGTACCGGACAGCCAGCTGTCACTTGCAATCGGCAAGGCAGGACAGAACGCACGTCTGACTGCAAAGCTGACTGGTTACAAGATTGATATCAAGAGCGAGAGCCAGGCAGAAGAAGAGGGCCTGTTTGACGAGATCGATTTCAGCAATGCTGAGGAGACTGAGCAGAAAATCGCAGCACAGCCAGCAGAGATGGTTGAAGATGCTGAGCAGTCCGAAGAGGCCGCTGTGACAGCTGAAAATGCGGATCAGGAATAAGAGGTGATAGAGTGGCCGCTGTAAAGAAAATCCCAATGCGCCAGTGTGTAGGGTGCGGGGAGAAGAAAAGCAAAAAGGAACTCATCCGTATCGTTTGTTCGCCGAAGGAAGATTCCGAAGGTGTGACGATCGGATTTGATCTGACCGGCAAGAAAAACGGACGGGGCGCATATATATGCAGTAATGCGGCCTGTCTGGAGCAGGGCAGAAAGAAGAAGGCTCTGGAACGGGCTTTAAAGACAGAGGTTTCGCAGCAATGCTACGATGTTCTGAAAAAGGAGTTGGAGCAGATTGAACGATAAAGTAATATCCCTTTTAGGCTTGGCAGAGCGCGCAGGCAAGATTGCAAGCGGCGAGTTCGCAGCCGAGAAGGCAGTAAAGACAGGAAAGGCACGTCTGGTCATTGTGGCGGATGATGCGTCTGATAACACAAAAAAGAAGTTTAGTGACATGTGTAAGTATTATCAGGTACCTTTGGCATGTTACGCGCAGAAGGAAGTGCTCGGCCACGGAATTGGAAAGGAATTTCGTGCATCGTTAGCGGTTCTTGACAGCGGTTTTGCGAAAGCAATAGAGAAACAGTTGGACAACAAGTAAAGAAAAGGGTCGGTGATACATTTATGGCAAAACTCAACATTCACGATTTAGCCAAGGAATTAAAGAGAGAAGAAAGTGAAATTATCAGCTTATGTTCCAGCAAGGGCATGAGCGGTGTGACAAGAGCAACCATGCTTCAGGATACCATGGTAGAGGAAGTAAGAAAGGCATTCAAGAAGCCAGCAGAGTCCTCTGAGAAGGAAAGTGGTTCCGATAAGGATGGCGCTCCGAAGAAGAAGCTTCGTCTGTTATTCCATCCGGAAAACAGCACAAAGCCAATCTCCAAGAAGAAGCGCCCAGACGGTGCAAAGAAGCCGGAAGGTGAGAAGGCAGAAAAGTCTGCTGAAAAGCAGGAAAAGGCAGAGAATGCAAAGCCTGCAGAGAAGGCACCAGAAAATACAAAGGCAGAGGCACCAAAGGAAGCTCCGGCAAAGGAGAATGCGCCAAGAGATAACGCAAAGAACGATCGAAATGAGTCCAGATCCACAAACGATGGCAATAATAATGGAAATGGAAACAGAAGAGACAACAATTCCAGACGCGATGGCAGAGATGGTCAGAGACGTGACGGCGGAAACGGTCAGGGTGGCGCAAGACGCGAAGGCGGCTATGGCTCCAGAGATGGCCAGAGACGTGACGGCGGAAACGGTCAGGGCGGCGCAAGACGCGAAGGCGGCTACGGCTCCAGAGATGGTCAGAGACGTGACGGTGGAAACGGTCAGGGTAACGGTCAGAAAAGAGAAGGTGGCTACGGCTCCAGAGATGGTCAGAGACGTGACGGTGGAAATGGTCAGGGTGGCCAGAGAAGAGAAGGTGGCTACGGCTCCAGAGATGGCCAGAGACGTGATGGCGGAAATGGTAATGGCCAGGGTGGTCAGAGACGCGAGGGCGGCTACAGTCAGGGCAACGGCCAGAGACGCGAAGGCGGCTATGGCAATGGCCAGGGCGGTCAGAGAAGAGAAGGCGGTTACGGTCAGGGCAACGGCCAGAGACGTGACGGCGGAAACGGCCAGGGTGGCTACGGCGCAAGAAGAGACGGCCAGAGAGGTGCAAGAACCGAGAAAGAAAAGCTTGACTCCATGGGAGCTGGAATGACCAAGAGTGAGGCAAGAGGCGGCAAGGGCTTAAACAAGAAGGAGCGCGAGCTTCGTGAGAAGGAAAGACAGAATCAGGAGAAGAACTCCAGATTCACCGAGAATACACGAAACATCTCCAAAATGAAGCAGAACAACAAGAAGCCAGAGGTTCAGCCGAAGGAGGAAGAGGATGATGGAATCAAGACAATCACCATTCCAGAGACCTTAACACTGGCAGAGTTAGCAGAGGCAATGAAGCAGCAGCCGGCAGCGCTTGTAAAGGCACTCTTTATGAAGGGCACCATGATGACCATCAACGCTGAGTTGACATTCGAGCAGGCTGAGGAGATCGCACTTGAGTTCAACTACATCTGCGAGAAGGAAGTAAAGGTTGATGTTATTGAGGAACTTCTTCGTGAGGAGGACGATCCAGAAGAGACAAAGGTTTCCAGACCTCCGGTTGTCTGCGTAATGGGTCACGTTGACCACGGTAAGACTTCCCTTCTGGATGCAATCCGTTCCACAAATGTAATCGCAAGAGAGGCTGGCGGAATCACACAGCACATCGGTGCATATATGGTTAAATGCAACGGACAGGATATCACTTTCCTTGATACACCAGGTCATGAGGCATTTACCGCAATGCGTATGCGTGGTGCTCAGGCAACCGATATCGCCGTACTCGTTGTCGCAGCAGACGATGGTGTTATGCCACAGACCATCGAGGCAATCAACCATGCAAAGGCAGCAGGCGTTGATATCATCGTAGCAGTTAATAAGATTGATAAGCCGAGTGCAAACATCGAGCGTGTTAAGCAGGAGCTTTCCGAGTATGAGCTCGTTGCTGAGGACTGGGGTGGTCAGACCATCTTCGTTCCAGTATCTGCTAAGACACATGAGGGAATTGATACCCTGCTCGAGATGATCATTCTGGATGCAGAGATGAAGGATTTAAAGGCAAATCCGAACCGTAAGGCAAGAGGTCTTGTCATCGAGGCACAGCTTGATAAGGGTCGTGGACCGGTTGCTACCATCCTGGTTCAGAAGGGTACCCTTCACGTTGGTGACAATGTGGCAGCAGGTTCCTGCTATGGTAAGGTTCGTGCAATGATTGATGACAAGGGCCGCAGAGTAAAGGAAGCAACCCCGTCTATGCCAGTTGAGATTCTTGGTCTGAACGACGTTCCAAACGCAGGTGAGATCTTTGTCTGCACCGAGAACGAGAAGGAAGCAAGAAGTTTCGCTGAGACCTTCATCAAGGAGAACAGAGAAAAGCTTCTGGCTGATACCAAGACACAGCTTACCCTTGACAGCCTGAATTCTCAGATCAAGGAAGGAAGCTTAAAGGAACTTAACCTCATCGTTAAGGCAGACGTTCAGGGTTCTGTTGAGGCTGTAAAGCAGTCCCTTCTGAAGCTGTCCAATGAGGAAGTTGTTGTTAAGATTATCCACAGTGGTGTTGGTGCCATCAACGAGTCTGATGTCTCCTTGGCATCCGCATCCAACGCAATTATCATTGGTTTCAATATTCGTCCGGATGCAATGGCAAAATCCGTATCCGAGCGTGAGAAGGTTGAGATCCGTCTGTACCGCGTCATCTACCAGGCAATCGCTGATGTAGAGGCCGCTATGAAGGGTATGCTTGACCCGATCTACGAGGAGAAGGTAATAGGACACGCACAGGTTCGCCAGATCTTCAAGGCATCTGGTGTCGGCAACATTGCTGGTTCCTATGTAACCGATGGTCTGTTCCAGAGAGGCTGCAAGATCCGTATCACCAGAGATGGCGAGCAGATCTACGAGGGCGCTCTGGCATCCTTAAAGCGTTTCAAGGACGACGTAAAGGAAGTAAAGGAAGGCTACGAGTGTGGTCTTGTATTTGAAAAGTTCAATGATATTCAGGTTGACGATATCGTAGAGGCTTATATCATGGAAGAGGTTCCGAGATAAGCAGAACACAAAAACCAAAAGCCATGGCAGCGATGTCATGGCTTTTTAGAAATAAAGCATATCGTCTCGGCACCATCTAGGTAACGAGATTCTATCGGCAGATTAAGGAGAAAACATGCGTAAAAATAGTATTAAAAATATCAGAATTAACGCTGAGGTTCAGAGAGAACTCAGCCGTATTATCCAGCAGGAAATCAAGG
>CAVFYJ010000125.1:0-2101 GCA_963626545.1 Acetatifactor sp. | reverse complement strand
GGATTCATCCGATGACAACTGTTGTCATGGCAGAGGTTACACCGGATTTGAAGTATTGCAAGGCTTATATTAGCGTTTTAGGAAATGAGGAAGCACAGAAGAGCACAATGGAAGGCTTAAAGAATGCAAAGCCGTATATTAGAAGAATGCTTGCATCCTCTGTAAACCTTAGAAATACACCGGAGCTGACGTTCGTGTTAGACCAGTCCATCGAGTACGGTGTTCATATGACCGGACTGATTGATGAGGTTGCAAGTGAGCTCGCAGCCAAGGAGCCAGCAGAGAGCTCTGAGGGAAAGGAGGCATAACTTATGGAAAAGCGCCCGAATAATACAATTGAAGAACTTCGCGCCGAATTTGCAACGGTCAGAAAGACCGCTATCGTTGGTCATCTTCATCCAGATGGAGACTGCATCTCCTCTTGCCTGTCCTTATATCATTATTTAAAGGAAAATTATGGCTACGAGGCAGACGTTTATCTTGAGCCATATCCGACCGCTTTCAATATGCTTCCGGGTACTGAGATTATTCGTCATGAGTTTGAGCCACAGGTATACGATGTGGTCTATTCGCTTGACTGTGCAGACGCAGATCGTATCGGAACTGGAAGAGAATTGTTTGATACCGCAAAGAAGCGTGTTATGATCGATCATCACATCAGCAATCCGATCTTTGGTGATGTAAACTATGTACAGGGACAGATTGGTTCTGCTTGTGAGGTACTTTATACCATCTTCGAGGAGGACAAGATTGGCTACAACACCGCAATGTGTCTGTACACCGGAATGGTTCACGACACTGGTGTGTTCCAGTACTCCAATGTCTCCCCAGATACCATGAACCGCGCAGCAAAGCTGATCGCATTTGGCATTCCGTTCACCGATTTGATTCAGAAGACCTTCTACGAGAAGGGATTTGACGAGGCAAAGGCAAGTGCATATGCCATTTCTAAGGCAGAGCAGCTGCTTGACGGTTTCCTTGTATGGTCCTATATTTCTAAGGAAGAGATGGATCGTTTTGGGGTTACCTCCTCTGAGTTTGACAGCGTTGTAAGTGAGCTTCGCAATATTCGCGGTGCAGATGTTGCCGTATTCTTATATGAAATGGAGCCGGGTGTTTACAAGTGCAGTTTCCGTTCCAACCATGTAGTAAATGTCAGCGCACTGGCTGTTACCTTTGGCGGCGGTGGTCATGTTCGTGCATCGGGATGCACATTCTACAATCAGAGTCCGAATGAGATTATCACGGAGATCGTAAACCGGATTCCGAAGGAGGATTATGCAGGCTGAGCATTACAACGGCCTGATCGCGGTATGGAAGGAGCGCGGCTATACCTCACATGATGTAGTGGCAAAGCTGCGCGGCATCCTGCACCAGAAGCGCATCGGCCATACCGGAACACTCGATCCGCAGGCAGAGGGTGTACTTGCCGTCGGCCTTGGCTTGGGAACAAAGACCTTTGATCTCTTGCCCGATCACTGGAAGACCTACGAAGCAGAGGTGACCTTTGGTGTTCAGACTGACACAGAAGATATCTGGGGAACAATCCTGCAGACACAGGATGTCTCCTATACGCCAGAACAAATTAGACAGGCAATCTGCGCTTTTGAAGGAACCTACAATCAGGTACCGCCGATGTATTCCGCAAAGAAAATCGACGGAAAAAAGCTCTATCAGCTCGCAAGAGAGGGAAAGACTGTCGAGCGAAAGGCCGTGCCAGTCACATTAAAAGATATTGAAGTTTTATCCGTAACGGGCAACAAGGCACGCTTTCTTGTCACCTGCTCCGCTGGAACCTACATCCGTACACTTTGTGTTGATATCGGCAAGACGCTTGGCTGTGAGGCTTGCATGAGCAGCTTAACACGCGTGATGGCGGGTAGCTTTTCAAAAGGACAGACGCTTACGCTTGACGAGATCAAAGCACTGGTCGATGATAACCGGCTCGAAGAGCGCATCATTACGATTGATAGCGCTTTGGGCCATTTTCCTAAGGTACTCGCATCGAACGAATTTGAGAAACAGCTTAAAAATGGAAATGCGATCAGTGTTCATGCTGTTTCGAGGCTACCAGAGGGGGCTATAGATACATGTGTACGCC
>CAVFYJ010000124.1:0-7970 GCA_963626545.1 Acetatifactor sp. | reverse complement strand
GAAGGACTTACAATAATAGAAAGCGGTGCATTTGAAGAGAGTGGTTTAACCAGTATTGTAATTCCGGGAAGCATTACCAGAATAGATGCTGGTGCATTTCGAGCAAGTCAGCTTACCAGTGTAATATTTATGGAGGGAGATGAATATACAAAGGCAACGATTGGAGACTATGTTTTCGAGGAATGTGAAAAGTTGGAGACAGTGAAATTATCAGACAACATTACATCAATTGGATGGCGTATGATATACGGAACAAAGGTAGCAAGTATAACAATTCCTAAAAATGTAAAGAATGGTTACTTGGATGGTTACAGTATAGGATCACTAGGAGGCTGTGAGTATCTGAAGGAGATCATTTTTGAAGAAGGAATAGAAGCCGTTCCAGAATTTATAGCATCAAGAGCAGAAAAAGTAGAGAGAGTTGTAATTCCGTCAAGTGTAAAAAAGATTGGAAATATGGCTTTCTATCAGGCAAAACGTCTATCACAGATAACATTACCGGAAGGACTTACGACAATAGAAAGCGGTGCGTTTTTAGGGAGTGGTTTAACCAGTATTGTAATTCCGGGAAGTATTGTAAAGATAGATAATGGTGCGTTTCAAACAAGTCAGTTAACTAGGGTGGAATTTGTTGATGGAGATGAATATACCGAAGTAACGCTGGGTGATTATGTATTTGAAGATTGTAAAAAGCTGGAAACAGTAGAGTTGTCAGAAAATATAAGGTCAACCGGAGCTCGGATGATTTATGGAACGAGAGTAGCTAGCATAACAATTCCTAAAAATGTACGGAATGGTTACTTGGATGGTTATGGTATAGGAACGCTTGGAGGATGCGATTACCTGAAGGAAATCATTTTTGAAGAAGGGATAAAAACAATTCCATCATACATAGCAGCAAATGCTCAGAAGTTGGAAAAAGTTGTTATTCCATCTTCCGTAACGAAAATAGAGGATTATGCATTTGATAATTGCCCTCGACTTGTAATTTATGGAATGCCAGATTCCTATGCGGAAACTTATGCAGACCTTAATCAGATTCCGTTTAAAAGTATTAGTGAATTCTATCCGGGAATTTATAAGAATTCAGACTATATTGTAAAAATAGTTAACAGCAATATGAAAAAGCCAATTACTGGAGCTGTTGTTACGATTGATGGTAAGCAGGTCGGAACATCTGACAATGATGGTAGAGTTAAGGTCAACTGTTATGGAACAGCAAACCAGAGAATTAAGATTACAAAGTCTGGATATAAGGCAGTTTATTACACTGGAATGCCATGGAGCAGTTCGACGGAAAATATTGTTGAAATGAGCATTGCGGATAATGTTGAATCAGATGTAAAGAACATGTTCACAGATGTAAAACTAGGTGAATCTACATTATATGGTCCACGTATTAATATACTGGGATATGATTTTAATTTGTTTGAAACGAAAATCTCAGTTGATTTGCCGCTCTTAAAGGATATTGTAATGAAATTTGATCCGCAGACACAGACAATGAAAGTCTTGATCGGATTTGATGATTCCTATAAGGCGAAGTTGGAAGGCTCGAGTGAAAATGATTCGTATTGGTCTGACTCTTATCAGGAAGTAAAGAGTCTTGTAAAGGCATGTGGAGGAAAAGTTGATACAACTAGACTTTGGAATCAGTTTAGCAAAGTAAGAGGAAAACTGAGACCAATACAGGGTACTGCGGCAATTGGTGTTAGTGGTCAAGTAACTGGATTCATTGAGATGAAATATGACAACGGAAGTTGGACAATGATTGACAGTGGTGTGGTTACAAATTTGACAGCATCTGCCAGTGCAAGAATTCCGTTTTGTACTATTTTTTATGGAGAAATCGGTATTGTTGGAAGTGCAGACGGCAAGCTCAATTTAACATTAAATAATCAAAAAACATACGATATGAGCGGAAGCGTTGGCCTGACTCTTACACCAACTGTAAAGCTTGGTGCCAATACGCCAGGAATTCTTGATGTGTATGGTGGTTTATCAGGTACCTTGAATGGCACATTATCATTCCCAGCACAGACAATGCAGGAGGCTTTTAAGGCTACATTATCGGGTGAGGTTTTTGCAAAAGCAAGCAGTCCGATAAAGTTCTTTAATGCGTCTGTAAAGTATGATCTTGGAACATTAGAGTTGTATCCAGATTTTGGTGCATATCTTGAACCAGTTGAGTGGAATATGGCAATTGAAGATCGAGTCGTTCCGGGAGAAGGACAGGCCTATGAATATGCAGATACACAAACAGTAACACTTTCTGATGGACGCAGTGTCATGGTGTATATTGCAGATGATGGTACAAAGTCAACAGGTAATCATACAACATTGATGTATTCGGTCTATTCAAATGGTGTATGGTCTGATGCATTGCCAGTATGTGAAACCGGTCGTGCAGATATGAGTCCAATTCTGCGAAGCGATGGAAATACCGCGTATGTAGTATGGATGAATATTGGAAAGGTGATTAGTGCTGATGCAACGGAATCGGATGTATATCAGAATACCGATTTGTGGTTTAGTGAATTAAATGGTAGTACATTCTCAACTCCAGAGCGTGTGCCAAAGTCTGGAAATAAGAAAATTGAATATTCCTTTGATTTATGTGTAGCAAATGGTACAGCAGCGGTTGTATGGGTGGAAAATAGCGCAAATGATCCGTTTATGGAGAGCGGAAATAATAGCATTTACAGTAGAATTCGTCAGAATGGAAATTGGCAAACTATCACAAAATTGACTACTACATTTGACACTATTGGCGCACTTCAGGCAACTCTTAGTGGTTCAAGTGTATCAGTTCAATATAGTGATGGAACAAATTTATTTTCTGTATCAGGAACAATCAGTACCGAAATAGGAACAGGAAACAATCTAAAGGTATTTGAGGGAGTTACGTACTATCTGAGAGATTCGCAGCTGTATGCAAGAACAGCAGATGGAACAGAAACCGCACTTGAAATTTACTGCTCTGGTGATTATCAGGTCTATGCGGGAAATGTTTACTGGACACAGCAGAATGGTTACAAGAGTGAACTTTACATGCAGAAGGTTGGAACTGAAAGTGCAGTTCAGCTAACATATGATGACGGATATATTAACGATTTCTCATTGTGCAGTCTTGAAAATGGTAGCGTGACGATTAACTATACTTGGTTGGAGGTAAATGAAGACAGCGATACCGATTCTCCATATGGTGCAGCTTATATGAAATCGGTAGAAGGAGCAAAGGCATATGATCTGATTTGTAAGAGCATTTATTATGATTTAAATGAAATTAAGCCTGAAAATAAGGTGACTTTTACAGTTACGATTCAGAATAATTCTTCTGATACAGTGAAAAATGTTCGCCTTAGAGTAAAAGGAAAAAATCAGACAGTAATTTACAATGCAATTGCAGCAGCTAGCATTGCAGCAGGGGAGGAAAAGGAAGTAACATTTACATATACGCTTCCAACTAGTCTCTCAGGATTGCGATTAAATGCTGAAGTTTATTCCAATGAAGTTGAAGAACTTAACTATGACAACAATGTATTTAGCTGTACATTTGCAGAGACCGATCTTGTAATTAGTGAAGCAAGTGCAACATCAGCATTGATTAAAAATCAGGGTTATACAGCAGCATCGGCAGTGAAAGTAGAAGTAAGATTGGGTAATGCATTTGGAGAGGTAATTGCACAGACAAATGTAGGAACAATCGCATCAGGTGCATCAAAGATGGTAGAATACACAATTCCAGAGGAGTATTTGAAATTTGAGAATGCATCAGATGAAAAGGATTTCTATATTTCGGTAACAAGCGATACGCCAGAGTCATTGATGGGTGACAATTATGTAACTGTTCATGTAGAACCAGGTCATGCAGATGGAATTACATTGGGTGAAGAAAATATTTCTATTCCATGTGGAGAACAGAGAATGTTAACAGCAACGGTAACTGGAGAAAGTGCAGTTGATCGTAGCATCAGCTGGTGCTCTTCTGATACGGATATTGTAACGGTAGATGAGAACGGTACGATAACCGGTATTGCAACGGGAGAAGCGGATGTCAGTGCAATTTCTGTAGATGGAGGTTATACTGCGATTTGTCATGTAACCGTAAACGAGCCGTTAGTACTTACAAAACTGACGCTTTCGCAGACTACATTGCAGCTTAAGAATGGAGAAACAGCAGTTCTTACATATACTTGTGAACCACAGGTTAGCGAAGAACAGGCAAAGCTTGCCAAATGGACAAGCAGTAATGATGAAGTTGTAACTGTAGAGGAAGGAATGGTAACAGCTGTTAGTGAAGGAAGTGCTGAGATTACAGTAACACTTGGTGGTCTGACAGCATCCTGCGAGGTTGAAGTGAGCAATCCAGTACAGTCTGAGTTTTCTATCACAGAAATTACAGCAACTGCTTATAATAAGCTAAAAATCAGTTGGAATACATATGAAGACGCAGATGGCTATGCTATTTATCGTTTGAACGATGATGGAAGCTATTCGATCCTCAAATATATTACTGATAAGACAATCTTAAGTTATGTGAATACAGTAACCTGTGGCGTAACATATACTTATAAAATGTCACCGTATCGCCTTGATGGAAAGAAGAAAGTATTCCTGACAGAATCCGAACCAGTGAGTGCGAAAGCACTTCCGTTAGCACCGACACTTCAGAGTGTAAATATGGCAGCATACAACAAGATTCGTATTATTTGGAGCAAGGTAAATGGTTGTGAAGGTTATGTCATTTACCGAAGCAATGCAGAAGATGGAAAGTATAGTGTATTGAAGACCGTAACACAGGCAAGTGCAACGAACTATGTTAATGTGGTTCGAGAAAGCACAACGTACTATTACAAGATTCGCGCATTTGTGACGGTGAACGGAAAGAAAGTTTACGGAGATTACTCTGATATTCTTTTTGGAAATGTAATTACTGGTTCGCCGCAAAACTTCGCTCTAAAGCAGGCAACGAATGGAAAGATCACCTTTACGTGGGACAAGGTGGAAGACGCAGATGGTTATGTTATTTATCTGTACGATCCAGATACAAATAAGTATAAGGCAATCAAAAATGTGACGGATATTGATGTGCTGACATATGGAAAGTCGATGACAAAGGGCGCGACATATCATTTTGCAATGCGCACATATCGCTTAGTCAATGGAGTTAAAGTTTACAGCGATTATGGAGAAATCGTAAGTACAAAGTAAAACCAAAAGGCAAAAGGTACGAAGCGAAGAGTACAAAAAGCAAGAGTATGAAGTAAAGTGTAAAAATAAGAATGGTCGGGGACGGTATGTCCTCGGCCGTTCGTATGAGGAATTTATGAAAAAAAGGAAAAATACATTGATAGCGGCAGCAATGGGAATGGTACTTTTTCTTTTGCCACATTTATCAGTGGCTCAGGAACTAGCATCTGAAGGTGAATTTGAAAGTGAATTTGAAACAGAGACGGTTGGAATGTTTGAAACGAAAGAAACAGAGACAGAATCGATTTCAGAATCTGAAATGGAAACAGAAATAGAAGCAGAGATAGAAACAGAAATAGAAATGAAAACTTCTGAGTTCGAATCACAACCAGAAAGCACAACACAAGATGAAACAATAGAAGAACTCACCTCCTCTGAAGTCCCAACGCAGCTGATTCAATACGAGGACAGCGTACCATTGCCTCAGAATGGTGACTTTGAAGCACAGTATTTTGGCGATCAGCCATCCGTCATAGCAAGCGCAAATGAGGATGCATGGCAGATCATCTTTAAGAGTCGTGTGCAGGAAGCGATTAAAAACAATACAACTGATATTGAAATCGCAGATTTGAATTTGAATCGAAATACCGATCTTGATCAGATTCGAAAGGCATACCGTTCCTGTATTCTTGGAGATTGCTTTTTCTTATCAGGAGGATTTAGCTACTCTTGTACGACAGAGGGAGTCATAAAAATATTTAAAGCAGGCTATTACAGCAATTATTGTGACAGCTATGGAAAGCCAGATTCAGAAAAAATTCGCGCGGATCTGACCGCTCTCTACAGTGAGGCAGCGGTGGCAGTGGATTATGCCAGTGTGGCAAGGTCACAGCTAGAGGCAGCACTGCTTCTTCATGACTGGTTAGTAAGGGAATGCGATTATGCCTATCAGGAATATTTAAATCATGCATTGCCGAAAAGTGCTTATAATGCTTACGGTGCGCTTGTAAATGGAAGGGCAGTGTGCAATGGTTATGCATTGGCGTATTCGTACTTGTTAGGCAAAGTAGGAATTGAATCATATGTATTAGGCAGCGATGCGATGAATCATGCCTGGAATCTGCTTCGAATTGATGGCATCTGGTACCATGCCGATCTGACGTCGGATGATCCTGTTTTTACCGGAAAGAAAACCTATCTTGACTTTTACAACGATGACTATAGTGATGAGGGTTTTGTTTACCACAAGTATTTCCTAAAAAGTGATGAGGAGATAAGTGCGCTCGGACATCGGGGATGGGCACCGCAAAGCAGTATGGATGAGCTCCCTGCGGCGAACCAAAGTGGAAGCTTTAGTACTGCACTATTTGCAGATAACATTCCGTGTGACTATTCATTGATTCAGGGAAAATGGTATTTTTGCAAAAATGGAACGCTGTATTCTTCAAATGATTTGTGGGGCAGTAATTTGAAACCAGTGTCATCGGTAACGGTAAAGGCATACTACAGCCATATGCAAAATGGGCTGCTGTATTTTACGGATTTTGCGCGAGTTTACGTCTGGAATCCAAGCAATCCATATAGCTGGGAAATTGCGGCGTCAGCCTCTGTGATCTCAGAGCTTTCGATCAAAAAAGGTCAGCTTGTTTTTGTTACACTCGACGATACGCAATCGGACAAGCACATAGAATCACTTACTGCCCGATTTTTACCAGAAGCGCCTGTGATGCGACAGGTTCCGTATGCGGCAAAAGTAAAATTAGCATGGACAGAAGTGCCATCAGCAGATGGTTATGTGATCGAATATAAAAGCGCCGATGAGGATACATATCACACATTAAAGAGAATCGATGCATCATCGATTCAAAGTTACAGTCATATCATAAAAAATAGTGATGTCTATGAATATCGGATACGAGCTTTTATTCAAACTGGAAAAACGAGAGCGTATTCGCTGTATTCATCCGCGATAACAGGCTTTACACTCCCACAAAAGGTAACGGGTGTCAGTGTAAACGAGAGTACCGCTTCCAGACTTGAGATTTTCTGGGATACCGTTTTAGGAGCGGATGGTTATGTGATTTATGAACAGACCGACAGTGGAAGCTGGAAGGTAATAAAAAAGATAACAAACAATTCCGTGCAGAGCTATCGGACACGTGCAGGTGAGGGGGAGCATCGCTACAGTGTCAGGGCATTTCGAATGAATGGAGATGCTTTGTATTATGGAGAACGCTCTGAGACAAGCGTGTTTTCAGGGAATCCTTCTGAAAGCTCTTTTGAAAACTTATTACAATAGGAAATAAGAAAAAGAAAAAAGGAATGAACATAGAAAATGAATACGAGAAAAGAAGAGAAAGAAACGCAGGAAAAAGAAAAGCAAGAGAGAGCAAAGCAAGAGAGAGAAAAACAGCGTCACAAAAAGCGATGGGCAATGTTTTTTGGAAATCTTTTGATTCGATTCCTTGTAATTGCAATTTTTGTGATTTTTGTAGCTGTGAAGCTGGTTCATCAAAATACTATTTTATGGGTGATTTTATTGCTCTATCTTGGCTGTTATGATTGCTTTTCAAGATTGTACGGTGGATTTAAATCTGGAAATTACCGAATCAGCGAGATTTGTACTGCACAGATGCTAAGCCTTATTTTTGCAAATGGCTGTGGATGGGCAGCATGCAGCATTTTTAAGCATCATATTTTATCTGTAGTGCCGTTTTTGGCAATTCTTTTGATGCAGTTTGTTCTGGTTGTTTTCTGGGCATGGGCGATGAACAAGC
>CAVFYJ010000123.1:0-8146 GCA_963626545.1 Acetatifactor sp. | reverse complement strand
TACTAGGAGTTGATCGTTTTGTCAATATATGATATGATGACATTAAACGAAAATCGCATGTTCAAGCAAGCAAAAGTAACACTATTTAAAGCAAAACTATTCACACGAGGAGGTCTTTTACTATGGATTTTTCTTTCTCACCAGAAACCATTTCTGCATGGCGTGAGGGGCATATCATGAATGATATCGTATTTAATCTCGGATGCTGTTGCCCGGGGCAGGGAACGGAGGAAGTCTTTTCTTATATTGAAGTGATTAACAAAGATGGAAACCGCCATTATTTTTATGAAAATCAGGCTGGATTTGATCGTTTTGAAAAGGATTTCTATGACAAGCGCTTTACCTCATTTCATGAATTCTGGACAACTGAAGATGTTGCTGAGGAAAAGCGTGATGTATTCTCGTTTCGCTATTATGTGCGTCGCCCAGAAAGCAGCTATACAAAAATCAGCCTTGCGGAAATGGATGAATTAAAGAACCATCTTGCCACTCGCTGTCCAAGTGAGCACAAGTCTGATCGCATTACACAGTTCCATTATTATGACCGAAACGTAAACTATCACGAAGAAGACACCACTGTCTGAACTACTGATAGATCAATAATTTCAAAAAATCAAGAAGTCAAAAAGAAACGCATCCGACTTGAGCCAGACAACATTTTTTCCCTAGGCACAATTCGGATGCTTTTTCATGCTTCTTTCTATTTTTTTATAAAAAACTTGTGCAAGAAAGCTCGTGACTTCCGTCAGAAGTTATCGACGCATTTCATACGTTACTTACTCAACAGTCACAAGCTCATACTCTCTGCTGCCATATCCAAGTGCTGCCGCAGCCTCGATGGTGTGAACACCATTTCTGCTCTCAACACGCTCCAGAAAATGCTTCTGGCCTGGATCGTCGGTTGCCGCATAGACAAGATCAATGCAAGCCTGATCAATTGCAATCGGATCAAGGGATACGAGAATACCAATATCCTTCATACATGGATCCTCTGCTACGCTGCAGCAGTCACAGTCTACTGACATGTTTTTCATAACATTGACATAGACGATATTGCCCTTGAAATACTCAACTACAGAAGATGCCGCATCTGCCATAGACTCTAAGAAAGAATCGTGATCCGCAGTCCACTTCTCCTCCGGCACACCAGCACCATGGATATAAGCCTTTCCGAAAGAAGATGCACAACCAATGGAAAGCTGCTTTAATGCTCCGCCGTATCCGCCCATCGGATGGCCCTTGAAGTGTGACAATACAAGCATGGAGTCATAATTTGCCATGTCCTTTCCAACAAAGTTCTTCTTAATCATCTTTCCATTTGGAATGCTCAGTTCCAGATCAGGGCCCTCTGCATCCATCAAATCCACATTAAAATAACGATCCCAACCATGTTCTTTGATTAAAAGTCTATGCTTTGCTGTGGTGTCTCTTGCACCATCATATGCAGTATTGCACTCAACAACGGTACCACCAATCTTCTCGATTACCGGACGCCAGAAATCTGGTCCAAGGAAGTTCTGATTTCCCTTCTCTCCAGAATGAAGTTTCACTGCAACCTTTCCAGTCAGCTCCTTGCCAGCCTTCTCATATAACTGTACTACTTTTTCAGGTGTAATTTCTCTTGTAAAAAATACTTTTGCCATCGTTTTTCTCCTCTCTTTTTGTGATTGCCAAAACGGTCTAAGCTAAGTATACAAACTTAAAGTCAACTTTAGTCAAGTGTTTTTTGTGATATTTCTATAAAAAAACAATTCATATCATCGCAAATCCAGATACCACAAACAGGTATGGTCCATTTTACTAACAGTTATGACCCGTTCAATGAACAACTGCCGCTCTTAACTCCTCTGGTGAAGTAATCTCATATGGGTGACGATTTAATCGAATGGTTTGATGAGCACACACATCTGTCTCTTTTGATGTAAGCGTCTGTCCACAAAATGCCGCCCAGGCCATTTCCTTTGGCACGCCACAGCGCTGTAAAGCAAAGACTTCCTCATATTCGTGGGCTAACAGTTTTGGATCGGAATAAAAGTCCGTGCCACACGTCATGCGCACGCCTTCTCTCACGCAATACTCCACTGCCTTTTGATGCGCTAACACAGCCGGGCGCGCATGCTCTGCAAAAAACGGTGCCACCTGCATGGGATTGCCATCAGCGGCAAGAAGCTGATATACGGATGCTGTTGGCACATAAAGAATATTGCCTGCAGCAAGGCCATAAGCCTGTCGTTTATTCATGTAAATGCCATGCTCAACGGAATCAACACCCGCCTCAATGCACCAATCCAGACTATCACCACCCCAGGTATGAACCATGACAAGCTTTCCGGCTGCATGATAGTCCTGTACCAGTTTGAAAAAGGTTTCTTTTTTCATCGTTGGAATTAGTACATTTTCTGGCGGCGCACCGACACCACCTGTCGCAAAGATTTTGACCCAGCGGGCTGCGCGTGCCTTTGCCTGTGTCTGAAAGATATTGTCCGTAGCATTTTCACCACTTACCATTCCGCAGCATGCAACGACTGAAAACGCATGCTCTGCGGCACTTTGTTTCCACGCCTCTGCCCGAATGCTTTCCAGTCCACCTGCATCGCGAACCATGCGAAAGCCCATGGCAGATAATTCACTCAGACAATGCTGAATGCGACTTTCAATGTCCTGCGTACTTCTTTTTTCCTGATCCGCATGGTCAAAATCTGTCCAGCCCGCGTGAAGATGAAAATCTACAAAGCCCGGAATCTCATATTGTACCTGACCAATATCGTTTAAACGATTTGGATCATTTGAACAATTTGGATCATTTAAGTTCTTTGGAACGTTTGAATGATTTGCATGATCCACATAAATTTCCTTTATCCAGTCTGCTTTCTTTTCCATGATTTCTCCCGTTTCCTCTCATTGTCTTTCACACATACGATTTGTCTTCTGTATAACATATCTTCACTCCAAATATGGCAGCTTTGGCACACTGTCCAATAATTGCTTTCCATATTCGGTCTTCGGATTTGCAAAAAAATCTGCTTTTTCTCCAATTTCCTCAATTCTGCCATCCTTCATAACTGCCACTTCATCGCAAATATCATAGATAACGCCCATATCATGAGAAATAAAAAGGATTGTCAGACCCATTTCCTGCTTTAATTCTTTGATGAGCTGTAAAATACGCTGCTGCACCGATACATCAAGTGCACTGGTCGGCTCATCCGCAATTAAAAGTTTTGGTGAAACACAGAGTGCTCTCGCTAGTGCAATTCGCTGTTTTTGTCCGCCAGAAAAAGAAGACGGATAGCGTTCGAGTGTATCCTCTGGAAGCTCCATACGGCACACCCATTCCTGACATGCTTCTTTTACATGTGTCCGGTCTGTAATTTTATGAAACAACATAGCATCCGACAAAATCGTTCCGATCGTGTGCTTTGGATTAAGTGACCCTTCTGGATTTTGGAACACCATCTGAATTTTCTGCCGCTGTATGCGTGTCTGGCGGGAGCGATTTTTCCACATGCCCTTTCCAAAAGCACCGTTTTTATCGTGACCACTCGTATGATGCCCTGTCATAAGTGACTCGCCTTCAAATAGAATTTCGCCCTGATCTTCCCTTAGTAACCCAGTAATAACCTTTGCGAGTGTGGATTTTCCAGAACCAGATTCGCCAACTAAGCCAAGCACCGTATGTTCTTTTATTTTCAAGCTGACATCTTTTAATGCTGGGAAATCCTTATAGGATGCCCGGATATTTCGGATTTCCAACAATGTATTGTCCGTTATATTGTTCATTTTATTGTCCATTTACTCACACTCCTTTCGATTCGGAATGCGCAAAATGGCCGATAATAACATTTTTGTATACGCATCCTGTGGTTCCTGCAACAACTTTTTTGTCTCGGCACTTTCCACAATTTTTCCATTCTGCATGACAGCGAGATGGCTGCAAATACTTGCCGCCACTGCCAGATTGTGCGTAACAAATAAAATAGCAAAATTCATTTCCTTCTGTAAATCCTGAATCAAATCCAGTGTCTGCTTTTGAACCGTCACATCGAGTGCCGTAGTCGGTTCATCGCACAAAAGTACATCTGGATTGCAGGCAAGCGCCATCGCAATTAAAATTCGCTGGCACTGTCCACCTGATAACTCAGATGGTAAACGATCTTTTTCAGAAAGCTGTTTCAAAAGACCGAGACGTGCAAGCAGCTTTTCTGCCCGAAGACGCGCCTCCTTTTTGGAGACGTTCTGTCGAATCATAACAACTTCTGTCAACTGTTTCAACACAGGACAGAGTGGATCAAGCGCACTCATTGGATTTTGGAAAATCATTGCCACATTGCCATTCATCTTTTTTTCTTCGCACTGTTCTTTTAAATTACTTGGCAATAATCCGATTATACTTTTTAGCGTCAACGTTTTTCCCGAACCGGATTCTCCGACAAGACCAAGCGTCTCCCCGCGCCGTAACTGCAAAGAAAGATGATCGACTAAAAGTCGGCCATCTTTTCCTGTCACTGTTAAATTTTTTATAGATACTATAGGTTCAATGGAATTTGTCTGTATGTCCATAGGTAAAATCCTTTTCTATAACTATTTTGCTTTCTGCCAACCGCTTCTGTTAAACTATAGCTTCTAGCGGAATCGATCCGCCAAACCATCTCCGATAAAGGAGAGTGCCACTCCGGTATACACAACAAACATACCCGGCAGCACAGAAAGCCACCATGCCGTTGTCATAAAGGTCTGTCCTTCTGAAATCATGGTTCCCCAGTCTGGTGTCGGCGGTGCAATGCCAATACCTAGATAGCCAAGCGTAACAATGATGACAAGAAGACCAACCATATCGGTCATCAAAAGGACAATCGCCTGTGGAATAATATTCGGAAGCAGTTCACAAAATAAAATTCTGATATCGGAATAGCCAAGAATTTTTGCTGCGGCAATCCACTCCGAATTTTTGAGTGTCGCACTCTGTCCTCTCGCCACCTTGCAATAGATCAGCCAGCCAACTAACAGATAGGTAATAAAAATACCGTGAGAACCAGCACCAGATGCAAACGCAATGACAATAACAAGCAGATAAAATGGAAACGCAATAAAGGTATCCGTTGCCAGTCCGATCAGCCATTCAATCACACCGCCAAAATAGCCAGCTGCCATTCCAAGAAAAATGCCGATAAAAAATGGTGCGATCTCTGCCGTGACCATGATCCACAGATCGGTTCGCGCCGCATATAGCGTTCTTGTAAACAAATCTCGCCCTAATTGGTCCGTTCCAAACCAGTGCTTTGCCCCAGGCTTTTGAAGAAATTCGACAAGATTTTGTTCCAGCGGATCATACGGACAGATCACAGGTGCCAGCACAGCCAGCCCCACCAGTATGCCCATCATCACAAGGCCGATGAGTAACGTCGGCGCATGTGTATTTTTTTGTTTTAATTGTTTTACTTGTTTCATAACAATATGCGCCTTCGCCCTTTCTACTTTCACTCTTTTACCATACGCGGATCCAGCTTCTTTGCAATCAAATCAACCGCCAAGCTAATAATGACAACAAAAAATGCGCAATACAGCGTAATTCCTTCTACAAGCGGAAAATCGCGGTTTGAGATTGCCTCAAATAACAACTTTCCGATTCCCTTTACCGCAAAGACTTGCTCAACGACAAGTGTTCCTCCGATCAGATAGGACAAATTGACAGAAAGCAACATTAATGTCGGCACAACCGCATTGTGAAGCACATGCTTCCATAAAATCACACGCCTTGGCAGCTTGGCCGCGCGAAGTGTAAGCATAAAATCAGCATCAAGTGTCTCAATCAGCTGCTCACGAAGGGAACGCACGAGCGGCGGTATCTGACCAAAGGATACCGTGATTGACGGAAGAATGAGGCTATAAATCATGCCGCCTGTGCCTTTTTTTAATCCGCCAACTGGAAACCACTTTAAATTTACCGAAAAAATCAGAATTAAAATCAATCCGACCCAGAAAACAGGCATTCCATGTGTCACAATGGGCACAATACGGATTACATGATCCACGATGCCATCCTTATGCGTTGCCGCTGCAAAGGAAAGAAGCAGCGCCGCGATGATAGAGATTGTCATCGACATGACAACTAATAAAAGCGTCACCGGCGCATACTGTAAAATCAGGCTTCGGCAGGATACGCCATACTTGATTGAATTTCCCGTATCGGCATGTAAAAATACATTCTGTAAAAAAATCAAAAACTGTTTCCCAAGCGGATCATTTAAATGAAGCTGATCTCTTAACTGATTAACTGCCTCATCGGTTGCATGTTCTCCGAGTACCATGACAACTGGATCGCCTGGCACGAGACGAATCAACAGAAAAACAGCCACCGTAACAAGCGCAATGACAAGAGCCGCCCGAAGGAGTGCTCTTGCCATCGCTTGATACGTTGTATTCGTATTTGTATTATTCTTCAAAATAAACATCCTCAAAATGTACGCTTCCGTTCGGCAGAACTGTGAAGCCTTCTACGTTATCACGCAGTCCAACTACATTCTCGGAGTTATACAGCGGAATATATGGAACCTCATCTGCCAAAATCTGCTGCAATTCCTCGTAAACAGCCGCACGATCGTCTCCGTCCGGTGTTACCTGTCCCTTTCTCATCAGATCTGCAGCAGTCTCATTGCTATAAGAAGTCCAGTAGCACTTGCTCCATCCATCTGGATCAACCTGGAATGCAAAAATGGAATTGGCATCCGGGTAATCGGCTGTCGCACTGTTGATCATCATGGAGAAATTCAGTTCACGGAAATCTGCTCGGAATGTGGAGACTTCCTGTGCGTTGATCTCAATGTTGATTCCGATCTGTGCACCTGCCGCCTGAATGATTTGTGCCTCCTGAAGACGTGTATTGTTTCCAGATGCGATGCTGATTGTGGTATCAAAGCCATCTGGGTAAGCAGACTGTGCTAACTCTTCCTTGGCAGCATCAATGTCATAGGACAGTGCATTTACGGTATCATTTGTCTGATACAAAATGGCGCGCGGCAAAACGGTGTTTGCAATCTCTGCATAGCCAAAGGTCAGTGCCTGTGTCAAGGCCTCTCTGTCGATTGCCATCGCCAGTGCACGGCGAACATGCTCATCACTAAAATGCTCATCCAGTGTATTAAAGAACAGTTCTTCTACATTGTAGCTGAAGCTGGTAGCCGTTGTTGTTTCTGCATTGCCATCAACAGTTGCCGCATTGCTTAAAGAAAGACTCTCAATTCCATCAATCTCACCTGCAAGCAGCTGATTTAATTCCTGGTTATCATCGTCTACTACCTTGTAGACGAGTTCATCCAAATATGGCTTTCCTTCCTGCCAATAATAGTCGTTCTTCACGAAAGTCAAATCACCGGACGGATCCCACTCCGATACGACAAATGGGCCAGTTCCAACTGGATTCTTGAAGAACTCTTCCTCGGTCTTTCCACCAAAATCCTTCGGAATAATTCCATTTGAGAAATTCGCAAGCTCGGAAAGAAATGGTGTGTAAGCTGTTCCAAGTGTGATCTGTACGGTCTTGTCATCTACTGCTTCTACCGACGTCACATCGGCCTCAATCGGAAGGGAACCACCCACCTCAAGATGACGCTCAATGGAAAACTTGACATCCTCTGCCGTCACATCTGTTCCATCGCTAAACTTCAGGCCATCGCGCAGGGTAAAGGTATAAACCAGACCATCATCGCTGATCTCATGGCTTTCTGCCAGCCAATCAATAATATTGCCATCATTGTCAAAAGTTACCAGTGACTCAAAAACTTTGTCGATTGCAAATGCATTGTTGGAGGTAATCTCCTGATGAAGATCAAACGAGGTTGTCGAATCTGCTCTGGCATAGGTGAAGGTTCCACCAGATGTCGGCTCCTCATCTGCGAAAGCGAATGTGCTAGCCCCAAGACTGAAAACGGCTGCTGTCGCTACTGCTGTAAGAATGTGATGTTTTCTCATAATCGTACCATGCCCTTCCATTCCCTGAAACGAGTTTTCGATCTCACCTATCGACAGGGAACCGTTATAGTAGTTTAACTACTTGAACTCTATCATACCATGTTATTTTTTTCTGTCAACAACTTGAACAACCCCGCCCGACGTGTCGGACGAGGATTCCATTGCAGCCGTCAGGATT
>CAVFYJ010000122.1:0-8510 GCA_963626545.1 Acetatifactor sp. | reverse complement strand
AATAGTCAACACGCTTACCTAACAGGTTCTGACGGAAACGTCCCTGCTTACCCTTTAACATATCGGAAAGGGACTTTAAGTTACGGTTTCCAGGACCGGTTACGGCACGTCCTCGACGACCGTTATCGATCAAGGCATCAACTGCCTCCTGAAGCATACGCTTCTCGTTGCGCACGATGATGTCCGGAGCGCCTAACTCAAGCAGTCTTTCCAGACGGTTGTTTCTGTTGATAATACGACGATACAGATCATTCAAGTCAGATGTTGCAAATCTTCCACCATCCAGCTGAACCATAGGACGCAGATCCGGCGGCATAACCGGGATTGCATCCAGGATCATCCACTCCGGACGGTTTCCGGAGTTACGGAATGCCTCAACAACCTCTAATCTCTTAATGATACGAGCACGCTTCTGGCCAGAAGCATCCTTCAGCTCTGCACGCAGTTCCTCGGAATCCTTCTCCAGATCAATTGCCTTTAACAGCTCCTGAATAGCTTCAGCACCCATTCCGACGCGGAACTTGCCGTAGCCGTACTGCTCTACCGCATCGCGGTACTCTCTCTCGGAGAGTACCTGCTTATAATTCAGATCAGACTCGCCCTTGTCGAGAACGACATAAGAAGCGAAGTACAGAATCTTGTCAAGATTTCTCGGTGAAATATCAAGGATCAGGCCCATACGGCTCGGAATACCCTTGAAATACCAGATATGGGAAACCGGAGCTGCCAGCTCGATATGTCCCATACGCTCACGACGAACACTGGACTTTGTAACCTCAACACCACAACGGTCACAAACCATATCCTTGTAACGAATCTTCTTATACTTTCCGCAGTGGCACTCCCAGTCCTTCTGCGGTCCGAAAATACGCTCACAGAATAAGCCATCCGGTTCCGGCTTCAGCGTTCTGTAGTTAATTGTTTCAGCCTTTGTGACAGCGCCTCTCGACCACTCTCTGATCTTCTCAGGGGAAGCAAGACCAATCTTAATGGACTCGAAAGCGATTGACTGTCCTCCATCGGTTTTATTTTCCGGCATAAATGGTTCTCCCTTCTGGCTCTTAGTTATCTGAGTCTCCTAAATCATCGAAATCATCTGCATCGTCAAATCCGTCAGACCCAAATGACCCGTCCACATCATCTTTATCAAAATCGTCTGCATCGGAAGCGTCCATCTCAACATCTGCGATCTCGCCATCCTTTACTTCCTGAATGGTGGAACCGTTTCTCTGGAACTCTTCCTCAGAATAATGACGCTTTCCGCCGTCTTCCATGATGCTTCTGAAGTCGGTGTTGCCATATTCTGTGCTTTCCTTAATCTCCACTTCATTGTTGTCTGCATCGAGTACGCGTACATCCAGTGCCAATGCCTGTAATTCCTTAAGAAGTACCTTGAAGGACTCCGGTACACCTGGCTCAGGAATGTTCTCGCCCTTGATGATAGCCTCGTAAGTCTTTACACGTCCCACAACGTCATCAGACTTAACAGTTAAGATCTCCTGCAGGGTGTAAGCAGCGCCATATGCCTCGAGAGCCCAAACCTCCATCTCTCCGAAACGCTGTCCGCCGAACTGTGCCTTACCTCCCAGCGGCTGCTGAGTAACAAGTGAGTAAGGACCGGTGGAACGTGCATGGATCTTATCATCAACCAGATGGTGCAGCTTTAAGTAATGCATGTGACCGATAGTTACCGGGCTATCGAAATACTCACCGGTACGACCGTCACGCAGTCTCACCTTGCCATCGCGAGTGATCGGAACACCCTTCCACAGCTCTCTGTGCTCCAGATGGGAACCCAGATAATCCATAACATCCTCATGAAGAGAATCCTTATATTTCTCGTAGAACTCATCCCACTCCATATTGACATAATCATTTGCCAAATCAAGTGTATCAAAAATATCATTCTCACTTGCGCCATCAAATACAGGTGTAGAAATATTGAATCCCAGTGCCTTTGCAGCCAAACTCAAGTGAATCTCCAATACCTGTCCGATATTCATACGTGACGGCACACCCAGAGGGTTCAACACGATATCCAGAGGACGTCCGTTTGGAAGAAATGGCATATCTTCTACAGGAAGAACTCTGGAAACAACACCCTTGTTTCCGTGACGACCAGCCATCTTATCGCCGACGGAGATCTTTCTCTTCTGTGCGATGTAGATGCGTACAACCTGATTTACACCAGGTGCCAACTCATCACTGTTCTGACGGTTAAATACCTTTGTATCAACAACAATACCATAAGCGCCGTGTGGCAGCTTTAAGGAGGTATCGCGAACTTCTCTTGCCTTCTCACCGAAGATTGCACGAAGCAGTCTCTCCTCGGAAGTCAGCTCTGTCTCACCCTTCGGTGTTACCTTACCTACCAGAATATCTCCGGCACGTACTTCTGCACCGATACGGATGATACCGCGATCGTCCAGATCCTTGAGTGCCTCATCTCCGACACCCGGAACATCTCTTGTGATCTCTTCCGGTCCAAGCTTGGTATCACGGGACTCTGCGGCATATTCTTCAATATGAATGGAGGTGTAAACATCCTCCTGAACAAGACGCTCGCTCAAAAGAACGGCATCCTCGTAGTTGTAACCTTCCCAAGTCATGAATCCGATTAACGGGTTCTTACCAAGTGCGATTTCACCATTCTTGGTGGACGGACCATCTGCGATTACCTGTCCAGCCTCAACACGCTCGTCCTTGTAAACGATCGGTCTTTGGTTGTAGCAGTTGCTCTGGTTACTTCTGGAGAACTTGGTCAGATGATACTCATCTCTGGTACCATCGTCACACTTGATGATAATTACCTTTGAAGAAGAACGCTCAACAACACCAGCGTGCTTTGCGACAACGCAAACACCGGAATCGTATGCAGCCTTATCCTCCATACCGGTACCAACAACAGGAGCCTCTGTTAACATTAACGGAACGGCCTGACGCTGCATGTTGGATCCCATAAGAGCACGGTTTGCATCATCGTTCTGCAGGAACGGAATCATAGAAGTTGCGATAGAGAATACCATTCGCGGAGAAACGTCCATCAAATCGATGTTCTTCTGCTCAAACTCAGAAGTCTCCTCACGGAAACGACCGGAAACCATCTTATTGATGAAATGACCTTCTGCGTCTAACGGCTCATTTGCCTGTGCTACTACGAAATCGTCCTCTTCATCAGCGGTGAAGTAACGAACATCATCGGTTACACGCGGATTTGCCGGATCACTCTTATCAACGATACGATAAGGAGCTTCGATAAATCCATATTTATTTACTCTTGCATAAGTTGCAAGAGAGTTGATCAGACCGATATTCGGACCCTCAGGGGTCTCAATCGGGCACATACGTCCATAATGGGTGTAATGTACATCTCGAACCTCGAATCCGGCACGATCTCTTGACAGACCGCCAGGTCCTAACGCGGACAGACGTCTCTTATGAGTCAGCTCGGCAAGCGGGTTGTTCTGATCCATGAACTGAGACAGCTGGGAACTTCCAAAGAATTCCTTAACAGCAGCGGTAACAGGCTTGATGTTGATTAAGCTCTGTGGAGTCAGATCAGACGGATCGTTTGTGGACATACGCTCTCTTACGACACGCTCCATACGGGACATACCAATACGGTACTGGTTCTGAAGAAGCTCACCTACCGCACGGATACGACGGTTTCCTAAGTGGTCGATGTCGTCATCCTGTCCTACACCATACTCCAAGTTCAGGCAGTAGTTGATGGAACCAAGGATATCCTCCTTCATGATGTGCTTCGGAATCAGCTCGGCGTTGTTTGCGCGCAGCTCTGCCATCAGTTCCTCACCCTCAAGGCCCTTCTCAAGGATCTGGGTCAGTACTGGGTAGTAAACAAGCTCATTGATGCCAGCAGCCTCAAGCTCTTCCTCAGTCAGGTTCAGATACTCGGAAGCGTCTACCATGAGGTTGGACAGAACCTTTACACGGCGTCCTTCTACGTCAACGTATACATACGGAACACCTGCGTTCTGGATCTTGGTTGCGATTGCACGGTTACAGGTCGTGCCTGCCTCAGCGATGATCTCGCCGGTAGAAGCATCTACAACATCGTCTGCTAAAACGTGTCCATTCAGACGATTGCGGAAATGCAGCTTCTTATTATACTTATAACGTCCTACACGCGCCAGATCATATCTTCTTACGTCAAAGAACATTCCCTGAATCAGGCTGGAAGCACTGTCAGTGGAAAGCGGCTCGCCCGGACGAATCTTCTTATACAGTTCAAGAAGACCGCTCTTGTAATCGTTGCTGACATCCTTCTCGATGGTAGCAAGAAGCTTTGGCTCATCGCCGAAGATCTCAAGGATCTGCTCGTTGCTGCCCCATCCCAATGCACGGATCAGAACGGTTACCGGTATCTTACGTGTACGATCGACTCTTACATAGAAAATATCATTGGAGTCTGTCTCATACTCAAGCCATGCACCACGATTCGGGATAACCTGGGAAGAGAACAGCTCTTTTCCGGTCTTATCATGGTCGATAGTAAAATAAATACCAGGTGAACGTACCAGCTGGCTAACGATAACACGCTCGGCTCCGTTAATCACGAAGGAGCCCGTATCCGTCATCAACGGAAGATCACCAATATAAATCTCATGCTCTTTAATGGTGTCAGTTTCCTTATTGTGGAGTCTGACCTCAACCTTAAGTGGTGCGGAATACGTTGCATCACGTTCCTTGCATTCCTCGATCGTGTGCTTAATCTCATCCGGGCACAGACGGAATTTGCCAAAACGCAACTCCAGATTGCCGCTGAAATCTACGATAGGAGAAATATCATCAAATACCTCTCTAAGTCCATCGCCAAGGAACCACTGGTAAGAATCCTTCTGGATCGCAATCAGATTCGGAACTTCAAGAACTTCGTTGGACTTGGAATAACTCATACGGAAAGTTCTGCCGGATTTGACTGGTCGAATTCTGTTTTTTTCCATGTTTGCTCACCCCTGATAAATATATTTTGTGCCTCTATCCTATCCATATCTGTGCGGCATACTGCCCCAAAGTCTATAGGCAGACGCCATTGTCTTCTATACGGAAAGCATAGAAAGCGATTTTGTCCATGATAGTGCAAATATCACTATAACATAGCAAATACAAGCTGTCAACTAGTTTTTGCCTTTTTTTCAAATTTCTTTTCAAAAAATCTTCTTTACAAATTTATTTTTGTCTGATATAATAGTTCTACTTTTGGAAATCGGGGCGTAGCGCAGTTTGGTAGCGCGCATGAATGGGGTTCATGAGGCCGCAAGTTCAAGTCTTGTCGCCCCGACTGACTATTTATTATAAATATATTCTTTCCCATAGACCGGCGGATCCGGTCTTTTTTTATTGTTTCTTTATTGTTTCTTTATGTGTTGACGATTTTTCTCAATCTCCTGTCACACACAAAAACGGTCCGCAGCAGTCAAACTGCTCCAGACCGTTTCCTTGTTTCAAAGTATTGTCAGTGCAAATTACTTTAAGGTAACCTTTGCTCCAACTTCCTCTAACTTCTTCTTCAGCTCTTCAGCGTCAGCCTTAGCTGCAGCTTCCTTAACTACCTTCGGAGCAGCCTCAACTAACTCCTTAGCTTCCTTCAGACCCAGACCGGTTACTTCACGAACAACCTTGATAACCTTGATCTTAGAAGCTGCCGGAACCTCAGTCAGCTCTACGTCGAACTCAGTCTTCTCTTCCTCAGCTGCTGCGCCAGCGCCTGCTGCTGCTACAACAACACCTGCTGCTGCAGATACGCCAAACTCTTCCTCACATGCCTTTACCAGGTCATTTAACTCTAAAACGCTCATACCCTTAATAGCTTCGATAATCTCTGCTGCTGTCATGATAATTTTCCTCCTAATATAAGAATTTATTCAACTGTGCCTTACGGCATTTCCGAATGATGATCCATTTTGAATCATCTCATGCAACTGCTCTACGCAGCTGCCAAAATCCACTGTAATACCGAATTATGCTTCCTGCTTCTCTGCGATCTGCTTGATAACACGAGCAAAATTGGTGATTGGGGACTGGATGCTTCCCAGGAACTTTGCAAGAAGTTCTTCTCTGGACGGGATTGCGGACAGAACCTCAACACCCTTCGCATCGTAGAAGGCTCCTTCTACAACACCACCCTTAACCTCAAGCTTCTCGTTTGTCTTAGCAAACTTGCAAATGATGCTTGCCGGTGTGGTAGCCTCGCTCTTGCTAATTGCAAGTGCGGATGGACCCTCTAACAGATCCTTTAAGCACTCGAACTCGGTGCCCTCGATTGCACGCTTAACCAGAGTGTTCTTATATACCTTATAAGTAACACCAGCTTCTCTCAGACTCTTACGCAGTGCGGTATCCTGCTCAACGGTAAGACCACGATGGTCAACCAGAACTACACCCTTTGCGCCGTCTAAAGATGCTTTGATCTCTTCAACAATCGGCTGCTTCAGCTCAACCTTAGCCATGATATGTGCCCTCCTTCTTGAAAATTTTAAGAAAAGGCCGAAAAATGCCTCTCTGCAAAGACAGAGAGGCAAAGATAATCTCTAATAATTTAGATCTCTCCTCGGCAGGTGTTTTCTCCTTACGCCTTGCGGCACCTGCTGTCTTCGGCAAATATATGAAAGCCTTGCGGCCTCAAACATTGCAATAATAACATACTGACAAGCAATTGTCAAGTACTTTTTACTGACCAAATTTAACGGTGTTTAACTTAACGCCAGGTCCCATGGTAGAAGCCAGGGTAACACTCTTTAAGAAGGTTCCCTTCAGAGTGCTTGGTCTAGCCTTGATAATTGCGCCCATCAGCGCCTGGAAGTTGTCTGCTAACTGCTCCTCGGTGAAGGAAACCTTACCAACCGGAACATGAATGATATTGCTCTTATCCAGTCTGTACTCAATCTTACCAGCTTTAATTTCCTTAATAGCCTTTGCAACGTCCATAGTTACGGTACCAGCCTTCGGGTTTGGCATTAAGCCCTTCGGTCCAAGTACACGACCCAGACGACCTACAACACCCATCATATCCGGAGTAGCTACTACAACGTCAAAATCAAGCCATCCTTCGTTCTGGATCTTCGGAATCAACTCCTCAGCTCCAACGTAATCAGCTCCTGCCTCTCTTGCGATATCAGCCTTGTCATTCTTAGCGAATACAAGTACGCGAACAGACTTACCTGTTCCGTGAGGAAGAACTACAGCACCACGGATCTGCTGATCTGCGTGACGTCCATCACAACCTGTTCTGATATGAGCTTCAACTGTCTCATCAAACTTTGCACTAGAAGCCTTCTTAACGATAGATACGGCTTCGTTTACATCATAAAGAGTAGCGCGGTCTACCAGCTTGGCAGCCTCTACATACTTTTTTCCTCTTTTCATCGAAAAACCTCCTGGTGGTATTTGCGGGAATATCCCTCCCACTTAATGTTGATATTCTTACTCTTCTACCTTAACACCCATGCTGCGAGCGGTACCTGCGATCATGCTCATAGCAGCCTCAAGGCTTGCTGCGTTCAGATCTGGCATCTTTGTCTCAGCGATCTTCTGAAGATCAGCCTTGGAAAGAGTTGCAACCTTAACCTTATTTGGTGTTGCAGAAGCAGTCTGGATGTTGCATGCCTTCTTAATAAGAATAGCAGCCGGCGGAGTCTTGCAAACGAAGGTAAAGCTTCTGTCTGCGTATACAGTGATGATAACCGGAATGATCATACCAGCCTGATCAGCAGTTCTTGCGTTAAACTCCTTTGTAAACTGTACAATGTTGACACCCTTCTGTCCAAGAGCAGGTCCAACCGGTGGAGCCGGTGTTGCCTTTGCAGCAGGAATCTGTAACTTAATATAACCTGTAACTTTCTTTGCCATTGTGGCACCTCCTAATAATGTGGTATTTGCGGGGGATACCCTCCCACAGCAGAACCATACGTCCTATTTGACGCATTACTGAACTTTCTTAATATCGGTAAAATTCAGTTCAACCGGTGTTTCATGTCCAAACATGTCAATAAAAATTGTAGCTGTCTGTTTTTCAGCATCTACAGAACGGATCACGGCCTCGGTACCCTGCCATGCACCAGTGATAACACTGATCAGGTCGCCTTCTGCGAAGTTTACCTTCTCCTGCGGAGTACCCATAAAGGTAGCAAGAGCGGTCATCTCTTCATCCGTTAACGACACCGGCTTTGATCCCGGGCCTACAAATCCTGTAACACCTCTGGTGTTGCGGATTACATACCAAGTATCGTCATTCATAATCATATGAACCAGCACATATGCTGGGAAGATTTTTCTCATAGAGGACTTCTTCTGACCATCCTTGTTCTCCATCACTTCCTGAAGGGGAATCGCAACCTCGAGAATCTGATCCTGAAGATTCCGGTTCTCGACAGTTTTCTCGATATCAACCTTTACCTTATTCTCATAACCTGAAAAGGTATGGACTACATACCACTTTGCCTCTTCCATTCTGATTCCTCTCTTACCTGATAAACTCAACTACATACTGA
>CAVFYJ010000121.1:0-8703 GCA_963626545.1 Acetatifactor sp. | reverse complement strand
TAACACAGGAGGTCACTATGGATTTTTATTTTTTGATTAAGTGTTCAACTTCATTATACAACTGACCCTTTGGAAAAAGCGGTTGATGGCTGCGAAAAGCATGAGAGAGATGTTGACCATTTTATTGGTCTGATTGACAAGTACGAGAACTTTGACAAGCTGACGATTGCCATGCTCAATGAGTTTGTCGAGAAAATCCTTGTGCGTGAGCGTGACCGTAAAGGCAGTACGTAGACCACACAGGAGGTCGAGATTTACTTCAATTTTGTCGGGCGATTTATTCTCCCGGCGTTTGGCGAAGTGGAGCTGACCCCGGCGAAATTAGAGGAAATCCGCAAGCGTGAGGAACGCAAGGACAGGCTTCATCAGAACTACTTGAAGCGGAAAGCCAGTAGAGCGCAGAAGCGATACGAGGACAAAATCAAGGACAAGCGCAAGGCAGAAATTGAAGCCAAGAAAGCCGCCATTCGTGCGGAAGATATTGCAAAGGGCGTGTTCGTTCCAGTATCACAGTTGCCCGCAAAGGAGCCAAGGAAAGGAGTACAGACCGCATGAGAAGGATCATCGACAGTAGCCATAGTCCCGAAAAGAAGCGCCCCCATATCGGACATTATGGGCATTTGCGCAAAGCCTATCTTGAGGGCTGCCGTCCCGACCTTTACGCTGCATTTATTGCCAGCGAACAGCTCTATGAGCATTGCGCAGAGATCGAGGATGCCGCCAGAAGCCGTCTTAACATTATCATTCCTCGACTTGCCGCAAGCGTGGGCGCGACAGAAGCTCTCAAAACCCAAGACCCTATGAAATGGGTGGGCTTGATGAACGCCTGCAAGGCACAAGCGGAAGAAATTGTGAAGTTTGAGCTGATTTATGATTGAGGAGGTACAGCATGGATAACGGTTACATTGTGCGGTTTATCTGCAAGTACGGCAAGCCCGTTGAAGAGTTCTTCTAACACACTTTTGAAGCCGCCATTTCACATTTGCTTCTTTTCAAGGATGATGATTCAGACCTCTATATACGGATAGAAATAATTGACTTGTTTTCCGAAAGAACGGTTTCAATTCAAGAGTTTTAGCGCAAGCGGCTTGTGGTTTCACAAGCCGCTTAAAAAAGCAAATCCATAACGAAATATGGTTTATTTAAGATAACATCAGGTCCATGTTGATGGACCAGAAATCCGAAAACACTTGATTTGTTTACAGCTTCCTGCTATAATATTTAGTGTAATGTTCTTGGAGGTGGGCTATGTCTATAAGCTATGCAAATCTGTGGAAGCTGTTAATCGACAAAAAGCTCAAACGAGTTGATCTGAAAAAAATAGCGGGAATCAGCAGCACCACACTTGCCAAATTAGGCAAGGACGAGTATGTGTCTATGGAGAGCATTGAGAAAATCTGTGACGGGTTAGAGTGTGATATTTCTGACGTGATGTGCTTTTCAAGAAAAGAAACAAAAGAACGGAGTAATGAAAATGCTTTCAACGATTGAATTGTTTGCCGGGGCTGGCGGACTGGCACTCGGCATTGAAAAAGCAGGGTTCAACACTTTAGCTTGCCTTGAGTTTGATAAGGATGCTTGCGATGCGCTCAGAAAAAACAGACCGCAATGGCGTGTAATTGAGGACGATATAGCAAACATTTCTTGCCTTGATTTGGAGAATTACTTTTCCCTGAAAAAAGGTGAGCTTGACTTGCTTTCTGGTGGTGCGCCTTGTCAAGCATTTTCCTACGCAGGGAAGAAATTAGGCTTGGAAGATGCAAGAGGGACGCTTTTTTATCACTATGCAACTTTCTTGGAGAAACTCCAGCCGAAAATGTTCTTATTCGAGAATGTACGAGGTCTTCTCACGCATGACAGAGGGCGAACGTACAAAACGATTACCACAATATTTGAACAGGCAGGATATACCATTCAAAAGAAAGTGTTAAACGCTTGGGATTACGGAGTTGCACAAAAAAGAGAGCGGCTTATTACCATCGGGATAAGAAATGACCTGCTTGATAAGATTCATTTTGAGTTTCCTAAGCCGCACGACTACAAACCGGTTTTGAGAGATATTTTGCTTGATTGTCCTAAAAGTGAGGGGACGCCCTATTCTAAATACAAGCAAAAAATCTACGACCTTGTCCCCCCAGGCGGTTACTGGCGAGACATTCCAGAAGACGTTGCAAAGGAATACATGAAGAGTTGTTGGAATATGGGTGGAGGGCGCACAGGCATTTTGAGAAGAATGAGCCTTGACGAGCCGTCCTTGACTGTTCTAACTTCTCCGAGCCAGAAGCAAACAGACCGTTGCCATCCTATCGAATCGCGTCCTTTCACAATCAGAGAAAACGCAAGATGCCAGAGTTTCCCTGATGAATGGTGTTTTTGCGGAAGTGTAAGCTCACAATACAAGCAAGTAGGAAACGCTGTTCCCGTTAACCTTGCTTATGAAATTGCATCAAAAATCAAGGAGGCTTTGGAAAACTCATGAGTTGGAATCTATCATTTATCTCTGAACAGGAGTTTATAGACCATGTTCGGGCAACCATTCAGAAATACGGTGACAAGTTGGAATCGTTTGATCTCAAACGGTTTAACCGCAACATCGTCGATCCGGTAAAACTTATTTTCGATAAGACTGTATATCGCGCAACGTGGGAAGAGACAATCAGCAACGAGATTTTCCGTCAGCGCGACAAATCCAACAATAATGACATCGGTTATTTTCACCAGCGGATTTTTCAATATGTGGCAAATTGCCATGTACCACCGAATGGTGAAGAAGGCGGCTGGGATGTCATTTACACGAATCCTGATGGAATTACATTGCCGGACGGTTCGGTTGTTCACACCGTCTATGTTGAGATGAAGAACAAACATAATACCATGAACTCGTCTGCATCAGGAAAAACTTTTATCAAGATGCAGAATCAGCTTTTGAAGGATGATGATTGTGCCTGCTTCCTCGTCGAAGCTATTGCAAAGAAGTCTCAGAATATCAAATGGGAGACTTCTGTTGACGGTCAGAGAATGGGACACCGCCTTATCCGCAGAGTAAGCCTTGACCAGTTTTACGCTCTTGTGACGGGACAAGAAGATGCGTTTTATCAAATGTGTATGACATTGCCAGAGGTAATTCAGCGCGTTGTCGAAGCGGGCGGCAATGAACTTGTTCCGCATGATACTGTCATGGAGGAATTGATTGCGATTGCAAATGAAAACAACCTTGAGAATAGGGACTTGGCGATTGCAATGGCAATTTATATGCTGGGATTTTCGACGTATTCTGGTTTTACGAAGTAAGCAAAAATCCCTTTAGGAACTAAAGGGCGCACTTCTATACTCTCATGTCGAGAGTATCGTGCGTCACTTCGTTCCGTCAAGGGAGCTACACTCCCTTGCGACGCTTGCGCGTCTATCCCTTGTGGACTTGCCGTCCGCGAACAGCATAAAACGCTGTTCGCCGCCAGCAAGTAAAGAATACACTACAGCAGGTGGTGATGTAAAGTGAGATACGCTTGGGTTAACAAAGAATATATTGCAAAAATCGCTTCTAACATTACTGGAGGATTTTATGCGTTCTTGGGGTTTATCGGGACACTGGTTCCTCTTGATGAAATACTATCGGATAAGATGTCAATATGGACAAGGGGTCTCATTAGTGCGGCTATTCTCGTGGGAATCTGGTGTTTTTTCGTTGTTGCCGTTTCGATTTATATGACCCGTAAAAATCGTTTCAAGGTTCTTTCTGCAAATAATGGGCATGCACTATATTTACAGTACGGAAATATCTTTGACGCAAATGAAGTAATAGATTCCAGTCAGCGCCGCAATATTGTCGTTCCTGTGAACCGTTGCTTTGATACGCACGTTGACAACCATATCGTTTCAGCACAAACAGTTCATGGGGAGACCTTTAATAGTCTGTATGCATCCGGAAAATACACAGAAGAATCCCTATCAATGACGATAGGCAAACTATTAAAAAACACCAGCCACGAGAATCTTTCAGAGGAAGAAAAACCAGAAGGAAATCGTAGGCGTTATCCTGTCGGAACCGTTGTAGATTTGTCAGGATACGGAACAGAGCATTTCTTTCTATGGGCACTCAGTACATTTGATAGCAACCTCAAGGCGCATACATCAATGCAAGAGTACGCATTGGCAGTGCAGAAACTCATTGAATCATGCAATGAGGAATCGGAAGGCTTTCCCGTTGTCCTTCCACTGGTGGGTACAGGACTTTCCAGAACAAAGAAGGATCAACAAGACGTTTTGAAGTATTTAATAAATGCTTTTAGGATAAACAAAGACGAGATTAACTGTGATATTCATATTGTTGTGCGCGATGATATGAAAAATGAGATTGCAATTATGAACATAAAATGAGGAGGGCAAGATGGCTACTTATAGGACACGAACCTACATTGCAGGAGATTGGGACAATGACAAAGACGCAGTAGATCAGTTGCACAAATGGAATGACAGCAAGTATTGGAGCCTTTCGTTTACTGATGCGCATGGTTTAACTTCGTCACGCGACAGTAGCCTAAACTGCACAATAAAGGCATCATTAAAAACACGCATGGATGCATCAAAAACATTCGTTCTTATTGTTGGTGATCATACTGCGTCTGTTACAGCCGGTGGCTGCCAATTGTGCGGAAGCTACAACAGCTATACTAAACACTGTGCGAAGGGATACAGCGTCGATAACCGTAGCTTTATCAAGTTTGAATGTGATAAAGCTATTGAAGCTGGTATAAAAATAATCGTCCTGTACAAAGCGGCAAAGATTGATAGATCTAAATGTCCTGATGCTATTAGGTATCTTGGTACACACGCGACCATGATATACAAAGGGAATGATGGTAAATACTACTGGGACTATCAATCTGTAAAGGACGCATTCAATTCATAACAGTCTAAACATATTCAAAATACGTGGAATTATCCGTCTATCCATAAAAGATAGGCGGATTTTTTATTCCCAAAATCAAAAAAGGAGGTCAATCACAATGACAAAACTGAAAACCCTCGACCAGCTTCGAGCCGAAAAGGAACGAGCCGAGACGCAGCTTGCACAGGAGCAACACAAGCTGGAGCGTCTGGAAAACCGAAAGAAGTGTCTGGAGAAAGGCGAACGCACCAAGCGCACCCACCGCCTTTGCAATCTGGGCGGCACGGTTGAGAGCCTTGCCTTGGGGTGAATACACAGGCGTGATGGTGACGAACAATCGTCGCTGGAAGGGACTGGACAATCCAAGGACCATCCGGCTGGATGAATCCGATTGGAAGGTTATTCCTGATTGCCATGAGGCGATCGTTAGCGAGGCAGAATTTGAGGAGGCACAGAAAATATTCCGTAAGTTGCGAAAGTCAGAGAAATTGCCAAACAAATATCTCCTTCGCAGATTGATCCACTGTGGCAACTGCGGGCGTTCCATGCAGCGTCAGAAGCATAATCCCGCCGTATATTATCACTGCTGTAAGTCATCCGCGAACAAAGAGACCAGCTGCCCTGTGGGAGAGCGCTTCTACGAGAAAGAACTGGAGCGTGTGGTTCAAAATGATCTGCTGGAAAAGCTTCGGTTACTGGTGGAGGCAGATGAGCGGCTGCGTGAGACGGTTGCTTCTGCCAAAGGCACAGAAGAGAACCTGCGCTTCCGGCTGGAACAGATAGAAAAAGGTTTAAGCAGATATCGCTGAATCGTACCGGAGCCTATGAGAGATACGCCGATGGTGCTCTAAGCCGGGATTTGTATCTGGCGGAACGAGACAGGCTTTATGCGGAGGCCGATACACTGACCGAAGAAAAGGATAAACTGGAAAAGGAACTGTTATCCCTTGTCCGGAGCAAGAATCAGGATATGACAGATACCGTTCAAAAGGCGAAGGAGGTGCTTTCAGCAAGCGAGCTTACCAACGATATGCTCCTGTTCTTCATTGATCGTGTGAATGTCTACACGGGCATGAGAGTGGAGATCATTTACCGCTTCTCGGATGAGATTGCAGAAGCTATTTCAGCCGCTGAAAATGGTTAAGAATAAGGCACAGTGCGGATTTCGGATTGTTTCGGGCACCGCGCTGTGCTATACTTTATTTTGAGATATTAGGCTCAAAACGCAATGCATCCTGATGCAATATGCAGAAAGGTAGGACAACCGCTTGGCTCTGGCAGCCCCATATTTTTTTAGTCTTTGCTTAACACCAGCAAATCCGCCGTACCAAGTGGAAGATGGAGGCAGCAAGGCGAGCGCTAAACCTGTATATCAGTATTTTGTTGATAATGCAATAAAAATATCTCCAAATTACATTTGTGTAATTACTCCAACAAGATGGTTTGCTGGTGGCAAGGGATTGAATGATTTTAGAGATAGTATGTTAAATGATACACACATAAGAGAATTACATGATTGGTTATCGCCTGATTCTTTATTTCCAAATACTAATATAAGAGGTGGAGTCTGCTATTTTTTATGGGAGAAAAACTACGATAACAAGAAGAATTTGGCTGTAGTTGTTACACATGATAAAAATAATAACATACATACCGCAAAGAGACATTTAAAAATACCAGAAGCAGATATTTTTATTAGACATGAACAAGCTATCTTTATTTTAAAAAAAGTGAAAGCTTTAGCTGAAGAAACTATGGATAAGTGGCTATCACCTCGTAAACCGTTTGGCATTGAAAGCTCATTTTCTAAAAGCAACAAATTTTATAATTCGAAGAATACAAACCGTACAATTTTATGCATTGCTAAAGGTATGAAAAAAGGATATATATCACGAAGTGATGTTGTTACGCATAAAGAGTGGATATCGTCATGGAAGGTATATGTGCCAAGAGCGAATAATATTGGTACAGAATTAAGTGATGATAATTTGAATGCATTTATTGGTGAACCTGGGTCTGTTTGTACAGAAGCTTATATAGCAATAGGAATAGATAGACTGCATGATACACTCGAAGCGGATGATTTAGTAAGATACTTAAAAACTAAGTTTGCAAGATTTATGCATAGTTTAGCTAAAGCAAGCCAAGATGCAACAGCTAAGACTTATTCACTAGTCCCTATCCAAGATTTCACCCCCTCCTCAGACATTGACTGGAGCAAGTCCATTCACGAAATTGACCTGCAGCTTTACCAAAAGTATGGCTTGAATGAGGAAGAAGTAGACTTTATAGAGAAGAATGTGAAGGAGATGGCGTGATATGGCTATGCAGATCAATATCTCCCCCTTTGCCCACATTGTCCCCAAGGTGTACGCATACACTACTCCCGAAATTACCCGTCATGACGGCTGGACGAAGATTGGCTATACCGAGCAGGCTGATGTCAGGGAGCGCCTTAAGCAGCAGGCGCACACTGTTGACGTAAGAGTGCAGCTTGAATGGTTTAAAGAAGCACGCTACAATGACAGCACCGAGTATTTTAAGGACCACGATTTTCATGATTACCTAGAACGCTTTCAGCACATCAGACGCGAACCCAAAACTGAATGGTTTAACATCACTCCCCCTGCTGCGGAGCAATTGTTTGATAAATTTGCTGCCAAGGATTTCACAGATGCGCAAAAAGGTGGCAACAGTACCTATATCCTGCGCGCTGAGCAGCAGCAGGCGGTGGAGCAGACACTGGCCTATTACTACAAGTGCCAGAGCAATAAGCTGCCTGCCGAATATTTGTGGAACGCCAAGCCGCGTTTTGGTAAAACGCTGACGGCGTATGACCTGATGCGTAAAATGGATGCCTGCATGGTGCTTGTGGTCACTAACCGTCCTGCTATTGCTAATTCTTGGTTTGATGACTTTGCTAAGTTCATCGCTTGGCAGACAGATTACAAATTTGTCAGTACAAGCGATTCGCTCAGCGACTGTGCAACACTTTCGCGCGAGCAGTTTTTGGATGAACTAGATGAGAAAGAGGGCACTGCACACGAACCGCGGATGCTGGCTTTTATCAGCCTGCAGGATTTAAAGGGTTCAATTTATTTTGGCGGATATATTGATAAGCTAAAATGGGTTGCCGATAATAATTGGGATCTGCTCATCATTGATGAAGCACATGAGGGTGTGGATACCTATAAAACAGACCGCGCCTTTGAAAAGCTTCACCGTAAATTTACCTTGCACTTGTCGGGAACGCCGTTTAAGGCGATTGCTAATAATAAATTTAGCCAGGAGCAAATTTTTAACTGGACGTTTACTGATGAACAAAAAGCCAAGGAAAGCTGGCAGCAGGATGCGCAAAATCCCTATGCTTGCATGCCACGCATGAATATGTACACCTATCAGATGTCGCAGATAGTGACCGACAGGGTGAACAGGGGCATGAACCTTGAGGATGGCAGCAATGTGGAATTTGCCTTCGATCTTAACGAATTTTTTAGTACGGACGCAAGAGGCAGCTTTGTGCATAAAAAAGAGGTTGCTAAGTTTTTGGATGCGCTCATCACGCAGGAAAAGTTTCCGTTTTCTAGCAAGGAGCTGCGTGAGGAACTAAAACATACCTTTTGGCTGTTGGAGCGTGTTGCCAGCGCCAAGGCTCTTGCCAAAATGTTGAAGGAGCACCCTGTATTTGAAAACTACGAAATTATCGTAGCAGCAGGTGACGGCAGGATGGAGGACGAAGAGTCGGATGACAGCACCAGCAGAAGAAGCTTGGACAAGGTGCGCCAAGCGATAGAAAAATACGATAAAACTATAAC
>CAVFYJ010000120.1:0-8825 GCA_963626545.1 Acetatifactor sp. | reverse complement strand
ATATATGCCTATGTGCATATTTACCTGTTGTTTGACTCTGGTGTCCATTTTACAACGGCAGCAAAATTATAGAGTTGCCACGAAAGATGCTGACCGCATCGATCACAAAACCGCTGGTAATCTCTATCTAACGTGCAATGGCATCTTGGACAAATTGGGAAAGTGCTGCCACTTGGAAGTTCGAGTATTTTTCTCACTCTCATCGGAACCCGATAGCTATATGCAGTAAGTGTAGAAACCCTACGCGGCTTTGTTGCCGCTGGCTTCAAGCGCATCGCGGAGCTTCCTGAGAAATTCAGACGCATCCGGGCACACATAGATCAGGAACAACGCCAATGTTAGTCCGCTGCATCCGTTATTACCGCTTTTCAAATCTGCATAGCTTCGGGTCGACATTTCCAAACGATCTGCCATTTTGTCCAACGTAAGCTGCTGGTCTTCCTGACATGCAGAAAGGCTTTCGCAAAAGAGGCTCTTTAGTATCTTTGTATATTCTTCTCTCACGGTTGTAAGCTCCTGTGCTGCTAATTTCTTCGCATGATTTTAGCAAGTTCAGGAGCTGCGCACCATGAGGCATACCTCATACCGCTCTATTTAATTGCAGTCTTTTGCTTTTGATCAACTCATATCTGCCTTACACTTATTACAAATCGTCTCAAAATCTCAGATTTCTGTGCCGTATTAGTGTATTAACTGGACACTGCACGTTCAATTGTCTCTGCTTCATAAAGCCTGAAGATCACAACATTGTGTTCTGTACTGTATTTGCCTGGGACTCGGTATGACCTTTCTCTGTCCCACCCATGCAGTTTCGCAACAAGTGAGCAGAGCCGCAGACTGTTAATCTCTAATGATGACGAGCCAGCATATACAGAATTCGATACCTCATGTGATTTAAAGTCTTTCTGTGCATACGGTGCAATTAAAAGAGTCCTTCCGTTTTCTTCAATCATAAAGCAGATTCTTTTGGGTCTGCCTATGCTGCGCAGCGTATCCATAAAGATATGTATACGATTTGCCTTTAAGTAAAAAGAAATATAAATGTCAGCCATTCTATTTTGCCTTGCTTTTTGCTCGCCAAGATTCCGCGTTGCTAAAATCGAATAAAAGAAGAACCTTCTTATCCGCGGTAACTATTTTACCTGCGGCAACGTAGATATACGCAGAATCAAGCCCCCACACCTCGTACAACTGAGTAGCAAATGCCTTGCATTCGATCTTCCTTGCGACTGGATCTTTTACGCCCTTTGTCCATCTGATTCCATCCTTATCCTGCGCTGTTACCGGGAATAGCAGCATACCCTTGGTTTTAGGATTGATTTCTATTCGGATCCTTTCGCAATTGTTGAGAGTTTGCAATGCCATTTTGTTGAAAGAAATGCTCGTGGGCCATAAAGTGCAGGCTGCCTCGCTTTTCCTCGGAAAATGTATAAACATTTCTCCCTTTACCACTTGGTAGCCATCCAAACTGATTTCCGGTATTCTACTATAATGCGCCATAATCAGGTCTCCTTATACTTTATCTGTGGTGATGTAGCCATCCGCAAGGTCGATTTTATAAGAGTTTTCATGCTCAACAGCCGGGATGCCAAAGTATTCCCTCCACTCCCTTGGCAGGTACGAATCTCTTTTCCCGCCTCCAACGAAAAGTTCAAAGTCAGTAAGCTTAAAAAGGAAGAGCATTTCATTATTGTAGGCAGCAGGTTTACCCATCATTTTATAACGGTACTGCTTGTCCCAGTTCATAAGCTCGAATAGCTTTGCAGCAAAAATTTTACAAATCAAATCTCTGTTTTGTAAGTCCTTTTCGCCGCCGCCCTTCGCCCAGCGCAGCGAATCAGGTGCATCTGGTTTACACGGACGTATAATAAGTCTTTTCTGTTCAGGATGAATCAGTATTTGAATGTGTGTCACGCCGGGAAACCTTCGCAGACAGGCCATGTTGAATTTCAACCGATTACACCATACTGTGACTGCCGGTTCTCTCGTATGGGAAAAGAGCTCAGCCTTTGTGACTTGATATCCTGCCAAGTCGATCACTTCTGTTTCCTCGGTAGATTCATCAATCAAGTTCGCTTTTTCCACCATATTGTCAAGCAGATGATTATCATACATTTCCATTGTCATCACGCCTCATAATAGTTTCTATCCTGAGCTGCACATCTTTCTGTGTCGGAACCATGTATTGCTCTAAGCCTGGTGCAGGAATACTCGGTGCCGCTGTCTGCCAATCGGCATCAGGTGTCAAATAATAAAATCCATTCTCAAGCACATGTTCATAAAACTCATCACCGAAATCATCTGTCCATTCGTCCGGGCACATTTCGACACGTCGTTTTGCCCCGGCTATATTGCCATCATTAGTCACTATAACAGCAGGCACGCCATTAGAAAGATTAAATACAATAATCTGCTCGCTGAATCGTTTAGCCCAGATCCCTCGGATCTTGTAGAGATAGTCGGGATTCCATCCCATGATGCAATACAGAGCGCTTCCAAAATGCGGGCAGCTCAGTGATTTTGAGTAGAAAGGTTTTTCAGGATCCAAACGCCACCTTATACTGTGCGTATCCTTTTCCCGGCAAGGGCGTATTGCAATTTTTCGCTCCGTAGGATGCAGCAGCAGTTGAATATAGCCGACGTCTGAAAACTTCTTCATACAAAAGATGTTAAATGAGATTCTTTCATCCGATATCGTGATAGATGGACCTTCGTACCGGACTTGAGTAAACTGATTCCTTACGACCTGATACCCTTCCAAGTTGAATGCACTCAATTCCCGCTTATCAATTTTCCGTATTCGCACATGTTGGTCGATACTGTTGGCGATATCGTAATACACCTTTGGATCATTATTTATCCAATGATGGTTGATCGGTATAAATCCCCTGAAAATTCCCTCATCTATGACGTGAAGCAGAGGAAGCGAACCATGCAAATGATGCTTTCTGTTTTCCAGCAGTGTCTGGACTAACTCAAACTTTTCCAATGAGACGATGGCATCATGACGCCCCATGTAAAGGTACTGGTCCCTGTCCTTGCAGTTACGCTTATGTTTATGCTCGAACAAATCAGCTGTGAAGGTTTTCCACGTCAGCACATTGCCACAGTATCTTTCGTTCGTAAGAATATATCCGATAGAACCGCTGTTCCAATCAGTGCTGCCTGTCTTTGTTTCACAACCGATGTCTGTAAGGAAAGCAGCAATCTCTGCTTGCGACCATCCAGAAAGATACGCGTCATATATAAACTGTACGATTTTCGCTTCCGGCTCGTTAATTTTTAATGGAGCATATTTGATATATCTACCTGTAACATCTCTGGGTCTGTCATATCCGAGCAATGCGGGTGTAAGCAGTTTTCCATCTTTGAATCGCTGCGCTAATGACCAGTTCATTGCCTCACTTTTTTTGACCGACTCCTCCTGTGCAAATGTTGCAAGGAACGACAGCATGAATTCATTATTTTCACTTAGTGTATTCACATTATCCGTCTCAAAATACACACCGACAGGCTTCGCCAGACCTTTCAGCATACGAATAGTCGAAATGCAGTCCACAAGGTTCCTTGCAAAACGCGAAACACTTTTGGTCACAATAAGGTCGTATTCCCCTCGCTTGCATGCTTCTATCATCGCTGCAAATTGCTCTCTGTTTTTCAATGATGTGCCCGAAATACCCTCATCCGCGTAAATATACTTAAGGTCCCAATTGGGATGATCCTCCATAAGATGCAGATAGTGTGCCTGTTGAAGCTCGTAAGAAGAGAGCTGCTCATCGCTGTCCGTAGAAACACGGCAATAAGCGCAAACTCGGAAAAATCTATTGCTCTCATTGGGATCTATCTTAGGCTTCGCTGGAATGAACGTCTTTTGCCCATTATCCTCTCTCTGATATATTTCTCTCAGCTTTTCCCGACTGTCATAATTTCGCATCTGCCTTCCTCCAATTCAATGAATCGGTATCATCATTCAGATGCCACAGCCATACACCGCCTTTGCGGTAGGAGGTTATACCGAGTTCTTTTTTTACCGTATGAATCGTTCGTTCCGAAATACCCATCGTCTCAAACTTTTTCAAAATATCTGTACTGTAAACATCCTGCTCACTTAGGAGTTCAGTAAGCATCCTCGCAGCGAGATTTCTTTTACTCTCGCTCGATTCGTTTTTCTGAAGTGCTTCCTTATTTACATAGCATTGTCCAAGCCAGACAAGCCCTAATTTGCGGTTCAGGGTGAATCCAATTGCTGTCCCCTCTGGAGCAAAGCTCGATTTCACCGGAAACATATATCTTACAGTCGGATCAGCCTTGTCCCTTGAAATCATCAAAACGCTGCGAGCAATAGCAGCAATGTCAATACTTCCAAGCCCTCGATATAAGTTTTTCTCTCCACTGGTTTTATTCATATGGCCAATAATAACCACCGCGCATCTGTACTTAGCGGCGATATCGGCAATCCGCTTTAATTGCCCTCGCATTTTCCCCGCGCTGAACATATCCGAATCCTGGGTCAGATACGCTTGCAGGGGATCAAGTATAAAAAGTCTCGCTTTGGTCTGTTGAATAACCGATTCAATTCTGGAGTCCATGAGCGTCAGAGGTTCTTCTTCGTCCACAATATACGCGATCCTGTTACAGTCTGCACCGGCTGCGACCAGCCGCGGCTTAACAGTATCCGCCAAATTATCCTCGGCTGTTTGGTACACAACCTTTTGTGGCTCTTTCACCTGATAGCCATCCGGCATATTCTTACCTCTTGTCAACAGTGCCGCGACATTCAGCATAAAAGTCGATTTACCCTCGCCTGGGTCTCCTTGTAAAATAGTAAGTTTACCGTATGGGATATATGGATACCAAAGCCACTCCACTTTGTGCTGTGTAACAGAAGAGAAGTATTCATACTGAAAAAGGCCATTAGACATTATGCACCGCCATATCATCCCAATTCATTAAGTCGTTCGTTCTTTTGCGTCATGATCGCCACTATTTCCGACACCGCTGCTGCTTCTTCGTCGGTCAGCCCGCTCAGGTCTAAAGAACGGCAGTCTGTTCTGCCAAGCAGGTAATCTGTACTGACACGGTAGAGAGTTGCCAAGCGTACAAGTATTTCAAACGATGGTTGGCGAGTATTGTTTTCATACGTTGAAATGGCACTCTTGTTCACTCCAATCAGATTTGCGACCTGTTCCTGCCGCAGATTCTTATTCAGCCGCAGCTGTTTGAGTCGAGAAGCAAATGTTGGTATCATTGATGTGAATCACCTTTCTATGCTCTGATTTATTTTAGCAGTTGAAGGTTGACAGTTGGGCGAATATACTTGCCGAATTGCAAACTTGTCATAAATGAAGCTTGCAACATCCCATAAAACTGCAGTCTTAAGCATTATAAAATTGCTGTTGGTCTCTGGTACTGCAGTGTTTCTTCACATCTGATGCTTTAAAACAAATAAAGAAGGCAGCTCACAGGAGTCTCCCGTGACGTTGCCTTCTTACAATGTTAAATATTAATACTTTTAAGCTTCTTTGTTCCGTTAATGATCCGCAAGATAGTCGGAAAATGTTGCATACCCAAGCTTTCTCCGCCTTGCAATCATGTTTGCCCAAATGACATTTCCCTGCGCTTCGTCAATATATCCCTTATCAAGCGCCATCTTCATTATGTCTCCAGTCGTAACATGCAAAAGCCCATATTCTTCAACATACACTGATATATCTTTAAGATTATTGCTGGCAAGAATACCGTTTCTTTCTTTAGCAAGCGATATAGACGCCGCTTCTCCACGCCCTATAACTCTATGACCCGGATCTGGACTATTGGTAAGCTTCCTGTATAACTTATATGTATCTGTCCCAACAACAATTGTTTCGATTGTTGCCGCGCCGCTCTGAACCATTATATCGACCTGTGCCTTTAATCCTTTTACACGATTCACACCGGGATGAGACAGTTCGTCATATACTTCCTTTGAAATTACAATTCTCCCTGGAAACAATTTTGAAAGTATGCTTTCATTGTTCACCCAAAGAAACGCCGAAATGCAATCTGTATCAAAGAAAAGCGGCTCAGTCAATTATCTCACCACTTTCTTCAATTCCGTAAACAATATCGTCCCTAAAAGCATCCAGCAGCAGTTCCTCATACTTTCCTTCGGAAACTGTTCCATTTTTCAGCAGTTGCTCTGCCTGGTCGATGTAATAACCGTAAGTCCCATACTGCTTCTCTTCGGGTAAAGGCCTGTACAAATCAGAGCTGAACCCCATCGCCTCTGCCTGCTTTCTTACCCCAGTTTTTAGCAGCACATTCATGTCCTCACTATTGATATAACCGCAATTATGCAATTGATAAACAGCAGTCTGATGACTTACGCTGAAATATTGCTCGATTCGAATAATATCTTGAAGGTTTAATTTCTTATTACTGCTCTCTCTGCGCAACCTATCCACTGTATCTTCCAGTGCAGCCCTAGGCATCAAAAAGTATGCAGCAAATGCATCTGCGTCCTTTTCGATATCACTCCCATTTCCAATCGACTTTGCGCAGACAGCCATCATATTGTCATCATAAAAAAGGTGATAAAACTCATGGGCAAGAGAAAAGTGCTGACGACCTAATGTCATAGCTGAATTCAGAGCAATTGTACACTTTCCATCCGTTCCCTTAACACACATTCCGCTAAGCGTACTTCCCATCGGATAATAGACGATCGTTAGCTTCTCGATTCTTTGAGCCATTGAAAAAATATCCACAGGGGAGCTGTTATCCTCCCCCAACTTTCTTCTCAAGCGCTCTGCTTTGGTCATCAACTCTGAAGGATCAATCATGTATTCACCTCTTTTAATAATCCACTCATGTACTCCGTATTAAGCGCAATGCGATTAATGGCACTGATTGCGTTCATGTCATCGACTGTTAAGCCACTTGCTCTAAATGCAAATGACAAATTTGATGCTTCAATCTTGCCATTTTCAATGTCTTCTACAGTAACGCCAAACAGGCACGCAATTTTTTCCAGCATATCAGACGATATGTTGCGCTCTCCCTTTTCGACCTTGGAAATTAAACTCTGCCCTACATTCAGGAACTGAGCAATGTTAGTTTGACTAAGTCCCATTCGTTCTCGGAGTATTTTAATATTCTCTCCAATAATATTCGTCATAGTATCTCCTCCTTTTTTCGCTTATATTATACACCATGCTTGTCATATTTTCAAGGTGTTCTGGCGCTATTTTTATGACAGCGTTTTACCTATACCCTTGTGTCAGTCCGGTCTGTATTGCGGTTTGTTCAAGCTGTCATTATATATTATGCAGAATCAGTGCACATCACCCTTTAACATACCCCTATTTTATCAGGGGTATGAGAATAGTCATTCGAATTTTATAACATCGATTGTTCAATTAGGACACCGTTCTTCAAGATTACCGTGCCATACGCTGGTTCACCTCTTTTGCAGCAACACACCATGCTACAACATCTGACTGCAAAGTATCAGCGGGACAAGATTTCTCTGATTTCTCCATATTCACATCCCTCCCATCTCCATGCTGCCACCCTGACTGCCATCCATGACTTCCTCAATGCTGAAATATCCCTTATACGCGATATAACCTTGGTCGGTAAACATACCGTCCTCGTCGTTCATGCGCTGCTGGGCGCAGCCTTCGTAGTCATAGAATTCATCTAAGTTTTCGTCGTAATCGAAATGACCCGACTGCTGGATCATGTACTTTCCATACTCTGCCGGGGAATGTTCGCCGGGAGCAAAGTCAAACAGGTCAAGATTCTCCACGAGATTCTCGACCTGTTCCGCATTCTGAGGCTTCGCCAAAGTTACCACAGCACCCAGCTTCTTGACGTCGTCTGTGGAAAGCGCATTTGTTGTCTGTGCCAGTGCGTTGAGATCCGCAAGACTTTCGTGCTGCATATTCAGCAGCAAGTTCACTTCATTCGGCAGTTGACTGTGTTCCACCCGAAGCCGAATATCCGCAGGATCCGCGATTCCTGCACGCTGGAGAGCCCGGTCAATCTCCTCCTGTGCCATCGGGAGATATAGCCATGTGATGTTCTCGGTATTCTCCGGCTCGGATTTGGAGGTCACCGCGACCATAGTGGCATGCGGCTCATAGTAGTAGCAGGGGAAAAATTGACCGTCATAGACCTGCTCCAGATTCATACCATTGTCGTAGACCACACCATATGGCGTGACCGTGCCGCGGCCGGTCGCAATGAGCTTCCGAGCTGTTTCTTCACCGTTCAATGCCTCCAGTTCGGCAACAGTTGCACTGCCGCCATGTAGGTTTATGTAGTGGTCACGGCCAACAGCGGCAAGGTCAGAGAAATCCGTAATGACTGTGGCCTGTTGGCAGCAGAAAGTCAGATTAATAAGATCTTTCAGTTCGGAAAGTCCCAGCTTGTGTGCCATCGCCTGAAACTGAGTAGCTTCTCCTATATCGAAACCATCCAGCCGCTTGGCAAGATAGTTGAGTTCCTCCACATTGACGATAAGCTTTTCCGTACACTTGAGCACAGAATAAAAGCTGTTGGTCTCCTGCACTTGGCAGTCTGATTTGATTGCATCACCAATTTTCAACGCCTCCAGCAGTTCCATGCAGTGTGCGTACTGGTCATGTGGGATGGGGAACGGAATGGTTGCCACGCCGTATTCCGGGTGGTTTGGATTGCCAAGTACCGCCTGTATCATCATATTTCACCAGCTCCATTTTCTAAATTCAAAACCGCATCTCCGTACTTGGCCATCAGCAGTGCGCAGATAATCAGTTGGAACGCTTCATCTGTGACCAATTCCGGAGACGCGAGGTCTGCGA
>CAVFYJ010000119.1:0-8853 GCA_963626545.1 Acetatifactor sp. | reverse complement strand
TTGTTAAATTGTTAAACCCAACACCCGAAACCCCTTGATTTTCCTAGGTTTATTTCTCCAAGGACTTCATCGTCGGGATTTATATCAGGCGATCCTTCCTAACCCCGCATAAATACTGGGGAAGCACGGTTTTAGGCCATTTTGGGCACTTTTTATAACTTGTTATATTGTGTTGTAACTTGTTATATTTTCAAAAGATTTGTCGTAAATTTGTCGTAAGTCCCGCCATTTTTTGTACGACTCATTTCTATGAAATCCGGAGTTTTCCTTCCAAATTCACGAAAGCATTTCGTTTCTTTTCTGCGGTTGCTTCTGCGTAAATATTCATAGTTGTAGAAATATCGGAATGTCCCATGATGTCCTGAATCACCTTCAGATTGGTTTCATTTTCGCAAAAGCGAGTACAGAATGTATGCCGCAGATTGTGAACTGAAAAATCCCGGATCAGAAAAGGCTGCCGATTTTCCGTTTCCGCCCTTTTCACTTCCTCTCGGTTGTGATCCCGAATAATACGCTTGATCGCTCGGTTAATCGTCATTGGATTATGTAGGTTATTCTCTCTATTCAAAAAGACAAAGTGGGAATATCCATCCACCACTGGAGACTTGAGCTTAAGATACTTTTGCTCTTCTCGTTCACGTAGCAGCGCCTCTTTCACCTCCGACAGCATCGGAACCACACGGTTTCCCGCGGTGGTCTTGGGAGTCGTGATGCGAAAACGACATCCATCATTTTCGCGGAAGCGATAGATCACATTGTGATTGATGAAAATTTCATTGTTTTCAAAATCACAGTCCACCCATCGCAGCCCTATCGTTTCGCCGATCCGGCATCCGGTTCCCAGAAGAAACGTGAACAACGGCATCCAATGACTGTAGATTGGAGACATTGAAACAAATCGAACAAATGCCTCCTGCTCCGCCTCTGTCAGCGCGTGCCGCTGCGGTTTCTCCCAGCAATGGCTTTTCTTGATATCTCCCATCAATCCATCCGAAGGGTTGCTGCGAATGTATCCATCTCTGACTGCCAGGGTAAACGTTGGATGCAGCAACGAATGTATCGTTTCCAAGCTGTTCGGCTTGAACTTCAGGTCATCGATCAGATGATTATAAAACTTCCGCACATCCGAATACCGAATCAAATTGATTCTCTGCTTTCCGAATTTCACGCGTACATACTTATCATACATGTACTTATAGTTGGAAAGAGTTGATTCCTTCAGTTCCTTTTTGCCGCTGAAATAGATATCGAAAACATCATTCAGCACGATATTTTGCTTCACGTGAAGGATACCATCCTCTACATCTTTTTCAGCCTGCTTACGTTTCTCTCGGAGTTCTTTCAGCGTGGCAGCATATACGCTGTGTCTCCTACCATCTGCGCCCCTATACTTATATTCATAGCTACCGTCCTTTCTCTGGCTCTCTCCTTCCCTTAAAACACGTCCTCTTGTATCTTTTCTTGATTCTTTCATTCGTTCTCCTTCCATTGCCATGGAAAGAGTCTTACTTAAGGCATGCAACAATACTTGTTATCACACTTTTATGTGAGCGTAATTATTGCAAACAAAGTCATATATTTTCGGTGCCTTTGTCATCCAAAGACGCTCAACATTTAGCTTGTGACGTTCCAGCATGGCGCGACAGGCTCCTGGTTTCATTTTGCAAAAATCGCTTTTGAAATTTTTAACACTTGCGCTTTTAGTCAGTTCTTGGACCGTTTTTACATCGGTGCATCGAACAAGTTCTTCCTCTAAATTCAAAACCTGTGGCAGAAAGACAATTTTCAACTTTCCACAATACCGTGCCAATAATTCCAGATTCTTTTTGAGCGTTGAAGTCTGTGCTACATCTGTGTCAAATACCATTACGATCGTAGTGCCTGTCTGAATGGACAGCATTTGCGATTTAGGAATTAGATTCTGTACAACATTGAACACTTTGATTTTACCTGGAATCAATTTTGCTGGCGTTTCTTTCAATGCAGAAAGCAATTGCTGTTCACAGGGTCCCTCAACGTAGTAGATGCATTTATTGATCATTCACCCACCCCATTTCCAGCTCGTCCAGCAGAGAATCCTGTGGAAGCGTACCAAACACATCATTCTCCACAGCACATCGCAGAGAATCTGTATTTCGCTTCAACACATCCGATGCAGAAATAACAGAGACTTGATAGCCATCTTCCTCAAGATGCTTACGCAAAAACATGTAGCTGTGCTTCGGGAGATTTAAATCTAGCATATCCGTGTTATGTGTTGTAAAAATCAACTGTTCGTTTGCACCCATACGATCCAACATGATACCGAAGATCCTTTTTTCAATATCGCTCTGGATATATGAAAAATGTTCATCGCAGTAATAAAAACTGCTTTCTTTTGTCGCCATCGCAGCCAAGAACATCGCCACATCTATTCCTTCGGCAGTTCCGCTGGACAACATTTCACGATTTAAGAGCTTACCGTCCTGGATAATAATTTCCATTCCGTCTCGCCGAATGATAAAAGTGTCCTTTAAATCTTTCGATATGTTTACATCTTGTAATGTTGGATCAAGGGTTCCAATCACAGCATGCAATGTCTTCAATAGAACTGCTTTATTAGTACTCGTAAGCTTCAACGACTTCTCTATTTCCGGATATGCGAATCGACACCGTATGCTCCCCACCATTTTTTTTAAAGACAGTGCCGTTTTTGTTGCTTCGTCGGTATGATCACTAAGCTTTTTTACACATTTTTCATATGAATCCATCAGATCAATATCTGCCGTTTTATATTCAATTTCAATGTCTTGTGCTGCTGCATCAATTTTAACCATCAAACGTTGCAAGCGATAATCACCATTTACGAAGTCAATGCAGAAACATCCAATTTTCCCTGTTGTCATTTCATAAAGCGGTGATGGATTTCCATCAGTCATAAATCCAAAGATCCGAAGCAGCGCTTTACCAAGACTGGTCTTGCCAGTTGCATTGGTTCCCATAAGGATCACAGCTTTCTTATAGCGAAACCGCTCTCTGCCTTCAAGATGTTCCTGCTCTATGATTGAATTTACAATCTTTTTCGGATAGCTGAAATTGATATTGAAATTCAGAAATCCATAAATGTTTTTCAGGGTAAGATTCAATACAACCATTTTGCGTCCTCCAGCTTTATTAATTCGCCTTTTACGAACTAAAGATATCATAATTGAGCGATTTTTTCAATCTTCTCGTAGTAAATCACCACACATCCACATAACCGATGACAGTATACCATGGTTTAAAAACAACAAAACCGAGAAGAAAACTCGGCGATTTTCATTTGTACCGAAGTCTCTTCTCGATTCTTTTACAGATCCACGTGCAGGATTTCAATAAGTATTTCCTGTCCTCTACACAGCATGGTCAGTCCAGGAACTTACGTGCAATTTTTAAATGCCGCTTGATTGTGCTTTCACTATAATCATATAACTTAGCCAAACCGCTGATCGTAATCTCTCTAAGATAGTGATCCTCAGCTACACGCCTTACACTATCCTCAGGAATACTGGCAAGTCTCAGCTCCAATAAAGTCTGAATTTCTTCCAATTTCTTTTCATCATCTGCCATTTCTTTCTTCAGCCGTGCTACAAGTTCTTCTGCATTCTGCCTTCTCTGCGCATCTTCTAGTCTTTTTGTACTATCTCTAAAATTACGGCGAGCCCGCTCAATAGCCTGCAGCATCGTCATTTTCTTTTTCATTTCACTCACCTAAACTCAAGTATCCAACTGCCTTTCTATCGGCTTCAACCGTAGAGTGGCAATATACATCCCCAGTTGTCCGGATATCCACATGGCCCAAAATCTTCTGTATAGTCGGCATAGGCACATTAGCAGCACTCATAATCGTAGCCGCCGTATGACGAAACGTATGGCAAGTGATATTATCGGGCAGCAGTATCGCTTCTCGGTTTTCATTTTTTGCCAATTCGGCCTCAATCGTATTATACTCTTTTGATGTCCTTTTAATAAAATCATTGAGATTACGATCTGTGTATGGAATTCCCGTTTCTTTTATAAAAATGAAATTTTTGTACCCATCAATTTTTATCTTCTTTATACACTTGTTCTTGCGTATTCTTTTTCTAATCGCCTCAATAAGCTTAACGTCAGGAAGGGGAACTTCTCGTTCAGACTTTGCTGTCTTGACGGGAGATATTATGAAACCACAAGTACTTTTTTCTCCTTCCTTAGTCCCCAGTTTCTTATACCCGTAAGATATCGTATGATTGATATCCATCGTCTTTCTCTCCAGGTCGATATCATCATTAGTCAGACCAGCCGCCTCCCCAAAACGACAACCTGTCATTGCCATCAAGAAAATGATCAGCACCTCTGGAGAACCAGAGTATTTTTCCAATAAAAAAATCATGTACTTGTCTCTAGGACTCTTTGAAACTACTTTTTCTTTTTTCTTCCTTTCCGCCCTGGAGCGTGCCTCCCTAAGACAGTCTGTTGCTCCGGCTGCCGGATTATCCGGGATCACTCTTTTTTTACGTGCAACATCCAGGATTCCGTACAACACTGTATGAATCGAATCGATCAGCGTAACACTCAACCCCGTTTTCCGGTACAAAGCTGTATAGTACGCTTCAATAGAAAAAGGATCTATCTTAGTTACATCAATGTCTGCGAATACCTTCTCAATGTGATTTTTATATATAAGCAAATAATTGTTCATTGTCTTATCAGACACCCGTAATGCCCTCGTCGTTTTCCAAATCTCAAAGAACATTTTAAATAAATTTTCGGAATCAGGATCTTTTCCAAGTTGAATTTCCTTTTCCCTGATCCGGAGTTCCTCCAATGTTGCCGCTGTAACCGTTTTGGATATTCCAAAAACGTTTTTGTACTTAAACTCGTACTTACCACTGTCCTTGCGCTGATGCTCTCTCGGACGCAAAAGATTTCCTTTATTGTCAAATCTACACTGCCTCTTCATGGCTTCCTCTCCCCTAAAATACTATTCAAAAACCAAATTTTTTTGCTCTTTTCATCATATGGCACCTTGTATAAGGCCAAATCTTCTTCTGTCATATGCTTATGTCCAAACAAAAGCTTCATGTTCTTCCAGATGTCCCATGGTACAAAGTAGAAATCCGTGAAATTGATACAGACAAGCACTGCGCTAATCGCTCCGAGTTTTTCATACTGATCCAGACAGTCCGCCTGTCCCTTCGTAACAACAGATGCTCTGATTGACGCTTGCGTTGTGGACTTTACATCGAAGAGAATCGCACGCCCGCCCTTGAGTACCCCCTCAAAATCGGGCTTAGCTTTCTGCGCATAGCGCATCAGATATACCCCACCCTGAGCACCGACAGGACCCAGATTCTGGACAGGCTCCGAATTCTTTGTTATGAAGGCGATACCATGCTCTCTATATCGAGCACACGAAGACTTAACAATACCCTCCACTGCTTTGCCGTTCAAGACGTTTCTATGTCCCGCTTCTACACGAGCCAAACTTTTATAAGCCTCTTTTATGCCCATTTCATCTCCAATTATCCAAGAACTGTAGTTTTTCTAAAATTGAAATTTTAGATCACGATATCTTCCAGCTCATTCATATACAGCAGCATACTCTCTCTCTTGAGCATAAGCTTCTTCCCGATATGAAACGCGATTTTTCCACCGCTTTCAGCCGCCATAGCTCTGATGTACTGCTCACCGACTCCGGTCAGCTCAGCTGCCTCCTTAGCAGTTAAAAAAGGTCTGAGATTGAGATACTGCAGTCTTTCCAGTGTGGCCGCCATGGGCTACCTCCTTTCTATGCAATACCTTTAGTGCTTTTTATTTTAATTTGAGATTACGCTACAGAAGAAAATTGTAGCAAGAGTTTTTGTTTGTATTAATTTGATAGATGTTGCCACTCGCAACACTCGATTATGATTTAGTATGAGGATAAAATTCCAAGACCGCTTCGCGAGAAATCATTCTCATAAAATTCGGTCATTACAAAACAAAAAACAGGCAGAGCAACTCCGTGATACTAATAATCTACGTTGTTATCTTCCTGTTTACTGGCACGTTTTAGCAAAACATGCATTTTCTTTTTTAACCTGACGTTATTCTTGTACGATAGCTAACACAAATCGCATCAACATCCAGGTGTAGTAGGCATCCTCTTTTCACCCACCACTCTTTTGACTGTGATCTTCCCTCCATTCGCCACATCAGACGGCGAAATAGAACTATCACAATCTCTTTTCTACGTTACTTCTGGAAAAATCACCCGAACCGCCAAAATGCAATGGCTCTCCTGACTTTTCCATTACTCTTTAAGAAAATCCAAGCTGATTTTCTCTTTCATTAATTTTATGTTTCTACTTTTTATTCGATTTTCAAGACACTAAAGCATGTTGTAAGCGGGTGTACCCCGTTCATGTGACACCATTGTATTAGCACACAGCATCAATTTTCGCAAGTGAAAATTTAAAATTAATAATTTCTTTATTTTTTATACGGATCATTTAAACAAAAGCCGCTAAGTTTCAGTTTCTTCGAATCAATCCTGCCATCAGTGATGATATTCTCGTCAGCATACATCATTCACAATCTCTCCGACAAAAATGCCGTTATCGAAGCCTATCAAACCTTATTGCTATCGCGTATCAGGTGATAAAAGCCAGACGTTCCCTCATAGCTGTTCTCTCACCATCATCAGTGCATAGCCAAGCAAGTTCTGTCCTTGCCACTTTGTAGGATCCAGGCGATTCGGATCATGCATTGCAAGTCCAATGCCCCAAATCCTGTCCCTCACCGCGCATTCCGCAAGAATCGCGTTGCCAGTATCCTTTAGCTGATTCTTCAGCTCCGGATTCTGCCTAAATTTCTCCAGCAGTCCCTGATATACCACGATCTGTCGGATACCATTCCATAGATTCTCGTCATACCCTGAAACCATTCGTCCAAGCGCCTTGATCTCAGCCACATCATCCGCAACAAGTATCCGTTTCGCAATCGTTTCATCCCGGAAACAACAGGCCTTCTTATACATCATATACTTTTCCATGGAAGAAAACTGTGTTTCCTCTATAAAGAAGTCAGAAGGATACCAATTGCTCAGATACCCGTTTTCTTCATTCGGATTATGAAAACAAACGACCGACATTATACTTCTCCCACCTTAATAACAGCTAAATCCAACTCTAGGTCATGAAGTCCAGCATAAGCTTTTTTCAGAAATGTAAGAGGGATTTTTTTTACCAATTCCGCACTGGATACATTATAGTACCATTGATAGTACGCGTAAAATTCTCCAATCCATGCAGGCATAAAACCTTCCAGCGCCTTTCCATCCTTCAATACATAATGCTCTGTTTTAATAAAGTAATTCCAAAGTTCCTGCGCATCCATTGTATTTACATAAGCCTGTGCCACGTCAATGCTATGTCGCGTTTTGCTGTTCATGTATGCATTGATAAAATCTTCTGTGTCCTTATCCGGATATAGCTGAGATACAAGATCAAAAAGCTTTCCCTGATTCCCCACAACATCATTCAAGTATTCTTCTGCGTAAGCTCGCATAGTCAACCCCTCAAAACAATGTACTAAACACCTTTGTTACCTTATTTGCATCCGAATCAACAAGATCATGCATCCTTTTTCTCGCCAACACATCTCTCTGATTATATCGATCATTAAATTCAACATAGTCAACTGTACTCAGTTCTTCAATTTTCTCCCTCAGATTCGCATAAGCCGCTTCGGATTTAATGCAATACTGAATGCCAAGGCCGCCCAGCGAAAGTAATTCTTCAAGGATATCCATATCAATGTTATCCCGAACAAATTCCCGCGCTATATAAAAATATGAAGCATTCGCTCTCCACCCACAGATCACGTCATATTCATCCGTGTCAATGCCATATTTTTCAATGAATTTCCCTGCCAGCATACGATATCGTCTGGTGTCCGACGCATCCCGATGCTTCATCAGCTCCGCCAGCCATGCCAAAACATTATACTGTCGAAAATCCAAAATACGCAGACTGTCCAGCTTCAATTCATATTTGTGAACCCATCCATTTTGATCATTAGGACGGCATACAGCCCACTCTTTTGCCAATTCTATATTCTCTGTAAGATAAAATCCTCTGCCATAGTCATGCTTATCGTCTCCACCGCCATATCGTGGCATTACAATTTTATCGGTAGTTCCGTGATACAATGTCATTGTTCCCATTTCCGTTGTTCCTTCTTGCCTTTTCGGTTCCTCAAACTACGCAAACATCAATCCATGCTTTGTGTTTGGAAAGTGCTGCCAACTCCTCCGGCGTCAATTCCACAGCGCTGTTGGAACTACCACACGCCGGATAAACTTTGTCAAACCGCTGCAGCGAAACATCCAGATAAACATCCACACCATCCTTAATACCAAAAGGACATACCCCGCCAACATCATGGCCGATCAACACATGCACTTCTTCCTTTGTCAGCATCTTCGCCTTTTTATGAAAAAACGCCTTGTATTTACTGTTGCTGACCTTAGCGTCCCCTGCTGCAATGATCATTACAGGTTGGGTATCTACCATAAACGTCAGCGATTTCGCAATCCTGGCCGGTTCCGTTCCAACTGCAGCCGCTGCCAACTCCACCGTAGCGCTAGATACCTCAAAAATCCGGATCCGATCGCCAAATCCTTTGCTCTCTAAATATGCCTTTGCTTCCTCTAATGCCATCTTTTACAAGTCTCCTAATCTATATCGTCATTCCGCTTACGTTACAGTCCGTCCATTCCATCCGCATCCCACCTCCGTTCTCATGTGATGCATGTGTTCTATCTGGCAAGCACCAGCTTATTCACAAATTCCTCCGTATTAACTACGACTC
>CAVFYJ010000118.1:0-9028 GCA_963626545.1 Acetatifactor sp. | reverse complement strand
AACCGGGTAAAGTTCCATTTCAGTTCGTTTCATGCGCTCTGCCATATCGCGAATCTCACGACCTGGCTGGTAATCAACGCCCTGCATGGACTGAAGCATCTCATCCGCAAATAAGAAACGATATCCCGGAAGGCTTACCGGCTTGTCCACGGCCTCGCGGGCATCAATGTCCATGACATCCTCAAATTCTGCCAACTGATCGGCAAAATCCTCATCGAGCTTTAAGATACGGCCATCCTCGAGGCGATGATAGTGCTGCTTTTCGTGATACGCACGAAGCACATCTTTTAGCTGTCGCTCACTCAAGCCGTCACTCTCAAAGCCAAGCTCCAAGAAATGATCCATAAAGCGCATTCCAGCCTTGATCTTTGGTGCTTCATCAAAGCGAAAATCAACTAGTCCATCTTCTAAGTCCACACTTCCAAACGAATACAGCTGTGGCAGACAAAACTCTAAGAAACGACCAATCGCATCCTCTTTTTCGACGATGTAACGCTCAGCATCATCAAAATCGCCCTCTGAGTTCTTCTCAGGTTCTGGCAGATAGCTTTCCAACAGACTCTTCAATGTCTGCTCCTTCTCCACATCGCGAACCAGATTGTCATCGGATTTCTCACCGATACGCACCTTTCGCTTACCATAGTGAACCTCCACCTTTAACTCGAGGATATCCCACATATTGACGGTAAAGTGTACCTGAAGCATCGGCGGAACAAACTCCTCTAACGACAGATCGCGGCACTCTAAATCAATGTTTTCCTGAAGCTCTGGAAGCACGTAATGGATAAACGGCGGAAAATCGCTGTTATTGATATCCAAATAGCCGCTTCCCGGATAGGCAACCTGAAGCAGATTTCGATAAAAGATTCGCAGCGCACGGCTATAATACTCATCACAGATGTAGACCTTATCCTCACCGAACAGATAGATATGGCGGTTACCCTCTGCCAGCTTCCACTTATCTGGAAGCCACAGCCTTGCACCATCTTTTCCCTTCTTCTCTAAGATCAGCTTGACCTGCGGATTTTCCTTTACGACATGAACCGTGCGGCTCTTGCCTTCCTCCGTCAACTCAAGCTCTCGTCCACAAAAGGCCTTCATATACAGATCTGCAAAGCCCTCCTCGAGCTCAACACTTGCGATCTTGCGGTCGAACGTGTACTTTTCCTGCTGAGACCAGTGGTTCAGATACGAATCAATTTGCAGACAAATAACCTGAATGAGTGTTGCCGAATCCGCATCATACGAGTACTCGCAGTTTGGATACGAAAGCTGCTTGCCAAAAGAGATGTCCTCTCCCTTCTGGTAGCTCTGTTTAAAAGCGGTCAGATCGCGGATTGGATAAAGATGACGCGTTCCGGCAAAAAATTCCAGTCCGATCTTCTTTCCCTCCGCCACAAATCTTGGCACTACCTTTACATCTGAAATTTTGGATTTTTGATACTGCAGCGTGTAGCGTTTCTCATACGCCTGAATCATGCTGATGCAGGCAGCTGAAGTATGAACACTTGATACCAGCGCACCCTCGCAAAAATATTGCAAAATCGCCGCGACCTCATGACGGCAAAGCTTCCCCGGTGTATGGTACTCACCGCACGAGCAGGAGGATTCCTCAATCGCAAAGTCCCCCCAGTTGCCGTCCGACGCCAATCCAGAGGACTGAATCGCAACCTCCACGTCATAGCGTCTGCTCAAATCGCGCACCGTCGCCTGGATCTGTGTTCTTCCATGTGCCTCCTCAGCGTTTGACAGGGCTGCCTGTCCACGCTGATGAAGTGCACGTCCTTTCTGATATTCCAAAGAGTTTACCGCATACTGCTGCAGCATTTCGTAGGTTTTCTCCATACTTCTCCCCATATACTAAAGGTTTTTACTATTTATATTATTTACATCCTATTAGGTGCACTAAATCCTAACAGATCAATGCAGGTCTCTAAAATGTCCTTGCAGTAAGAAATCAGCGCGATGTAGCCGTTCTTCTTCTCCTGATCTTCCTCTGCCAAAATCTTGGTCTCGTGATAGAAACGGTTAAAGTCGTTTGCAAGATCATAGATATACGCGCACAGCTTATGCGGTGCATACTCGGCGCTTGCCTGTGCAAAGACATCGGCAAATCTGGTCATATCGAGCATCAGCGCCTTCTGTGCTGCGCCGTCCGGTGCGGTGATGGTCTTCGGTACATCTGCACCAAACTTCTTTAAGATGGACTTGATTCTTACGATGGTGTACAGGATGTACGGACCAGTATTTCCCTCGAAGGAGGTGAAACGGTCAACATCAAAGACGTAATCCTTAGAAGCCTGATTGGACAGATCGCCATACTTAATTGCAGAAAGACCGATGATCTTTGCATTCTCGCGTGCAGTCTCCTCGTCCTCATCACGGCTTGCCATGATTTTGTCATAAACAGCATCGTTGATGTCACGGATTAAGTGCTCCAGACGCATAACGCCGCCCTGTCTTGTCTTAAACGGCTTACCGTCCTTTCCATTCATGGTACCAAAACCTAAGAACTGAAGCTTTGTCTCCTCTGGAACAAGGTTTGCCAGTCTGGATACACGGAATACCTGAGTAAAGTGCATTTCCTGACGCTTATCAACAACATAGATGATATGATTCGGCTGGAACAACTTCTCTCTCTCTACGATGGTTGCAAGATCGGTTGTCTGATAAAGGCTTGCACCGTCTGACTTTAAGATGATACACGGCGGAACTTCCTTTGTGTCCTCTGGCTTTGCAACGTCAACAACGAGTGCACCGTTTGAAATGTAAGCCAGTCCCTTATCCTTTAACATCTGAACCATGTCTGGAATATAGGCTTGTGCATCGCTCTCCTTCTTCCACAGATCGAAGTCAACATTCAGCTTGCTGTAATTCTTCTTCAGATCCTCGATGGAAACATTCAAAATGTGGTTCCAGATGGCGGTGTAGCCACGATCCTTGTGCTGCAGCAGAACAGTTGCATCATGAGCGCGCTTTGCAAACTCCTCGTCTACCTTTGCCTTACCGCTTGCGCACGGATAGATCTCCTCTAACTCAGAAATGGTAAATGGAGCCTCCTCTGGATACTCGCCCTCGTAATTTGGATCAAAGTAAACCAGCTCTGGCTTTCTCTCCTTTAACTCGGCGATGATCAGACCCATCTGAAGTCCCCAGTCACCTAAATGTGCATCACCGATGACCTCATTTCCTGCATAGCGAAGGATTCTCTTTACGCTCTCTCCGATAATTGCAGAACGTAAGTGACCAACATGAAGCGGCTTTGCTACGTTTGGTCCGCCGTAGTCGATTACGATCTTTTCCGGTGCGGACAGCTCGATTCCGTGCTTCTCACTTGTCTTCATCTGATTAACATAGGATGCCAGATATTCATTGTCCAGATTGAAATTTAAAAATCCCGGCTTTACCGATGCCACATCCTTTAATACTATAGAGGACTGCAGCTTTTGGGCCACCTCATCTGCGATCATAAACGGAGCCTTGTGGTACTTCTTTGCGCCAGCCATTGCGCCGTTGCACTGGTACTCACACAGATCCGGGCGGTTGGATACGGTGACACGTCCGAGCTCACGCTCGTAACCACACGCCTCAAATGCATCCCCAACCTCTCTGGAAATAATGCTCAGTAACTTTTCCATACAAAAACCATGCCTTTCTTATCTTGTCTTGTTCTCGATTGCTTTTTTGTGAACTCATCTGCACCTGTTTGTCTCATTTGTCGTCTGCTTGAAAGTGGAAAAAGATGCTGCCGAAATTCAACAACATCTTTTTCCCGACTGCCACAGGTCAAAGGCTTCTGACCCTGGCATCTTATTTGTAACTATTCAGAGCCATGCGAAATTGTAAGGAAAAGTACGAATCATGCTTGCATGAATGAGTATTTTTTCATGCAATTTCATATGGCGAGAAACCACAACGAGATGGAGCGTAGCGGAATCGAGGTGCGGCTCTGAATAGTTACTTTTATAAGAAGTTTTAATTACTTTACGTCCTTCATGCTGAAGCTGAATCTGCCCATCTTATCCTTGCCCAGGCATACAACCTTTACAACCTGTCCTAAGGAAAGAACGTCCTCAACCTTCTCAACACGCTTGTCAGACAGCTTGGAGATATGAACCATACCTTCCTTGCCCGGTGCAAACTCAAGGAATGCGCCAAAGTCCTTGATACTGATAACAGTACCCTCAAGAACCTGTCCTTCTTCGAAATCGCTGGTGATGATCTCGATGGTCTTCATTGCCTTTGCGATCATGTCTGCATCGGTACCACAGATGGAAACATTTCCGTCATCGGTAATGTCAATCTTAACGCCAGTCTCCGCGATAATACGGTTGATCACCTTACCCTGCTTTCCAACAACATCACCAATGGTGGACGGATCAATGGTCATCATCTCGATCTTCGGAGCATACTTGCCAACGGTCTTTCTTGGCTCTGCGATTGCCTTGGACATAACCTCATCCATGATGTAGAATCTTGCCTCTCTTGTTCTGGCAATTGCCTCCTCGATGATGGCTCTTGTCAGACCGTGGATCTTGATATCCATCTGGATTGCAGTGATACCCTTGTGAGTACCAGCTACCTTGAAGTCCATATCGCCGAAGAAGTCCTCAAGACCCTGGATATCGGTCAGTACGATGTAATCGTCATCAGTATCACCAGTAACCAGACCACAGGAAATACCTGCAACCATGGACTTGATCGGAACACCTGCTGCCATAAGTGCCATACAGGATGCACAGATGGAAGCCTGAGAAGTGGAACCGTTGGACTCGAAGGTCTCGGATACGGCACGGATTGCATATGGGAACTCTTCTGGTGTCGGAAGAACCGGAACCAGTGCACGCTCAGCCAGTGCACCATGACCAATCTCACGTCTTCCCGGGCCTCTGGAAACCTTAGTCTCACCTACGGAGTAAGCCGGGAAATTGTACTGATGCATGTAACGCTTGCTTGTCTCGTTCTCATCTAAACCATCGATCTTCTGAGCCTCAGACAGCGGTGCCAGAGTTACAACGTCACAGATCTGAGTCTGTCCTCTGGTGAACATAGCGGAACCGTGTGCTCTCGGGATCATGTCAACCTCTGCTGCTAACGGACGAATCTGAGTGATTGCTCTGCCGTCTGGTCTCTTGTGATCCTTTAAGATCATCTTACGAACGGTCTTCTTCTGATACTTGTAGAGAGCCTCGCCGAGCATCGGAATCCACTCTGGATGAGTCTGCTCATAACGCTCCTTGAGCTTCTCCTTTAATACACGGATGTTCTCCTCACGAACCTGCTTTACATCGGTAAATACAGCCTCTTCCATCTCTACACCTGGAATGAAGGAAGTCATATCTTCCCAAAGCTCTGCATCTACGTCGTAGGACTGATAGGAATGCTTCGGCTTTCCACAGTCAGCAACGATGGTGTCGATGAAAACGATGATCTTCTGGTTGATCTCATGAGCAGCAAAAATAGCCTCGATCATCTTTGCCTCTGGGATCTCATTTGCACCAGCCTCGATCATGATAACCTTGTCTCTGGTGGAGGCAACGGTCAGCTCCAGATCGGATACGGCTCTCTGTGCGCTGGTCGGGTTGAATACGAGCTCGCCGTCAACCATACCAACTCTGGTGCTGGCAGTCGGGCCGTCAAACGGGATATCGGAAATGCAAGTTGCGATTGCAGAACCAAGCATTGCGGTGATCTCCGGGCTGCAGTCCGGATCAACACTCATAACCATGTTATTTAAGGTAACGTCGTTGCGGTAATCCTTCGGGAAAAGCGGACGCATCGGACGGTCAATGACACGGGAGGTCAGGATGGCATGCTCACTTGCCTTTCCCTCTCTCTTATTGAAACCGCCTGGAATCTTTCCAACTGCATACATCTTCTCCTCATACTCTACGCTAAGCGGGAAGAAATCAATCCCGTCTCTTGGTTCTTCGGATGCTGTTGCTGTAGATAATACAACAGTATCGCCATAATGCATAAATGCAGCGCCGTTTGCCTGGGCTGCTACTCTGCCTACATCAACCGTAAGGGTACGGCCGCAGAGTTCCATAGAATAACTCTTATACATACTGTCCTCATTCCTGTGCTTTTTTGCACACTGTTTGTCTTTCCTGCAGAAGGAGCCGAAACTACTAAACAGCAGATAAACAGGGCTTATCTGTTCTTGAGCGGTCTCGGATTGACTTCTGCCAGTAACTATTCAGATATAGATATAGGGTGGATTTCTCCACCCTAATCAAGTTACGTTTGTTGATTACTTTCTGATACCTAACTTCTCGATTAAGGTACGGTAAGCCTCGATATCCTTGCTCTTTAAGTAGTCCAGCATACCTCTTCTCTGTCCTACCATCATCAGCAGACCTCTTCTGGAATGATGATCCTTCGGGTTGTTCTGCAGATGAGCGGTCAGCTCAGCGATACGTGCTGTTAAAATTGCGATCTGAACCTCCGGTGATCCGGTGTCCTCTGGTGTTCTGCCGTAAGCAGCGATAATTTCAGCTTTCTTTTCCTTGGAAATCATTGTTAGTTCCTCCTAATATTTTTTATTCTGACCTCTACCCAGGCAATGGTTGGAGTATCCTGTTGCTGGGGCATGGCGCATACATGTGATATACTAGCACATAATTTTCTCTTTGTCAAAGGTTTTTTATCAATCTCCCATCACATTTTTCATGATGACTGGCGGACAATATTTCCAGCTGCTGACACAGATACCCTTTGACTCAGATGCCGCATGGATGATCTTACCATTTCCGATGTAAATTGCGACATGACCGATCACACCCGGGTAACGACCGACATAGAAAATCAGATCGCCCGGACGAATGGTATCCTCATTGACGGTTACACCAACCTCTGCCTGTGCACCAGAAAATTCCGGAAGCAGCACGCCAAATATCTTATATAGACACATTGTATAACCGGAGCAGTCGACACTACCCTCTGGTGTCAATTCCTTGCCACCCCATATATAGCTACCACCATAATACTCGAATGCCTTTCGAATCAAATCTTGACGTGTTTCAGACACACCATCAAGTGAGAAATAGATTGCCTCGTCGAGGAAATAGCCGGTAGAAACATTCTCTCGCTTTACATAACCGGACAGCTCAGTAACGGCCTCGATTTCAACCCAGTCCTTGGTCTCGCCATTGATATCGTAGCGTTCACCCTTAAAGAAGGTCGTAATGACATCCGAGCCTTCCTTTGGCTCATACAGCGCATCAACAGACTCCGTCAGAATCTCTGCCATGTACTTCATGCTGGAAAGCGCAAGCTTTCTTGCTTCCTTTCCTGTCGTAACATACTCAGCCGAAACGTAGCCGGTCGCACCGCCAGACTCGATCTTCATCCAGCCATCGTTTTCCTCTAAGATCTCAACTGCGCAGTTTTTAAAGATAACGCCGCAGATCTCATAATCCGTTGACGGACCTTTTCTCATATTTAAGTAATTGCGCACACCGGTAATCATACCGAGGTTGGTATACTTGTCAAGAACGGCTTCCTTTGCCTGACGTACCTCTTCGCTCTCGGTGGATCCCTCTTCGGTGCTCTCCTCCTCAGAGGATGCTTCCTCAGATGACTCCGATTCGTTTTCACTCGTCGGTTCTTCTGCCTCAGAAGACATCGCAAGCTCAGATTCACTCTCAGAATCTTTTTCCGATTCCGATGACGCTTCACTGTTTGCTTCCTGAGAAGTATTCCCCCCCTGCGAAGCCTTTGTGCTCGGCTCATTTGTTGCAGGCTCTGTCTTTGTCTCTTCCATAGAAGCATTTGCAGTGACAGCTGCCTCTGTGACTTTGTTTGGAATGCTCTGTGGTTTTGCCTTGTTCTTCTCCAGATAATACAAGGCACCAAGGCTCATGACTCCTGCTAAAAACAGTATCGTCAGCAGTACTGCCGCGATCAGTAAGCCATTGCCGGAGCCTTTACGCTTTTTTTTCGCTGAATCCTTCCTGTTTTCCATCGTTTCCCCTCTCTTCAAAGTAGGCGTGGCACGCACATGAGTCGGTTTGAAGCTGTTTTTTCAACGCATCAAGCCCGGAAAAACGAACTTCTGGCCTCTCGTAGTGAAAGAAGCTTACCTCTATCTGCTCCCCATACGCCATTTTGTTATATTGTAGCAGATGGGACTCTAAAAGTAAATCAGATTTTGTGGCATCTTTTTCAACGGTAGGACGATGACCAACATTGGTGATGGCCTCATAGGAATTTCCTCCAATCTGTACCTTTGAGAAATAAACACCAACTGGCACAAGCAGCTTTTCTTCTGGCCATGTAAGATTCATTGTCGCAAAACCGATTGTGTGACCAATGGATTTTCCATGAATGACCGTTCCTGAAAGTGAAAATGGCCGTCCAAGCATGTCCATGGCATCTTCCATGCGACCTTCACTTATGGCTTCACGAATACGGCTGCTGCTGATTGGCTCTCCCTTGTAGGAAACCTTATCAAATACTTCAAATTCATAGCCACACTCATGAGCCATTTCTTCTAAGAGTGCAACATTTCCTTTTCGCTCATAGCCAAAACAAAAATCTGATCCTGCGGCAACGAAGGCTGCCCCAATTTTCTTGCACAAAATGTCCTGAACGAACACACGCGGATCGGTGTGACGCACCTTCTCGGTAAAGGGGTATTCGATCAGGTAGTCAATTCCGTAGGATTCGATGAATTCTTTTTTCTCATCGTTTGGTGTCAGCTGACGTGCATCTTCGCGTCCCGGAATTGGTGGCACGAAGAAAGTAAATACTACGGTCTTTAGCCCCTGCTTTTTCTTTTCAAGCAGGGTATTTAGAAGACGCTGATGCCCTTTGTGGATTCCATCGAATTTGCCGAGCGTGACGGCGGTCTTCTCTGTGATCTGAAAATCCTCTGTATTGCAAATTACCTGCATCTTTGGTCTCCTTTGTTAATTCCGGTAAAAAATTTTCACAGGTTTAAGTAAGTGGCTGTCCCTATCAAGGCGATAGACTCCTATAAATTCGCTATCTCCCCCATTTTCATTTAAATACAGGCGTACACATG
>CAVFYJ010000117.1:0-9152 GCA_963626545.1 Acetatifactor sp. | reverse complement strand
GGCATTCAAGGAAAACTTTGCATGCTCGGCCATTCTATGACCGAGTTATTGACCACAGGAGGCGTGATTATGAAAATTTTAGTATTCGGTGCAGGTGTACTCGGCTGCAATCTGGCAAGAAATTTGTTCCGGGCAGGAAAAGATGTAACATTGCTTGCGCGAGGAAGCTGGGCAGAGGAGATTCAAAAGAACGGACTGCGAATCAAGGATAAGTTTTCTCCACGCGTATCGGTCAGTCATATTCCAGTTGTGACAAAGCTTACGTCCGATGATACATACGATGTGATTTTCGTCGTTGTGCGTTACACACAAATTGATTCAATTCTAGAAGACTTGAAGGCAAACAAAACAAAGAATATTGTGTTTGTTGGTAATAATGTGCGCGCAAAAGAGCTTGCCGCTTTGCTGCCGAATAAGAATGCCCTTTTTGCTTTTGCAAGTTCGGCGGGACATCGGGAGAGTGATCGAGTAGCATCCGTTGATTTAAAAAAAATTACGATTGGTCCTCTTGTGGGGGCGCCTTCAAATAAGAAGCTGATCAGTCAGATTTTCAAGGGTACAAAATACAAAGTAGCCTATGAGCCCAATATGGAGGATTATCTTCTTTGCCACGCTGCATTTGTTATGCCAGTTGCGTTTGCCTGCTACAAAACAGATGGCAATTTGAAAAAATTAAAGGGCAACATACCATACCTGAGCCGAATGATTGATGCGAATATTGAAGCTTACCGGGCGATAAAGAACGCTGGACATGAGATCTTACCAGCGGCTGACAAGGAGTTTGAAGGAGATGCGTATCGAAAGACTTGTTTGAGGTTTTTCCGACTCATGTGTGCTACCGGTCTTGGAAAGATTTGTGCTTCTGATCATGCCATGAATGCGATTGACGAAATGAGCGCACTGAATCGAGATCTGAAACAGTTCTTTGATGAGCAGGGTGCGGAGTATCCGGTATGGCAGGAGCTTGAGAAGGAGTGCCAAAAGTACTTGAAATAAAAATGAAAAAACGTACATAAAAACGTATATAAAAACACAAGCAGAAAAATAAAGAATCTTCTGCTTATCACAATGATACTGGCTCTTATTTTGCCCGGCACCGCTGCCAATTTGACAGCCGCACAGGAAAATCCAAGTGTCAATGCAAGCGAAAGGCGCATCGTCCGTGTCGCGTTTCCAGAGCAGGCCGGAATGAGCTCAATTGATCATAATGGTCGAGTTTTCGGTTACAACTACGACTACTTGGAGAAGATTTCAGAGTACACTGGTTGGGAGATGGAGTATGTTACCTACCCGAGCGATGACGGCATAGCAGGGACGGACAGGCAAAGGGTGCTCTGATTCAGGCAATGAATGGATTTTCGCTTTCGGTTGGAGTAACCTTTCAATTCTGGCAAAGACTGCGTATCTGGATATTGGAAATAAGCACGACGAAAGTCAGACAATCAGTCGTTATATTACGCATCATCCAGTGCAAGTTAGTGTGGCAATCGGCACAGTCATGGCATTAGTCGTTGCGGCATTGCTAATGGTCGTGTATTCCGTTCAGATGAGGTGCAAGAATCAACAGCTGCGTCAGACAAATGAGGCGAAGACTCGTTTTCTGTCACGTATGAGTCATGATATCCGAACACCGTTAAATGGCATTGTGGGGCTGTTAAAGATCAACGAGGCTCATTTCGATGATCGTGAGCTGATTGAAGCAAATCATAAAAAAATCATGGTATCAGCACAGCATTTGCTTTCGCTGATTAACGATGTGCTGCAGATGAGTAAGCTTGAGGACGATGAGACAACGCTGATCGATGAGCCATTTTGTCTGGCAACGTTATCCAAAGAGGTGTGGACGATCATTGAAGAGCGTGCGATCGAAAAAGGAATCACATTTCAGGCAGATCACATGGAATGTCCCATTTTATGGGTGTACAGAAGCCCATTGCATTTGCGTCAGATTTTTCTAAACATTTATGGAAACTGTATCAAATATAACAAAGAAAACGGAAGCATTTCCACATCAATAGAATGTCTTGGAACACAAAACGAGATGGTTACATACCGTTGGACAATCCGTGATACGGGAATTGGCATGAGTGAGGAGTTCTTAAAGCATATCTTTGATCCGTTTGTGCAGGAGTGCTCTGACGCGAGAAGTGTGTATATGGGAACAGGACTTGGTATGACGATTGTAAAGAACCTGCTTGATAAGATGGATGGAACGATTGAGATTACCAGTAAAGAGGGGATAGGCTCAACATTTGTGATTACGATTCCATTTAAGATAGCAAATGAGCCAGAGATTCCATCAGAAAAATCAAAAATAGAAGCAGAGACGGCAGCGGAAAATACCACTATTGAGGGACTGCATTTACTGCTTGTCGAGGACAATGAGTTAAACGCAGAAATTGCACAGATGTTGCTTAGCGATGCTGGGGCAGAGGTTACGACTGTCAGCAACGGAAAAGAAGCACTTGATTTGTTTATAGACAGTGCACCTCACACATTTGACAAAGCCGCTTCAGATCGAAAAGCTGATCAGCACGATTGCACGGCTCTGCAAAGCAAATCAAGAATAAAATGCAAACCGCAAAAAGGAGCATCCCCTTTCGGGAATGCTCCTAATTCTTTTTTATTAATGTAAGTTAGAACTCAGGTCCAATCAGGCCGTAGGAGCCATCCTTTCTCTTATAAACAACATTTACGCGATCCTCATCGCAATTGTAGAATACAAAGAAGTTATGTCCCAAAAGCTCCATCTGTAAGCAAGCCTCTTCTGGATTCATCGGCTTCATCGGGAAACGCTTCTCACGAGCGATCTTGATGCCCTCAGCTTCCTCGGCAACATCCTCTTCCTCCTCAATGAAGGCATTTGAGAAGTCGCCGCCATCCTGCTCCTTGGCGATCAATCTTGTCTTATAGCGTCTAAGCTGGCGCTCAATGATTTCTTCCACTAAATCGATCGAAACATACATATCCGAACTTGCCTGCTCTGCACGAATCAGGCTTCCTTTAACAGGGATCGTAACCTCGATTTTCTGCCGATCCTTCTGAACGCTTAATGTAACGTGAATTTCCGCATCCGGTGTAAAATAGCGCTCCAGTTTTCCGATCTTTTCATAAATTGCTGATTTCAGGCCCTCAGTGACCTCGATATTTCTTCCTGTAATGATATACTTCATACAATCAGCTCCTTCCGATAGAATCATAGAAATAAATAAAAACTGTCTTTATTTATTTACTAGGAGTATACCACTGAAAACTGATTTTGTAAATATAATTTTGACTTATTTTTGAGAATTTTTATACATCTTTTATACATTCACCCAATACCCATTCACAAAAAATGGGTTGAATTCTTATAGGAAAAATGATAGAATTAACCTGTTGTACTATCGGTATGTATTAGGAGGCAAATATGGGATTCATAAACAAGATCTTTGGTACTCACAGCCAGCATGAGCTTAAGCGTATCAAGCCAATCGTGGACAAGATCCTCGGTATGCGTGAGCAGTGGGTCGCACTGTCAGATGAGGAACTTCAGCATAAGACAGTAGAATTTAAGGAGCGCCTTGCAAAGGGCGAGACACTGGATGATATCCTTCCGGAAGCCTTCGCTACAGTTCGTGAGGCCTCCAGAAGAGTGTTGGGCGAGGAGCATTATCCGGTTCAGCTAACGGGCGGTATCGTACTGCATCAGGGTCGTATCGCTGAGATGAGGACTGGTGAAGGAAAGACCAACGTGGCAGCACTTCCTTCTTATTTAAACGCACTGGCAGGCGAGGGTGTTCATGTCGTTACCGTTAACGACTATTTAGCACAGCGTGATGCCGAGAACGAAGGAAAGGTTCATCGTTTCCTCGGTCTGACCGTTGGCTGTGTTTTAAACAGCATGAACAATGATGAGCGAAGAGCAGCATATAACTGCGATATCACTTATGTAACAAACAATGAGCTCGGTTTTGATTATCTTCGTGATAACATGGTCGTATATAAGGAGCAGCTCGTAATGAGAGGCCTTCACTATGCGATCATCGATGAGGTCGACTCCATTTTGATCGATGAGGCGAGAACTCCTCTTATCATTTCTGGTCAGAGTGGAAAGTCCACCAAGCTGTACGAAGTCTGCGATATCTTAGCAAAGCGTCTGGAAAAGGGCGAGGCAAGTGCAGAGTTCTCCAAGATGAATGCGCTGATGGGTGAGGAGATCACCGAGACTGGCGATTTCGTTGTCAGCGAGAAGGATAAGACCATCAACTTAACCGAGCAGGGTGTTCACAAGGTAGAGCAGTTCTTCCATATTGAAAATCTTGCCGATGCAGAGAATCTTGAGATTCAGCATAATATGATCATGGCACTGAAGGCAAACTATATGATGTTCCGTGATCAGGATTACGTTGTAAAGGATGATGAGATTTTGATCGTCGATGAGTTTACCGGACGTATTATGCCGGGTAGACGTTATTCCGATGGTCTGCATCAGGCAATCGAGGCGAAGGAGCATGTAAAGGTAAAGAGAGAGAGCAAGACACTTGCGACCATTACCTTCCAGAACTTCTTCAATAAATTTGACAAAAAGTGTGGTATGACCGGTACAGCGCTGACGGAGGAGAAGGAGTTTCGTAACATCTACGGCATGGACGTTGTTGAGATCCCGACCAATAAGCCGATCGCACGTATCGACCATCAGGATGCCGTTTATAAGACAAAGAAGGAAAAGTATAAGGCTGTTTGCGATGAGGTTGAGGAGACCTACAAGAAGGGACAGCCAGTACTTGTCGGTACTGTAAACATCGATACTTCCGAGCTCTTAAGCGGTATGTTAAAGAGACGCGGTATTCCGCACAACGTATTAAATGCAAAGTATCATGAGTTAGAGGCTCAGATTGTTGCCGGTGCTGGTGTGCATGGTTCTGTTACCATCGCAACCAACATGGCAGGTCGTGGTACCGATATTAAGCTTGACGAGGAGTCCAGAAAGTTTGGCGGATTAAAGATCATCGGTACTGAACGCCACGAGTCCAGACGTATCGACAACCAGTTAAGAGGTCGTGCCGGTCGTCAGGGTGACCCGGGTGAATCACGCTTCTATATCTCCCTCGAGGATGATCTGATGCGTCTGTTTGGTTCCGAGAAGATCATGAGCATGTTCAATGCACTCGGCGTTCAGGATGGCGAGCAGATCGAGCACAAGATGCTGACTTCCGCAATCGAGAAGGCACAGAAGAAGATCGAGGGCAACAACTACGGTATTCGTGAGAATGTATTAAAGTATGACGAGGTCATGAACGAGCAGCGTGAGATCATCTACAAGGAGCGTCGTCAGGTTCTCGATGGCGAGAGCATGAAGGATGTTGTCTTAAAGATGGTAAAGGATATCGTCAGCCAGACCGTAGATCGCACGATTTCCGACGAGCAGGCACCGGAGGATTGGGATTTCGCACAGTTAAATATCGAACTGCGTTCCATTATTCCGCTTACCGAATATATGCCGTCTGCCGATGAGATCAAGAACATGAAGAAGGCCACACTCAAGGAGACCCTTACCGAGATGGCACTTCAGGCTTATGCCGATAAGGAGAAGGAGTTCCCGGATCCAGAGAGCATGAGAGAGGCCGAGCGCGTTGTTCTGTTAAAGACCATCGACCGCAAGTGGATGGATCACATCGACGACATGGATCAGCTTCGTCAGGGTATCGGTCTTCAGGCATATGCACAGCGTGACCCGCTGAATGAGTATAAGATGGCTGGTTACGACATGTTCAACGAGATGATGGCAAGCATCCGCGAGGATACCGTTAAGATGATGTTCCACGTTAAGGTTGAGAAGCCAGAGGAGCGTGAGCAGGTGGCTAAGGTAACAGGAACCAACAAGGATGACAGCGGCGTAAAGGCTCCGGTTCGCAGAAATGCACTGAAGATTCAGCCAAACGATCCGTGCCCATGCGGTTCTGGTAAGAAGTACAAGCAGTGCTGCGGCCGCTTCGCAGAATAATTGTGACGATTCAGAGCAAAGAGGAAGCAAGATGCGGCTCGAAATCGTTTGTATAATGTAGGAAAATGGTGGTGCCAGATTCGTTTGGTACCACCAAGCTAGAAAAGAAAGTTGAGGAAGAAAAGTGGTTGAGTTAGATCAGTTTAAGTATACACTGTCTACTTATGTTCCGATGTTAAAGGAGCTTGGTGCTTCTTTGAATCTGGACGCCAAAAAAGAGAGAATTGCCGAGCTTCAGCGCTACATGGAAGCTGCTGATTTCTGGGATGACCCAGAGCGTTCTCAGAAAATGACAAGAGAATTAAAGAGTCTGGAGGACACGGTAAAGAGTTACACCGCCCTGTCCACCCAGCATGATGATATCAATGAGCTGATTGAGATGGGCTATGAGGAGAATGATCCGGAGGTAATTCCGGTCATTCAGGAGTCTCTTGACGAGTTCATCACCAATCTGGAGGCGCTTCGATTAAGCACACTGTTAAATGGCGAGTATGATAAGAACAATGCCATCATCCGTCTGAATGCAGGTGCCGGTGGTACCGAGGCCTGTGACTGGTCTGGTATGCTGTACCGTATGTATACCCGTTATGCAGACCGCAAGGGCTTCTCCGTTGAGGTTCTTGATATGCTTGACGGCGATGAGGCTGGTATCAAGTCGGTTACCTTCCAGGTAAACGGCGAGAATGCATATGGTTATTTAAAGTCTGAGAAGGGTGTTCACAGACTGGTTCGTATTTCCCCGTTTAACGCGGCAGGAAAGCGTCAGACTTCCTTCGTTTCCTGCGATGTTATGCCAGAGATCGAGGAAGATCTGGATGTTGAGATCAACGATGACGATCTGCGTATCGATACTTACCGTTCTAGTGGTGCCGGTGGACAGCACATCAACAAGACTTCATCTGCAATCCGAATCACCCATCTTCCGACTGGTATCGTTGTTACCTGTCAGAATGAGCGTTCCCAGTTCCAGAACAAGGATAAGGCAATGCAGATGTTAAAGGCAAAGCTGTATATGTTAAAACAGCAGGAGAATGCGGAGAAGATTTCCGGCATTCGTGGTGAGGTAAAGGACATCGCATGGGGTAACCAGATTCGTTCCTACGTACTTCAGCCATACACCATGGTAAAGGATCATCGTACCGGAGCCAGCAGCGGAAACGCAGGTGCAGTGCTTGACGGCGACATTGATCTGTTTATCAGTGCTTATCTGAGATGGCTGTCGACTGGCGAGAAGGTATCTGAGGACACTGGAGAATAAAAATAACTTTGGAAGAGTCTTAAAAAGAACATCGAAATTAACCTCAAAGCTGAAAAATGCATAACTGATAACTGGAAAGGTTGGACATAAGTATGATTAAGGTAGCAGTATTAGGATATGGAAATATCGGTTCAGGAGTCGTACAGGTATTGCTGAAAAATAAAGAAACGATCGCAAAGAAGGCAGGAGATGAAATCGTGCCAGAGTGCGTGCTGGATCTTCGTGATTTTCCTGGCGATGTGATGGAAAACAAGGTGGTAAAGGACATTAACCTGATTACACAGAATCCGGAGATTTCCATTGTTGTCGAGACAATGGGAGGAACAAAGCCGGCGTATGCCTTCGTAAAGGCATGCCTTGAGGCAGGAAAGCATGTTGCCACCTCCAATAAGGAGCTTGTTGCCGCACACGGCCCAGAGCTTCTTGAGATTGCAAAGGCACATCACGTAAACTTTTTATTTGAGGCCAGTGTAGGCGGCGGCATTCCGATTATTCGCCCGCTTGTTTCCTGCATCACCTCCGATGCAGTGACCGAGATCACCGGTATTCTGAATGGTACCACCAACTATATGCTGACCAAAATGAGCGAGGATGGTCTTGATTACGATGCTGTTCTTGAGGATGCGCAGGAGAGAGGCTATGCGGAACGTAACCCGGCAGCAGACGTTGAAGGACACGATGCGCGCAGAAAGATCGCCATTTTGTCTTCTCTGGCATTTGGTAAGTATGTAGACTACGAGGATGTCTACACCGAAGGTATCACCAAGATTACCTCCTCTGATTTTGCTTACGCAAAGGTTCTTGGCAGCCGCATTAAGTTGTTTGGAACCAGCACAAAGAATGCAGACGGAACCATCAGCGCAATGGTATGCCCGGTTATGATTACCGCTGAGCATCCGCTCTTTGCTGTAAATGATGTCATGAATGCTGTTCTTGTACGCGGCGAGTGCATGGGTGATTTGATGTTCTACGGCGCTGGAGCAGGAAAGCTTCCGACCGCATCCGCCGTTGTTGCAGATGTTGTCAGCGCAGCAAGAAATCCGCAGGGAACCGAGATTGCACCGTATGAGCCGGGCAAGATGGAAGTTTCTGACCATCATGCGTCCACTCACAGCTACTTTGTACGTGTAAAGGGAGACGATGCACAGGCGGTAGCAGCACAGTTTAAGGCAACTCAGGTTGTAAATGCAGGCATTGACGGCGAGTTTGGACTTTTGACCGCAACATGGAACGAAAATGAGTTTGATGCACTTTGCGAGCAGTATCCAGTTGTCAGCGTAATTCGTCTGGCAAAGTAAGTGTAAAGTAAGTGTAGCGCTGGAATGAATTGTTGCAATCGAAAGATTTGATAAGATCGATACTAGTGATTGAGAATAATAAATGAAAAGTCAAAATCAAAGATCATTTAAAAATCAAGAGATAGATCGTGCAGAGAGGACAGAGGATGTCCTCTTTTGCATTTTAATAGCAGGAATTGTGTTGGCGCTCGGGGGACTGGTGCTGTCGCATGTGCTTGGACTTGACTGGATTGTACAGGGCGCGCCATGCAATATTTACCGCCTTACGGGCTGGTATTGCCCTGGCTGCGGCGGAACGCGTGCGGTAAAGGTACTTCTTCATGGGCGGATTCTTGCCAGCTTTTTGTACCATCCGGCGGTGGTGTATCTGGCAGCGTGGATGGTCACGTTTGTTATTTGGCAGAGCATCCATTATTTGTCACGCGGGCGTATTCGCGGTTTTCGATATCAAAATTGGCAGATGTGGGTGGCAGCGGGGCTGTTTTTGCTTAATTTTCTCATAAAAAATGCGGCACAGCTGATGGGGTAAATCCATTGGCCGTGCCGCTTGTTGTGTATTTTAGGAATCTGGCGCGGGAATCCTCGGCCATTCAATGACCGAGATGAAAGC
>CAVFYJ010000116.1:0-9372 GCA_963626545.1 Acetatifactor sp. | reverse complement strand
AATCCTGACGGCTGCAATGGAATCCTCGTCCGACACGTCGGGCGGGGTTGTTCAAGTCTGTTAAGGTTAGTATTATCGTGCCTGTATATAATGCGGCTAAAACGCTTCGCCGCTGTGCAGACAGCATTTTAAATCAGGATTTTACCGATTATGAACTTTTTCTTGTTGACGATGGAAGTACGGATGACTCTGGCGCAATCTGCGATGAGTATGCCGCTCTTGATACACGCGTCCATGTCATTCACAAAAACAACAGTGGTGTCTCAGACACCCGAAATACAGCGCTCAATCTGGCACACGGAACGTATATCCAATTTTTGGACAGTGATGACTGGATCACGCCAGATGCGACAAAGCTGCTCGTGCGCGCTGCCGAGCAGAATAACTGCGACCTTGTAATCGCAGATTTTTACCGGGTAAATGGAGAACGTGTCTCCCAAAAAGGGGATATTGACGAAGATACGGTACTTACAAAGGAAGAGTTTTCCCGCCATATGATGGAGAATCCGGCGGATTTTTACTATGGTGTGATCTGGAATAAGCTGTATCGCCGCGACATTATTGAGGAGCATGCGCTTCGCATGAATGCCGAGATCAGCTGGTGCGAAGATTTTATGTTTAATCTGGAATATATTCGATATGCCGAGCGATTTATCGCCTTGAAGGTTCCGATCTATTATTATGTCAAGACGAAGGGATCACTTGTCAGTCAGAGTGCGACGATCTCCAATACCGTTAAGATGAAGCTGGAGATTTTTGAATATTATAACAACTTTTATAAGCATACCTTTAATGAAGACTATTATGAGAAAAATCGGCTGCGCATTTATCATTTCCTTATTGACTCAGCAAAAGATGGCTTTGTAATGCCATCCATCCTTCCTGGCTCGAAAAAGTTAGGCAGTGAGCGCACGAGTGTTGCTCCTGAGGCACTAAATGGCCACGGCATTCTGCTTGATTCCTACCGCAGTAAGATGCTGTTTTATCGCTATCTGGAATCCGCTGCGATCAAGCACAGTCTGACACTCGACGATGTCCGCCTTTTACTGGCGCTTGAAAATCCGATTCCTTTTACAACGAAAAAGGAGCTTGCCAACTATGCACAGCTGCCGCTTCATATCCTCTCACTGTCGCTTTCGCATCTTTCAACGCGTGGTTTTATCCAGCCGCTCCCAATGCGACGCTTTTCGGTTCATCTACTGCCAACCGCTACGCCTGTACTCAAGGATCTAAAGGCTTCTATTGCTGATTTTGAAACTGCCTGTATGCGTGGCTTTACAGAAGAAGAGAGCCGCCAGTACTGGCAGTTCTCCGAACGAATTCATAAAAATGTATTAGAGGGGCTTCGCTGAGGAAACCATATACTCCTCGCACGCATTTACAAAATGTCTTAAAATCTTGCGGCTGTTCTCATTGACAAGATGCATATATTCTGAATGCCACGGCAGATGCCAAAGATTGGCTTGTCCTTTTCGTACACAGCGTGAAACATTGGAATCTCCATCGCATCACGAAGATCACAGCATACGCCGCAGGTTTCACGCTTTTCTTCTCCATAAAGGGACGGCTCAATGTCCGGTTCTCCGGTAAAGAGATAGCCGTCCATTTCTTATCTTACCACTACCTGATTTGTTACATCAACTGCAAAGAGACCGAACCCACAGATGTTTATCTGGGATTCGGTCTCTTTTTAAAGAATATGAGGTGTTATGGTTTTATTTTATTATTTTGCTTTTTCGTTTGTACTTGCTTTGCTTTTATTCCTGTGTTGTTTCAGTTTCTGCCTCGACCTGATCTGCCTCGCTATCGTCAGCTTCGATCTCGTCCGTCTCGATGATGAACTTTACAGAACCATCCATACCGTCGCTTCTGCCACTGTAGGTATCGTATGCGATTTCATCGGAGGTCAGAGCCTTTAAGCGGTCAAGCAGAACGGTTAAGCTATCATCTGCCAGATCCTTGATCTTGCTAATTCCTTCATCGTAGAACTCCTGCATACCGTCCTTGAGTTCCTCAGCGCCATCCTTCAGCTCACCAATTCCATCTACTACATCATCACTTGCGTCAGATAAGGTATCTGCACCATCCTTCAGATCATCAACACCATCTGCTAAGGTCTTAGTACCACTCTTTAAGTCAAGTGTTCCCTTTCTTAAATCATCGGTTCCACTCTTTAAGGTATCTGCACCACTGCTCAATGCACTTGTACCAGACTTCAGAGAATCAACACCAGTTCTTAAGGTGCCTGCACCAGTCTTTAAGCTATCAGTACCAGTCTTTAAGCTATCGGTTCCGCTCTTTAAGGTATCAATACCACTCTTTGCACTGTCGATACCACTCTTTAAGCTGTCAGCACCAGTCTTTAACGTATCAGTACCAGCCTTTAAGCTGTCTGTTCCGCTCTTTAAGCTATCTGCACCAGTCTTTAAGCTGTCAGTTCCGCCCTTTAAGCTGTCTGTACCAGTCTTTAAACTATCGGTTCCGCTCTTTACTGTATCGATACCACTCTTTAAGCTTGCTGCGCCGTCACGTAAGGTCTGGCTGTTTGCTGCAAGCTGTCCTGCTCCTGCAGTCAGCTGGGTGCTTAACTGATTCAGTCCTTCGATCAGCTGTCCTGCTCCAGTCTGAAGTGCTGCTGCACCGCTTGTAAGAGCTGTGCTGTTTGCCTTTAACTGTGCTGCACCACCTGTAAGTGCATCATTGTTTGCATCAAGCTGTGCAAAACCATCTAAGAGAGACTGAATACCTGCGGAAGACTTTGTATTCAGTTCACTTACACTAGCAGACAACGTTCCCATTGCGGTGTTGAATGCCTGCATACTGGTATCAAGTGTCTCAACGCCTGCACCAAGAGTCGCAATTGCATCTGCCGGGATCTGATCCTTCATAGCGGTGATGGTACCGATCTTTGTCTGTACATCGCTAAGAGAGGTAATCAGACCATTTACGGTTGTCTGAATCGAAGTAATCTGATCGGAAAGTCCGGTAAGTGCAGTGCTCATTGCTGCCAGATCCTCCTGACTCAATGTCGGAACGGTAATGTCAATCGCATTTGCGCCTGCAATTGCAGAACTATCAACACCTGTGATATTTGCTGCAGCTTCCTCAAGTGATTTTGCCAATGCTTCGTCTCCATTTGCTCTTGCAGCTGCTGCCTGATCGGTAAGAGACTTCTTTGTAGCTTCTAGCTGTGCATTTGCCTGAGATGCTCTGCTTGCGATCTGCTCATTTGCTGCTGCAATCTGTGCATTAGCAGCTGCAACCTCCTGATTGATTCCAGCTGCTGCCTGTGCAACACCTGCGCCATACTGTGCCAGCGTTCCAAGCTGGGTCTTTAAGCCCTCTGCCTGTGCCATCATACTCTGAACCGGTGCTACGATCTGCTCCTGCATAACAGTGGACAATCCACCTGCCTCTGCAATCAGCTCATTTCCAGTTGTAAGCATCTGATCTAACAGAGCCATTAACTGCTGTGTGCTCTCGGTTCCTAAGGAAGCCTTTAAGGTTGCGGTTCCCTGTGCCAGTGCATTGGATGCCGCTACCAGATCCTCTGTGGTTTCGCCCTGTCCGTCCAGTGCTGCTGCAAGGGTACTTACTGCACTCTGAATCTGAGTCAGTGCCTGTGCACCCTGAGAGAGCTTTTGCTCACCTGCCACATATGCGGTAACACCATCTGCTAAGGAATCGGTTCCAGTTGTATAGTCGTTGACACCTGCTGCCAGGGTATTGATTCCATCTGCAAACTGTGCAACCTTTGTATTTAACTCGCTGTCACTTGACAGATTCTGCTGAATCCCTGCATTTAACAGATCCACACCAGCAGTATAGTCATTGATTCCGCTCTGCAGTGTGCCTGCTCCACTCTGTAACTGGCCTGCTCCGCTCTGTAACTGGCCTGCTCCACTCTGTAACTGGCCTGCTCCACTCTGAAGGGCAGCAACTCCACTCTGTAACTGGCCTGCTCCACTCTGAAGGGCACTTGCGCCGCTCTGTAAAGTACCTGCTCCATCTGTGAGCTGACCTGCTCCGCTCTGAAGGGCAACAGCACCGCTTTGTAACTGGCCTGCTCCGCTCTGAAGAGCAGTTGCTCCACTTGCAAGCTGGCTGACACCGCTTACCAGATCCTTAGCACCACTCTGTAACTGACCTGCTCCATTGTCAAGAGTCTTTGCTCCGCTTGCCAGATCTTTTGCTCCACTTTGTAACTGCTTTGCACCATCTGCCAATGAATCAACACCGTCTGTCAGATCGTCAACACCGTCTGCCAGATCATGAGTACCATCTCTTAATTCCTTAACACCATCGTCAAATTCTGCATACTTCTCATCCAGCTCATCAACACCGTCAAACAGATCTGATGTTCCGTCAACTAACTGAGTAGCTGCATCCTCAAGGTCATCGAGTGCATTCTTGATGTCATCAAGTGCGCTGTCATCATCAAAGTCAATATCCTTTAACAAATCGGATAACGCAACCGTTAAGGATGCGCCCATTGAGAAATTGGTAACATCGGCTTCGATCTCTACGCTGTCTGGGATATCAATATCGATTGTCTTATCCTCGCTATCCGTATCGTCATCATCAGTAGAAAGATCAATGCTATCTAACTTTAAGCTGTCCTTCAGACCTGGCATTCCGACACCAACAACAATGTTTCTGTTTCCATCGGAGATTACCTTTCCGTTGTCAATCGTGACATTAGAGAACGTATCATCTGGAAGAATCATTGCAGTCATCATTACGAATGGACTGTAGATGGTCTCGTCCTCTCCGTCTACCTTTGCGCTCTTCTTCTCGTTATTGGTATACTGAATCTTAATCTGAAGATGACCGCTCTTGCCGGCAAGCTCCTGCGGCTGCATCTCCTGTCCATCTAATATGTAGGTAAACTTTACGGATACCGGCAGCTCCTTGTCGCTCTGGCCCTGATAGTAAATATCACTGCCATCGGTGTTCCAAGTAAGGTTCTCTCCGTTCTCACTGAATGTTTCATCACCCTTTACATTCTTGATGTTGGTCAGATCGGACTGATCCTCAACGCTGCTCTCAGATCCAGCATTCTTTAACCAGTTGGAAACGGTGATCTGCTGCGGATTTCCGGAAGCGTCTGCGTTTACATAAACGGTCTCTTCCTTTGATACGCTGCTTGATGAATCCTTTGTATCTGTTGTGTTGGCAGCCATTGCAACCGGAACGGCTCCTACTGCTACTGCCACGCCGACTGCAAGTCCGGCTGTCAATTTTCTTTTCAGCATATGATTTCTATTCATAATAATAACACCCTCATTTCTTAATGGTTTCCTTAGGTTTATTTCTTTCCAAGGAAGTTGATTGATGTCTTACAAATTACCTTATCAAAAATCAGGAACATTGCCGGTAAAACAAGTGCTACGACAACAACACTGATTAATGCACCTCTTGAAAGCAATGTGCAGATGGAACCGATCATATCAACCTTTGAGTAAGCAGATACACCGAACGTTGCAGCGAAGAAGCTAAGACCACTCGTAATGATGGATTCTAGGCTGGCCTTGTGTGCTGCGCTGACTGCTTCCTTCTTACTCTTACCTTTGCTTCGCTCTCTCTGATAACGACTCGTCATCAAAATTGCATAGTCTACGGTTGCACCTAACTGAATGGTTCCGACAACGATCGAAGCAACGAATGGAAGACTGATGTTCTGATAGAACGGAACGGCCATGTTTACTGCGATCGCAAACTCGATTACGGCTACCAGAATGATCGGCAGAGAAATCGACTTGAAGATGATCATGATGATCACGAAGATCGCAATCATGGATACGGTGTTAACACTCTGAAGGTCGATGTTTGTTACATCCTCAAGGTCCTTCATCATAGGAGCCTCACCGATAACCATTGCATTTTCATCGTAACCCTTTACAATGTCGTTGATCTGAGCGATCTGGTTATTGACCTCCTCGGTCGCGGATTGGTACTGCGAGCATACAAACGCAAGCTCCCAGTTGTCACTCTGTAACATGCTCTTGATGTCCTTCGGAATCATGGAATCCGGGATACTGGCACCGACCAGAGAATTCAAACTGATGGTCCACTTCACACCATCCACCTCGTCGATGGCATTTAACATATCGCGCTTATCCTTTGCGTCCATGTCCTTATCCATCATAACCATGTGGAGGACACTCATATCAAAATCCTCTTCCAGCTTTTCATTTGCCACATTGCTCTCCAGTGTGGAAGGAAGAGACTTTGCAATGTTGTAATAAATCTTTGTATTGTTGTTTCCGTAAATTGCCGGAACCAACAGAACAAGGAAGATTGCCAGCCAGATCTTATAATGCTTTGTAATAAATGTGGACAATCCATCCATGCTCTTGATGAGCGGCTTGTGCTTTGTCTTTTCAATCGGCTTATCGAAAATAAGGATCATAGCCGGAAGTACGGTGACACAGCAGATAACACCGATGACAACTCCCTTTGCGCTGACGATACCAAGGTCACGACCCAGTGCAAATGTCATGAAGCAAAGTGCTGCGAAACCTGCGATTGTGGTAATGGAACTTCCCACGATGGACTTGAAGGTGTTTGCGATCGCATGACCCATCGCACGCTCCTTATCCTCTGGGAATCGAACTTTATTTTCCTCATAGCTGCTAAGCAGGAAAATGGAATAATCCATTGTAACGCCAAGCTGAAGAACGGCTGTCAGTGCCTGTGTAATATAGGAAATTTCTCCAAGGAAGATATTGCTTCCCATGTTGTAGAGAATGGAGATTCCGATACTTAACAGGAAGAACAGCGGAACCAGAAACGAATCCGTAAACAGCTCTAAGACAATGAAACAAAGCAATGCGGCAATTACAACATATGCCGGCATCTCCTCGAGTGCCAGGTTCTTAATATCGGTAACAATACCGGTCATACCGCTTAAGAAGCACTGTTCATTGCTGATCTTTCTCATCTCGGTCAGTGCTTCCATCGCCTCATCAGATGAGGTCGTGTTGTCAAACAACACAAGCATCATGGTCGCGTCACCTTTGAAGAACGCCTCTCGCAAATCCTTCGGGATCATCTCGACTGGAAGACTCAAATCAGCGACATCGTCATACCAGAGGACATCTTTTACATGATCGATTTCGCTATACGCATCCTCGAGTTTTTGTACATCCTTTAGTTCCATATTTTCCACGACAACCATGGAAAACGCGCCCATTCCGTATTCATCGACCATAATATCCTGGCCCTTGATTGTCTCAAGTGTATCTGGCAGGTAACTTAAGATATCATAATTGACTCTTGTCTTTGCCATACCGATTACGGAAGGGATCATTAACAAAAAGCTGATCAGTAAGATCAGATATTTGTGTTTTGCAATCCATTTTCCTACTTTAACCATAGCAACCATCTCCTATCTTTTTTTCACACTACGCATTATATGCAAAAACTGACTTTTGGTCAATATTCAAAATGGCCGAAAAAGGAATGGTAATAAAATGAATTTTGGTCAGTTTTTAATAATTGACTTTTGGTCAGTTTCGTATGATAATGATCTTGAGATTCAAGGTTTCAAACATTTACATTTTTACTATCATTTGATAAGATAGCTGTAGATACTAAAATTTTGTTACAGGAGGGTTTCTCGGATGGGAAAAGTGGATATCAATAAGAAGCAAAAGAAAAACGCTTTACTGCAGACGGCCTTTGACCTGTTTCGCGATAAGGGCTTTGCCAAGACGACAATCTCCGATATTGTGTCGGATGCCGGTCTTGCAAAAGGAACTTTCTACTTATATTTTAAGGATAAATATGATTTGAGAGATAAACTGATTGCCCACAAAGCGGGACAACTGTTTGCAGATGCACATCAGGCACTGATCAACCAGACGTTCAATAGCTTTGAGGATCAGATTCTAGCGGTCGCCGACTATATCATCGGTCGTCTGAATGAGGATCACGGCTTATTAAGTTTTATTGCAAAAAATCTGTCATGGGGAATTTTTAAGACTGCCTTTGAAAGCACACTGCCAGATGAGTCCCAGCAGTTTTACGAATACATCTTTGAGCAGATGAAGGCAAGAAATTATGTCTGTCAGGAGCCGGAGCTGATGCTCTTTACAATCATTGAGTTAGTAGGTTCGACCTGCTACAGCTGTATTTTGTATGGACAGCCTGTTTCGGTGGAGGAGTATCTTCCTTATCTTCATACGGTAATTCGCCAGATTCTTGCTGGATTTACGATTCAGTGCCCAGCATTGATCGAGACAAAAACTGCGTAATTGCTTGCTTTTGTTTTTGTATTTTACCAATCACGTTGTTTTTTCTTTTGCATCAAAAAAGGAACGGCCATTTTCGTGACCGTTCCTTTTTTATTCGATTATTCGATTGCCATCTTAGGATTTTATTCAGCCTTTTTCTCCGGCTTCTCAGCAGTTTCTTCTGCTGTCTCGGTCTCCGGTACTGCTGCGTTATGTGCTGCATTTAAGGATGCAACAACAGCTTCTGGATCAGTTGTAATTGTGATCTTCTTATCTGCAAAAATTGCCAGATCCTTTACACGAATTACATCACCAATCTTCATACCACCAACATCAACTCTGACTTCATCAACCAGATCTGCCGGCAGTGCCTTGTATGCGATTTCCTCCAGAGCTTCCTGAAGTACGCCCTCTGCAATCTTATCGTGATTCTCAAAGATAACCTCTGCAACAGAATGAACTTTTTCTGTGCTTACCAGTGCCTGGAAATCAATCTCATCGATTCTTCCTGCAACTGGATTGTATGCAACGTCCTTGATCAATGCATCGTACTGAGTTCCCTCAACGTCCAGCATGATCTGGCTTCCTTTATGAGCCTTCTTTAAGAATTTCTCTAACTCCAGTGCCGGGAACTTTACCGGAATGGAACCTTCAATTTTCTTTCCGAACACGTTACCTACAACGTATCCCTCTCTTCTGAGCTTCTTTGCTTTGATGTCCATGCTTCGTTTTTCAGCTTTTAAAGTATTCATTTTGTCTTTTCCTCCAAAAATCTGATTCCTTAGCAGCCTTCGACAAGAGGTATTGTTAAGAAACTGACCTGTCTGGTCATTTCCTTTGTTCGATATGTAATATAACACCACAAACTCAAAAATGCAAGCGTTTTTTTGTGAAGAGTTTGTGAACTTTATTGTCCCACTAGTGTATCGTCACAGAAATACCCGCCAAGCTTCTCGGTTATACGCAGCATAACCTCTTTTGCTTTCTCATAATCCTCTGGGCGAATCGTAACAGCAGCTACTGTATGAATCTCATTTTCCTTCAGATATGCATCACCTTCTTCATCGCCAAGCGTGCCCTGTCAATAACTCGGTCATAGAATGGCCGAGCATGCAAAGTTTTCCTTGAATGCCGG
>CAVFYJ010000115.1:0-9646 GCA_963626545.1 Acetatifactor sp. | reverse complement strand
TCACTACGACTGGGCAGTTACAAGCCCACTACCTTTAGGTGGTGGGTAGTTGACACGTTCTTACCTGTCTTACTTTTTATTACTCTTTATTGACTCGTTCTTATTCGTCCTTATTAGTTCTTAAAGCTGTGGATTGGAGCCGGGATGCGTCCGCCTCTGTTGATAAAGGCGCTGCAATCCTTTGTGTTGACTGGCATAATCGGTGCATAGCCAAGCAGGCCGCCAAACTCAGCGGTATCGCCTACCTTCTTACCGATAACCGGAATCAGACGTACTGCGGTTGTCTTCTGGTTGACCATACCGATAGCTGCCTCATCTGCGATAATACCAGAAATGGTAGCTGCGCTGGTATCACCCGGAATGGCAATCATATCAAGACCAACGGAGCATACGCAGGTCATGGCCTCGAGCTTCTCGATGCAAAGATTTCCATGCGTCGCTGCCTCGATCATGTTGCGGTCTTCGCTGACCGGAATGAATGCACCACTCAGTCCGCCGACATAAGAAGATGCCATGATTCCGCCCTTCTTTACCTGATCGTTTAACATAGCAAGTGCTGCTGTGGTACCCGGTGCGCCGACTTCCTCTAAGCCAATCTCCTCCAAGATTTCCGCTACGCTGTCGCCTACTGCCGGAGTCGGAGCAAGGGACAAGTCAATGATACCAAACGGAACACCCAATCTGCGGCTGGCTTCCTGTGCAACCAGCTGACCTACTCTGGTAATCTTAAATGCAGTCTTCTTGATGGTCTCACATAGAACCTCAAAGTTCTGTCCGTGTACCTGAGAAATCGCATGCATAACAACACCCGGACCGCTGACGCCAACATTGATGACAGCATCTGCTTCGGTTACACCGTGGAATGCACCGGCCATAAATGGGTTATCATCCGGCGCATTGCAGAAAACAACAAGCTTTGCACAGCCAAGGGAATCCTGATCCTTTGTGTACTCGGCTGCCTCCTTTACGATGGTTCCCATCAGACGAACCGCATCCATGTTCAGACCAGTCTTTGTAGAGCCGACATTGACAGAGCTGCACACACGATCCGTTACGGCAAGTGCCTTCGGAATGGAGCGAATTAAAAGCTCATCAGCCTTTGTCATGCCCTTGCTTACCAGTGCAGAATAACCGCCAAGGAAGTTTACGCCAACCTCTTTTGCTGCCTTGTCCAGTGTCTTTGCGATCTCAACAAAATCGTCGCTTGTCTTGCATGCTGCACCGCCGACAAGTGCGATTGGTGTTACGCTGATTCGCTTGTTGACGATCGGAATACCATATTCCTTCTCAATATCCTGTCCGGTTGACACCAGATTCTTTGCCAGTGTTGTAATCTTGTTATAAATATTTTCACAGACCTTTTCAACCGAGCTGTCGATACAGTCAAGCAGGCTGATACCCATTGTAATGGTACGCACGTCCAACTTTTCCTGTGTGATCATGTTGTTGGTCTCGTTTACTTCAAACATATTTATCATAGGAAGTTACCCTCTTTCTACTTTGATGTTTTTATTCAGTAAAACTTTGCAAACGCTTACTCACAAAATCTTACATTTTGTGAGTGGTAGAATTCATTAGATTCTATGCATCTTTGTGAAGATCTCTTCCTTCTGGCAGTGAACCTCTACGCCAAGCTTCTTACCAAGCTCCTCAAGCTCTGTTACACAATCAACAAAATTTCCTTCGATATCGCTGATATCAACGATCATCATCATGTTGAAATATCCCTGTACGATTGTCTGGGAAATATCCAGAATATTTACCTTCTTTTCTGCCAGGTAAGTACAGATTCCTGCAATAATACCTACTGTGTCTTTTCCTACTACTGTGATAACTGCTTTCGTCATGTTCGAAACCCTGCCTCTCTCTTATATGTAGATTACTTCTGACATCGCATCCCGTCTGGCTACTGTGATTGGAAAATCGCCGGAGTGGTATGGGTTTTCCCCCATGTTTACCTCACAGCAGACGGTCTCATAAGCAAGCTCAGCATAATTGTTCTCTTTGCTCAAATGGCCCAAAACGATATGCTTCATGCCATCGTGAAGCAGCTCGTTCAACAGATGACCTGCCGCTTCGTTGGACAGATGACCTTTCTGGCCGAGGATACGCCGTTTTAATGAAAATGGATACGGCCCTGCCTCGAGCATATGCACATCATGGTTTGCCTCAAGCAAAACAGCGCCGAGTCCTAACAGGTGATTGACGGTATACTGACTGTAGACACCAAGATCCGTAACCACGCCAACCGCATGGCCTTCTGCCTCTGCGCGATACCCCACTGGATTTGCTGCATCGTGGCTGTTTGAAAATGGCGTAACGGTAAAATCACCGACCACGATTTGCTCGTCTGCGCGAACCGGACGGTACAGCTCTGGATCGATCTCTTTTTTGACATCCATGCGCTCAATGGCTTCAAGTGTCTCTTTTGTGCCATAAAGCGGTACATGATGTTTCTTTGAGAACACTCGCAAACCGTTTATGTGGTCGCTATGCTCATGTGTGATCAAAACTCCGTTAAGCTCATCCGGTTTGATGCCCAGATCCTGCACTCCGGTATCGATGCGCTTGCAGCTGATTCCTGCGTCCACCAAAAGGTGAGTGTGATCGGTGCCAATGTAGGTGCAGTTTCCGCTGCTTCCGCTGGCTATCGTGACAAATCTCATATTCAATCCCTGTTTCTTATGCCTTTCTTCCTTATATAAAGATGGTGCCACGAATCATTGTAGCAAGGGGGGATTCAAAAGTCAATTGTTTTTATTGTGGTAACCCGGAAGTGAGCAGAAGAATGCATAAAAAGCTTACTATCAATTCCATGTGAACATGCTATAAAGATTTGAAAAGAAATACCCACATGTTTCCGCTTTCATTAGGGGAACTATGTGGGTATTTTATTTATTAGCAAAATAACCTTGCCGACTATTCCAACTACGTTTATCGGTCTTTTTTCATCAACTTTTCAATCTGCGCCTTCGTCTCCTCAATGCTGTGACTATTGTCAATCACAACACGGCTTTCGGCACGAAATTGCGCATCACTCTTTTGTCTTGCAATGGTCTGGCGACAACGTTCCTCACTGTAGCCTCTCGATTCCATGATACGTTTTATACGTGTCTGCTCATCGGTGTAAATATACCAGACATCATCACACAGCGGAATCAGATGGCCCTCAGAAAGAAGCGCAGCCTCAATAACAATGAGCGCATCTGGCTCCTTGTCACGAATTTCCTTGATCATCCACTCAATGCGCACACGCACATTCGGATGCGTAATCGCATTTAGACGAAGGGTATCAAGTGGATTTGAGAATGCAACTACTGCCAGTTTCTTTGTGTTGATCGTCTGATCCTCATTTAAGATTTCGCTTCCAAATGCATTGACGATATTTACGTAATTCGCCTCTCCCGGCTGCATCAGCTGACGTCCAACCTCATCAGCCAAAATTAACTTTGCATTGTACTCTTTTTCTAAGATCGCCAGCACACTTGACTTTCCAGCGCCGACTCCTCCTGTAATTCCTAAAATCATAATAGTTCCCCCTTACTTCGTCTCATACCAACTCTGTCCCTCGGACACGGACACCTCAAGCGGCACACGCAAATCCGCCGCGGACTGCATTTCCTCACGAAGAAGCGTCTTGATCGTCTCACACTCCTCCTTTGGCGCTTCGATTAACAACTCATCGTGCACCTGAAGGACAATCCTCGATTTTAACTGCTCTTTCTTGAGGCGTTTATTTACTCGCGTCATCGCAATCTTCATGATATCCGCCGCGGTTCCCTGAATCGGTGAATTCATCGCGATGCGCTCACCAAACTGGCGCTGCATAAAATTAGAAGACTTCAATTCTGGAATTGGACGTCTGCGGCCAAACATGGTTGTAACATACTCGTTTGTGCGACCCTCATCCACCATGCGGTCAAGAAACTCCTTGATGCCCAGATATGCCTTGAAGTAATGTTCAATATACTCCATCGCTTCCTTGCGGGAGATACTAAGGTCCTCGCTCAGTCCAAATGCGCTGATACCGTACACGATACCAAAGTTGACTGCCTTCGCGTTTCGACGAAGCTGCGGTGTCACCTGATCCAGCGGCACATGGAATACCTGTGATGCGGTGAGCGCATGGATATCCTGCGCACTGCGATACGCCTCGATCAAGCCCTCATCGCCGGACATATGCGCCAGCACACGAAGCTCGATCTGGGAATAATCGGCATCGACAAACACGCATCCTTCTTTTGGCACAAAGACCTTGCGGATGGCTCTTCCAAGTTCCATACGAACTGGAATGTTTTGCAGGTTTGGTTCGGTACTACTGATACGACCTGTCGCGGTGATCGTCTGGTTAAAGGTACCATGAATGCGGCCGTCCGGTGCGATACAGGCGGCTAACCCCTCCGCATAAGTGGATTTGAGCTTTGTCAGCTGACGATAGGAAAGCACCTTTTCCACGATTGGATACTCATCGGCAAGCTTTTCTAACACATCGGCAGAGGTAGAATAGCCGCTCTTTGTCTTCTTCGCACTCGGCAGCTTCAAATCTTCAAAGAGCACTTCACCAAGCTGCTTCGGAGACAGAATATTAAATTCCTTTCCGGCAAGCGCACAAATTTCTTTCTGAAGAGCCTCAATTTCACCTGTCAGATCATCGCCGTACTTTTTGAGTGCTTCCTTCATCACACCGATACCGGTCTGCTCCATGCGGCAAAGATCAAACACAACTGGCATCTCGATCTTCTCATACAGATCGCGCATACCTTCCTCTTCCAACTGCTTTTCGATCACTGGACCGCTAAATAATGCAGTCGCTGCCTGACGCGCCACATACGCATCGTACTCCGGCTGCATGGATGCCACCTCAATTGCCGTCTTTCCAAACAAATCCTGATAGGACGGCAGCTCTTTTGACGCATACTTTTCGGCAATCTTTTCAATCGGATAGCTTCCAGTGAGCGGATCGAGCAGATACGCGCCGATCGAAACATCACGAAGAGACGGATAGGTGGACGCATCTGCACCCTCTGCCGTTTGATTCGCTGTTTGGTTCGCCGTCTGACCTGCTGCCTGATTCACAAAATCATCCGTCATATGATGAAGAAACAGCTTTGCATCCGGCACATACAGCTTCTCGCAGGAAGCCGCCAACTCATTTGCAAAACCGATCAAAAGATCTTCGGTGATGAAATTCAATACTGGAAAATAATAGGCTGTTTTCCCGGCGGCAACTGCCATTCCGGCAAGAAAGCTTCTCGTTCCGGCAAAGGTCAGACCAAGCGTCTTTTCCTTCTTTAATTCGCGAATAACCGCAAAGCTTTCATTCATGTCCTCGACACGCGTAATCGTTAGCTCCTCAAAGACAGATGGTGCTTCCTCCTCGTCAAAATCGAGATGCACACTGTGAAACTCAAGGCGGTCTAACTCCTTCTGAGCCGCTGCCTTGTCAATGTGCGTGCGAAAATGCTCCAACGGCTCCGCAATTGGAATATCGGTCTTAATCGTTGCTAGCTGCTCGCTTAAAAAAGCAGCCTTTCTTCCGACCAGCTCGGTATCACTCTCCTTTAACAAGAAATTAAGCGGAGAACGCTTTAAGTCTAACTTTGTCTTCCAATATCCCTTGATCGCCTTCTCACCAGCCTTGTCCAGATGATCAATCGCTTCGTACAGCTTACCTACCGTACCGTACTCCTGAATCAGCTTTACGGCAGAGGCTGGACCAACACCTGGCACGCCCTTGATATTATCGGAGGCATCACCCATTAGTCCCTTTAAGGAATTGACGTGGCATGGCTCGATACCAAATTCTTCCTTTACAAGCGCTGGTGTAAACGGGAAAACACGGTCAGGCACCGCTGTCTCTTCTCTTTTGATATGATATTTATCGAACAGTTCCTGTGTCTTGTCCGCGGTCGAATGCATCAGCCACAACGTCGTCTGATCGGTTACCAACTGCAAATAGTCATTATCCTTTGTCAGAATCTTAACCGGCAGCTGCGATTCAAATTTCTTTGCCATAGAGCCACAAAAATCATCCGCCTCAAAACGCGTGTCCATCAGCTGGCAAATGCCCATGTTCGCAAGCACCTCCTGGCAGAGCGCAAACTGCTCCTTTAACGGCTCTATCGTCTCTGAGCGATTGCCCTTATAATCGGCATAGAGCTCACGGCGGAAGGTATCTCGCGTCAGATCCCACGCCACCGCCAGATACGTCGGTTCTTGTTCTTTTAATATTTTAAACAGATATCGAAGGAAGCCAAAGATACCATTTGTATAAACTCCCTTTGAGGTCATCATGATCTTATAATACCATGCCTCTTTTTCCTCCTGCGTCTTCGCAAACAGGATTTCTCTCGGCAGGTTGCCGAAAAACTGTGTTGACAGCAGGCTCGAGCCGTCTATTAACAGCAAATAGTCTTCCATTCTTCCTCCTTATCAAAGGAGCCAAAAAGACAGGCAACTGCTGCTTTTGGCTCTATCTGTTTTTTCATTTACTTTTAAATCTTTTTCCTTCTTTTTAAAACCAGCGCATGATTTGCAAAACGGCGGCAACTGCTGCTCCTACTGCTGCCGCTATCATGGCAATATGATGAAGCCACTGAATCGCCAGACCGGTATGCACCTGTCTGGCTACCTGGCTGATATCGTGTTCAAATTGCTGCTTCAAATTATACGTCTTAAAGCGGTCCTGATCCATACCGTCAATCGCAGTACGGACGGTATAGTAAATCTCAAGGTCTTCTCTACAGCCAGAACACTCTTTTATATGCTTTAGAAAATGATCGGTCTCCTCCGGCGGAAGAGTCCCCTCCAAAAAAGGAACCATCATGCGGTTCGCAGTCTTACAATCCAAGAAATTCCCTCTTTTCTGTCAGGCAATGACATACTGCAAAAACTCTTCCATCTCTTCCTTCTGGCGAAACTTGGCGATATACATCTGATCGCCCATACCCTGGGCCAACACAGCTGGCATACGATCGCTCATCGTGATATTGGCACGGTAACGGGACAATATCTCGTTATGACCATTCTTGTGCGGATTGCAGTCGCGTCTGCCAACATAAATACAATAGAATTTATCGGCATACTCCGACAGCGTGCAGCGGTCAAATGCAATCATATCTGCCCAGATCTTATAGACATTTGTGCTGTTTGCATAGTTTAACATATCCGGTGTAAAGCCACCGCTTGGGCGCATGTTTACCTCAAGTGCAATAACCTGTCCCTTGCCTGCCACACCTGGCATATCCTTATTCAGACGGAAGAACTCAAAATGAATGAAACGGCTCTTGACACCAAACGCCTTCACGCAGCGTCTGCCCGCATCGCGCACATCATCTGGCAGCTGCTTTTCTATGTAAAAATAAGCGTCTGCCTTATTGTTTACGATGTCCATAATGGAAACCGGTGTTACATTTCCAGATTCAAATAAAACATCTCCTCTGCTGTTGATGATCGCATCGTAGGAGCAAATCGTGCCGTCTACATATGGTTCTGCAAGGAAGCCTTCTCTGTTTCCACCTGCAAAGAACGCGTCAAGCTCCTGATCACTGGAAATACGATAGGTATTCTGTGCGCCAACGCCGTTATCCGGCTTTACAACGATCGGATAGCCATATTTTGCTGCAAATGCAAAGCAGCCCTCGCGGGAACCAATGCGATAGCAATCTACCGCCGGAACACCTGCCTTTTTATAAAACTCCTTCATGTGTTCCTTGGACTTAAAGGTCTCAATCTCATTTAACTGGAAACCGCTTGTGATATGGAAATCGGTGCGCAGTCTGGCATCCTGTGTCAGCCAATACTCGTTGTTGCTCTCAAGCCAGTCAATGCGGCCATACTTAAAAGTAAAGTACGCAACTGCACGCATCATCTGGTCATAGTTTTCCATGGACTCTACCTTATAATACTCGGTAAGTACATTTTTCAGGCTATATGGAAGAGAATCGTAGGCGCTGTCGCCGATTCCCAAAACATTTACTCCGTTATTTTTCAGCTCCGCGCAGAAATGGTAATAGTTGGTCGGAAACTGAGGGGATATAAAAATAAAATTCATAAAATTAACCTCCAAAAATTGTTACATTTTACGCATAATAGTATACGTCAATCTTTTTCGATTTGCAAGTGATGATTCCTTTTGCCGACTCGGGAAGTTCAGGTTTGCTCCATCCATACCAAAAATCCTTTAGCCTTGCGGCGATCTCACGAAGTTCGCGATATAGCTGCCCACTATAAATGCCATCCACATCGGCTGACACACCGTATGCCTTCAGTCCCATCTGCTGTGCCAGGTAAATTGCCCGGTACAAATGATAACTCTGAGTCACAATCACAATGGTAGCTCCGTCTCCGAAAAATTCTTTGCTATGCACGATTGTATCATAGGTGTTTAATCCTGTATGATCCATGTACACCTCATCCGCTGCCACGCCATCGGCCACGGCAAGCGACTTCATAACAGCCACCTCATTATAATCTTCGCTTTGATTGTCGCCACTGACAAGCATTTTGGACACAGACGCTTCCTTATAAAAAGAAGCCGCTGTCTGCATTCGGTCTTTTAACATCGGACTCGCTTCCCCGTTTGCCCGAACCGAACAGCCAAGCACAACAACACCATCTGCTTTAAAATTTGCCCACTGATCCTTTTTTAAAATACGCCCTCTTGTCCCCCATACCATATAGACATTGATCGCGGCTACTGCTGCTGCCAGTAAAAGAATGATTCCAGCAAGCAAGCCAAACAGCCGTCTAATTTTTCTGCGCATAAGATCTGTTTTTTGCTCCTTCTTTGCTTGTTTAAAAAGAGCCGGATCGCTCCGGCTCAAAGCTTACACATATTGATTGCATATTACTATAGATTACTTATTTTGTTCCGAAAATACGGTCACCTGCATCACCAAGACCTGGGCAGATATACGCATTCTCGTTCAGCTCACGGTCAACATGTCCGACATACAGCTGAATGTCTGGATGAGCCTTCATCAGTCGATCGATGCCTTCCGGTGCTGCGATGATGCACATAAACTTGATCTTCTTTCCGCCGTGCTGCTTGATAAAGTTCACTGCCTCTACTGCAGATCCGCCGGTTGCTAACATCGGGTCTAAGACAACGATTGTTCTTAACTCGATTGGTGACGGCAGCTTGCAATAGTACTCGTGCGGCTCATGTGTCACTTCATCACGATACAGACCGATATGACCGATCTTTGCACTCGGAACAAGTGCGGTCATACCACTGACCATTCCAAGACCTGCTCTTAAAACTGGAACAATTGCCAGCTTCTTTCCTGCGATCATTGGGGTCTTGCAGTTCTCGATCGGAGTCTCAACCTCAACGTCCTCAAGCGGCAGATCACTCAATGCCTCATAACCCATCAGCATTGCGATCTCCTCGATCAGCTTACGGAACTCATTTGTTCCTGTGTTCTTGTTTCTGAGCATGGAAATCTTGTGCTGTACCAACGGATGGCTGTTTACGTATACATTGCTGTATTCTTTATACATATTTTTTCTCCCTTTCTGAGTTTTATCTCATGTTTCTTCGGTTATCATATCATTTTTTCAAATAACCTTCAACTATTTTCAAAAAAATGCTGTCAAGCATTTTTGAAAATGTCCCAAAATAATTGAAACATTAGCCCCGGCT
>CAVFYJ010000114.1:0-9650 GCA_963626545.1 Acetatifactor sp. | reverse complement strand
CCTGTGATCCTGATAGTTGCGCTGCTGATCTTGTGGGAGGCAGTTGTTCGAATCAATCAGATTCCCCTCTATGTGCTTCCATCCCCTTCTTCTGTTTGCGTTGCGGTTGTCACAGAATGGAAAAACCTACTGAATCATGGACTGGTTACCGTCGGTGAAGCGCTCGCAGGAATGGGTATTTCATTTGTTGTATCAATTGTGGTCGGTATTCTGATGGATCGTTTTCCAACCGTAAAGAAATGTATTTATCCACTTTTAATTGTCACACAGACAGTGCCGATGATTGTATTAGCACCGATCTTGATTATTTATATGGGATTTGGCATGGCTCCAAAGATTCTTACCGTTGTTTTAATGTGCTTCTTTCCAATAGCGGTCAGCTTTACAGATGGTATGGCGCATCTGGATAAAGGGTTTGAAAATCTGGTAACCTCTTATGGAGCGAAGAACTTTCAAGTTTATTGGCTGGTAAAGCTCCCAGCTGCCTTTCCTTCTCTGATTTCTGGTCTAAAAGTTGCCGCAACCTATAGCATCAGCGGCGCCGTCGTTGGAGAATGGATTGGTTCCCAAAGTGGGCTTGGTTACTATTTGCTTCGCCTGAAAAACAATTACATGTTGGATAAGGTTTTTGCCTGCGTCCTTGTCATTATTTTGTTAAGTCTCTGTATGAATGGTTTAATCGGTTTGTTCTACTATCTGCTATTCCCTTCACAGCGCACAAAGAAAAAGGCGTAAGTGAAAAACTAATAGTGATAATAGATAGTAATTATACTAAAATGCAAAAAAAGGAGAAATGATTATGAGAAGAAAAATGATGAGAAAACAGTTGGGAATTCTTGGTGCTGCTGCAGTACTGGCAGTAACAGGTTCTTTTACAGAGACTACTTTTGCAGCTGGAAAAGAGACAAAAACAGAAACAGAAAGTACTTCTGAGGTTTCTTCTGAGATTTCAGAGGACTCCAAAGAACTGGATGAAGTAACTGTCATTCTGGATTATGTTGCCAATACAAATCATACTGGAATGTACGTTGCATTGGATCAGGGACTTTATGAGGCAGAGGGACTTAAGGTAAATATCGTTGAGCCAACTGAAGGTGCTACTGCGACACTGGTTGCCGTTGGTAAAGGTGATTTTGGTATCAGCTATCAGGAGGACGTTACCATCGCACTTGCTTCTGAGGATCCGCTTCCAATTAAAGCAATTGCCGCAATCATTCAGCACAACACTTCTGGATTTGCAACCTATAAGGATAAGGATATTAAGTCTCCAAAGGATTTTGAAGGAAAGACCTATGCAGGCTGGGGAGGCCCAGGTGAGGAGGCCGTTATTAAGGCTGTTATGGCTCAGGACGGAGCTGACTTCTCCAAACTGAATATGGTTATCTCTGATGGTTCTGGCTTTGCCGCATTAAAGGATCAGGTTGATATCATGTGGTTCTTTGAGGGATGGGATGTTGTTAAGTGTAAGCTTGCAGATTTCCCAATCGATTACATGGAGATTCGCCAGCTGGATGAGCGCCTGGACTACTACACTCCTGTTATCATCACCAACAATGAGCTCTCTGAGAGCAACCCAGATCTGGTAAAGCGTTTCTTAAAAGCTACCACCGAGGGCTATGAGTACGCAATTGACAATCCAAAGGAAAGTGCCGAGATTCTTCATAAGTATGCACCAGATTATGATATGGATCTGTTAAATGATTCTCAGGAATATCTCTCTGCAAAGTACGCAGAGGATGCGGATCGTTGGGGTGAGATGAAGGATGAGGTATGGGATAACTATACTGATTTCATGGTAGAGTATGGCGTAATTGATGAGGCAATTCCTGCATCTGACTGCTATACAAATGAATTCCTGCCAGAAAAGGATACAAGTGAGGAAAACACTAGCGAGGAAACTAGTACTAGCGAAGAAAGTAAATAAAGCAAAGCAAATAAAGTAAAATAAATAGTAGCAAAACAATGCAATGCAGAAAGGCAAAAGGCAAGAATTTTATGAAACTTACTGTTTCCAATTTATCTTTTTCTTATGAGAATACACCGATTTTAAACGATGTTCACTTCCAGATTGGGGAAGGCGAGTTTGTCAGCATCCTTGGACCGTCAGGATGCGGTAAATCGACCATTCTAAATTTACTGGCAGGTCTGCTTCCATTGGAACAGGGTGTCATTGAGGTGGATAACAGCCCAATCCATGGTGTCTCTGGCCATTTTGCCTACATGCCACAGAATGATCTTTTGTTTCCTTGGAAGACCATTCTTGATAATGTCTGCCTGTATGGAAACATTCACGGGCAAAAAAAGGAAGCACGCAGCGAGGCATTGAAAAATTTTGCTGCCTTTGGACTGGAAGGATATGAATATGCCTATCCTTCCAGTCTGTCTGGTGGTATGCGTCAGCGTGCGGCCTTTTTACGCACTGCGCTGTGTGAGGCAAACATTTTACTGTTAGATGAGCCTTTTGGAGCGCTGGATGTCATTTCCCGAGGCGATATGCAGGATTGGCTGCTGTCTGTGCGTGAGCGATTAAACCGTACGGTTCTTCTTGTCACACATGACATGGATGAGGCCATTTATTTATCGGATCGTATTTTGATTCTCGGTCAGAAGCCTTCTCATATTGTGCGTGAAATTTCAATCACAGAAAAGAATCGTACCAGACAATGGTTATATGAGCAATCTGAGCTTCGAAAAACAATCTATCAAACGATTATGGGAGGAAGCAAATAACCATGATTTACGATGCACACGCCCATCTGGGCACAAAAATGGAGCGTAAGATTCGCAGACAGACACCAATTGTTTCTATGATCTGTGCACAGGATCCGAAGGAAGCAGTTCTTTTACAGCAGCTAGTATTAGAAGAAAATTTAAATTCATCAAAAGAAAAGGCAAAGCTAGCAGAGGAGAATTGGCTTGTTCCCACCTTTGGTCTTCATCCCTGGCAAAGTGCGATTTACTCGTTTGATGAGATGAAACCATTTCTTGAAACGGCAGATATCATTGGAGAAATCGGCATGGATTCTGTCTGGTGTGATGTCACGCTCTCCTGCCAGCAGCTTATTTTTGAACAGCAGCTAGCCTTTGCCAGCGAAACAAAAAAGCCCGTGATTCTTCACACAAAGGGGCAGGAAAAAGAGATTGCCAAGCTTATTCGTCATTATCCCAACCGCTATCTGATCCACTGGTATTCCGACCTGAACGGATTGGAAAATTTTCTGGATCAGGACTGTTATTTTACGCTTGGTCCTGATTTAAAAAAGAACCCTGCAGTCCAACATGTGCTTGAATTAGCTCCACTAAACCGTATACTCGTAGAAACGGATGGCTGGAGTGCAGTGGAGTGGGCCTTTGAAGGAGATACGAAATATCCGGCTTCTTTTGGACTACCGACATCCACGCCTCTTTCGATTGAAGCACTTCCTACAATTTTACTTGGCAACATGAAAGAAATTGCTGCATTTCATAAGTTAACACTTGAAGAAGTCGCATATATACTTGAAAAGACCTTCCATTCGTTCACTGGAAAATGAACGGCCGGAAGGTCTTCCAAATTTAATTTGGTTTATAAGAATAAAGCAAAGCAAATTCATTTAATTTCTGGAGCATTTCTCTGCATCAATAGCCAGAACAAACATCAGCACGTGCAAAATTTCATATGCATTTCCTCCCATCACTTAGCCCAGGATCATGGCAAGATACCCCCACTCCCAGACAACATCCTCAAAGCTGTCTTCCAGATACTCATAAATATCTGCTTCCTCATATCCAGTCATACGACAGACCAAAACTATTGTAGTGCGCACACGATCGTATGTCAATGTGCCATTTTCCAGCCAATCTAAAAACAGAAAATGCTTTATTGCTGCATATTCAAGTGCAATCCATTCTAGATGGACCAGAAAATCCCGCATATCGGAACCTGGAAGCAGACAATCAGACTCTATTTCCGCTACCAGAAAGCTTCGCGTCAGTTCTTGCCAACATGAAAAATCTTGATCAAACTCTTTCTTTTGCTCAGAAAACGGAAACGGTTCATTCTCTCCTAACTTTTCTATTGCGTCTTCTATTGTTTTTGCCTGACAGAGTACTTGTTCCAATTCTGTATGATAGAGTCCCTCCTTCTCATAGTTAACTGTCAAATCTAAAAACAATTCATTTTGCTCAAAGAAGGAACTTTCCGCATCGGATGAAATCTGCCAAATTGCATCTGCAAGTTGCTTTTGAAGGGTTGCGCTCTTATACTCTTCCAGATTTTTTGACACGTTTTCCTGATTTCCTAATAAAATGCGCTGCAGTTCCAATGTTGCAAAGAAAATATGTTTCAAATTTTCCTGCGGCTCGTACTCCTTTCTTCTCATCCAATTTGAAAAGATGCTGCGTGCTTTTCGTAGGATATCATTTTCATCCATATTGTTATTTGTTTCTGTATAATTCGTATCATTTGTCTCAATATAATGACATTCTGGATATTTTCGCATTAAATCAATGACTGCCGGACAGGATGGCATCAAAAAAAGTTCCTTTCGATCTGAAAATTCATGTATTTCTCTAGGGAAGATACGACAAGTTTCTGATAAAACCTGATCTCCATAGGCACATACCAATCGGCACAGCTTATATTCATCCAAAAATGGACATAGATGTTTTTTATTTAGTGCAATAACGCGGCTACCATCCTTTTTCCCTGTATATTGGCTCAGATTTTTTCGAGTTGGATGAACCTCTTTTGGCGGTTCTAATGCTTTCCATTTTTGATTTGTTTCGTCATCCACGCTGATTTTCCATTCGCGGCAACAAGTTATTGGACATTTATCTGCGATACAGACAAACTCATCATAATATTCTGGTTTTCGAATTTCCATAATGCTCCTTTTTGATTTTATTATTTGGTATTTACTATTCAATGAGATGATTGATTATGGTGTAGGTGTATTGGTAAGTAAATGTGTGTGTTAAAGAAAAGGAATTTTAGGGTGGAAAAATTTATCATTTTAAGTTATGCTACTTTTATGTTATGTCAAAGGTATTAAAGAATTGCCAACAAACTTTAAAAGGCCGTTTCTTTGTTAACTTTTCTTTTCGTTCTTTCCACCCAGTTCTCTGTCCATTCACGTTCTCTGTCTATTTAACATCCTACCTCAAATATCAAAATTTTTTCTCTTCGATCTTCTCCAGCAAACAAATCTCTGCAGTCAATTTCATCGGAAAACAAAATCTCATCCTGTGTCATAAGCCAACTGACATATTCATTCGATGGATAATAAAAAAGAAGCTGTAAGGGTCTTGGATTGACATAATAAGAATCAAGAATCCTCGCTATTACTCTCTTTAAAATTTCCACAGAAAATGGATTAAAGAAATAACAAAAGTTCACATCGGTTGGAACTTCATAATTCTCTGCATTTGCCAAGACAAATTGTGTGCGTCCTCCTGATACTGCATGTTCTTTATTCTCTTCTGCTCCCGCAAAAATTCGCTCATCATACTCAATTCCAATGGATTGGCATCTGGCCTGGTAAGATAAAAAGAAGCACACTCTTCCCTTTCCTGTTCCATAATCAAGAAGTTTTTGTTTCTTTTGAATCAGGCCACTATTTGCCAGACGTTCTAATACGCAGTACGGTGTTGGTTCATACGGGTAACAATACGCATCTGCATGGCTGTCATCGCGCCCTGTCGTCTTAATCTTTAGCATCTTATCCCATTGGCTTTCCTTCTGTGCTTCACTCTGTCCCATCTTCCATACTCCTCTTTGCTGTTTTTATGTGTTTCTTTTTGTGCATTTTCTGATCATTCTCAGCCTTTTTACTTTTTTGCGCTGTTATTTGATTCTCTTGCAGTTCTCCATTTTCAGGATCAAGCAGATCCGAAATTGTGTAGCCTCGCTTTGTTCCCGGAAGTTGCACGGCGGAAGAAAGGCCGACACTCTGCATCTGAAATGCATACGCTTCACTGATTCCAGTATACTGAGCCGTGCTGGTGCCTTTCGCACCGTCCGACATCAAAAAGCGATGAATTGCAGCACTTCGTATCGAAATTAGCGAATATGGCTCTAATATAGCTCCAGAATCAATTGCAGCCTGCTGTGCCTTACGGCATGCACGTTGAAGCACGGAGGCTCGCATCTGACCACCATACTTGTTGTGAAGCAACCAATCATCGCCGTAGTATCCTCCCACAGAAAAGAAATGCTCGATCTCCTCCATCAAATCTTCTCGAATAACAATTAAACGCTTTGCCTTTCCTGGAACTGACAACATACAGGTTCCTTTCTCTGTATCTCGAATAAATGATTCTGTCTGAAGCTCAATGATCTCGCTCGGTGCAAGCGCACATTCATAGGCAAGGAGCGCTGCAATGTATACTTGAAGATCTGCCTTTTTCATTGCCTGAAGAATGGTTGCCATCTGTGCTGCCGTCGGATATTTGTTTACCTTCGGTGTCGGCGCATGCGCTGGATTCAAAAAGTCTTCCTCAAGTTCTGCATAATCTGGATATTTCATGCTATAGAAATCAAGAAATCCAATGATTGCATAATAACGGATTCGTGACGTGGAAATTGAAATTTCTCGTTTTACAATCTGATCTGGCATTGTCTTATTCACATAAGAAATCCACTCCTGTGGCTCAATCTCATGAATCGGCTTATGATAAAAGTCACAGACCAATAAAATTGCACCAATATAGGTAGATCGTGTCCTCTGGTTTTTCAATGTTTTTTCCCACTGATCAAAAAGTAAAAGATCTTCTTCACTGAACGTGTAATTTTTTTGTTCTGCAAGAAGTTTTTCCGCAGAATTTCTTCGGTGTTTTCGCTTATCATGTTGCTTCTCATTATCACTTTGAAGTTTTTCTTTTTCTTTTTTCTCTTCCATCATACATCCCTCCTTTTTGCTTGTATGGTTCTGATCTGGATGGTAGCAAATTTTTGTTCTTTTTAAGTTATGCTACTTTTATGTTATTGTTATATCAAATTTTTTCTTCCTTGTCAATAAAAATCTTGCCAATAAAAAACTGCCGTAGAATTCGTTTTCTATTTTTATTCGCATTCTATGGCAGCTCACCTATATTCTGTTCTATTTTTTATTTTTGCACGATTTCTATTTCTATTTTCAGGTATATCGTTTTTTTCAAATTCCTTTAACAACCATACAAAGCCTCGCGCAGTACGCTCGATCGTATTCTGAAAATGATTGCCCTTATTCCATTCAAGTATGCGATTCTGTTTCAAAATAAACAGCTGCATCACCTCCTGCATTGTCCGAATATTCTCTCCAACTACAGCCATCGTGCAATTTTTAGGCTTCTTTCTCCATAGGTTGCATCAACACATATTTCGAATGGCCGTCTCCAATCCAAATACACATTGTTCCATCGATTACTATTTTCTCTTTTTCGCGTTTTTCTGCGTCTTTGTTTTCCTTGTTTTCTTTTTTATCGTCTTCCATAGCCCTGTCCACATCCTGGAGCGTCTTTTGTATCCTGTTCGGCGTAATAATTTGCATGAAATTCCATGTTAATCTGTGCGATTTCCTTTTCTCCCTTGATATAGGCATCATACATATCCCACAGATCAATTCCACAGTCATCGCTACAGCCATCGTCATCTGGAATCCATTCCTTTATCAATGCAATGCGTTCTTCTTTTGTCGTGTCTTTAATTAAAATACTTTTACTCATCGTTTTCTAACCATGCCTTTCCTAATCAATCATTTTATACAGTGCATCATTTATCTATTCTTTTAACTGTTCTTTTGCGCATTCTGTGCCTCAATACGTTCTGCCAGATCAGTCAGATACACCCAGCGCTCCATCTTCTGCTCAAGGAGTGCCTCATTTTCTTCCTTCTTCTCAGTCAATTCACGCAGACGAACAAAGTCGGTCGCCGCTGCGCTCATATCCTTTTCAATCTGCTCAAGTCTTTCCTCCAGCTTTTGAATATCCTCATCAATCGTGTTATACTCACGCTGCTCCAGATAACTAAAATGAAGCTTTTGCTCCCGGGCTGGCTTTCGTCCAACCGGCTCCTCTGCCTTTTGTTTTTTCTTTTCCTTCTCGCGCTCCTCTTTTTGCTTTTCTTCCTGACACACAGCTACATAATCACTATAGCCGCCCTCGTACTGACGAAGCGTATGATTCTCCTGAAATGCAAACATACGTCTTACACAGCGATCCAAAAAATAACGATCATGCGATACCGTTACCACAATTCCCTCAAAACGATCCAGATAGTCCTCCAATACCTCCATCGTACGGATATCCAGATCATTTGCTGGCTCATCGAGTAAAAGGAAATTTGGTTCCTCCATTAAAACGCGAAGAAGATACAGACGCTTTTTCTCACCACCCGAAAGACTGCGAATTAGCTGCTGCTGAACAGCCGGTGGAAACAAAAAGCGATCCAGCATAACCGACGCAGATACACTGCCCTCTGGTGTGCGCACATACTCTGCCGTATCACGGATATAATCTAAAACACGCTTATCTGGATCCATATAGGCAACACCTGCCGATGGATCCGTTGCGATCTCCTGCGTATAATAGCCAATCTTCAGTGTAATGCCTGCCTTTCTTGTTCCAGCAAGCGGTGCCACCGTTCCCGCTAAGATCTTCATCAGTGTTGTCTTTCCACAGCCGTTTGATCCGACAATTCCAATGCGATCTCCCTTTAAAAAGATATAATTGAAATCATGGAAGCACTCATGTTCTAGATAACCGCCTGCCAGATTTTCAACCTCAAGTGTTGTCTTTCCAAGACGGCTCGCCACACTATCTAGCTGCACCGTGCGATCCCGTACCGGTCCACGCTGCTCCTGTAGGTTTTCAATTCGCTGAATATGTGCCTTTTGCTTTGTCGAACGCGCACGCGCACCGCGGTTAAGCCATTCCAACTCTGTGCGCAAGAGATTCTTACGTTTTGCTGCCGCCGAATCCTCATTTTGCTCGCGCTCTGCCTTTTTCTCTAAGTATCCTGAATAATTGGTCTCATACGAATACAAGCTTCCATGATCAAGCTCCGTGATTCGATTCGTCACCTGATCCAGAAAATAGCGATCATGCGTTACCATAATCATTGCACCACGATAACGCTTCAAATAATCCTCCAGCCAATCCGCCATCTTTGTATCCAAATGGTTTGTCGGCTCATCCAGAATCAGAATATCTGCCTGATGAAGCAACGTCTTTGCTAACGCCGCACGTTTTTTCTGTCCACCAGAAAGCTGTCCGCACGGCTGATCGAAGTTTCTTAGTTCAAATGTCATCAGCAATGTCTTTGCATCCGACTCCAGCTGCCATCGTTCCTCCTCTGGCTCTCCCTGTAAAACATATTCCAGAACACTCTTTTCAGGTGACATCTGCGGATTCTGTTCCAGAAAACGAATTACCACATGATTTGCTACCGTGCGCGTACCTTCATCTGGTTCTTCCTTTCCCGCCAAAAGTCGAAGAAGCGTTGATTTTCCGGTTCCATTGATTCCAATGATTCCGACCTTCTCACCCTCATTCAGATAAAAGTCTGCACTTTTTAACAGTACCTTTTCTCCATAATTTTTCTGTGCCTGTTCCAAAGACAATAAATTCATAGTTTTTGTCATTCCTTTCGTTTCGCTCAAGGCACAAACAAGTTATGAAAAATGTTGCGCCCC
>CAVFYJ010000113.1:0-9658 GCA_963626545.1 Acetatifactor sp. | reverse complement strand
CCGGCATTCAAGGGAAACTTTGGATGCTCGGCCATTCTATGACCGAGTAGTTCACAAGAGAAATCTAAACAGTCTGCGCGGACAAGGAACAAAAGGAAAAAGAGGATTAAAACATGAATATGGAAGGATCTATTATCGACATTAAAGCAGCGAGTGGTTATAATTGCTAAAAATTGAACGAAAAATAGATGCCAACATAGGGAAGGAGAAAAAAGTATGAAAGTAAAAAGAATAGCGGCTACTACATTGGCGGGATTAATGTTACTTGCAGGTTCTGCTCATGCAACTCCTAATTCACCATTTGGAAATTATGGTGTGTCTATTGCTTCTAATGGAGCGAGTGCAACAGCATTTACACAAAAATGCAGTTGTTCTCCCGTAAATAATTATTTGGCTGCATGGATTCAAGTTCAGTATAAGTCAGGCAATTCCATTGTAAGTGATCCAGTATCATCTTCTCACTATTATTATGATTCGGGGTATAATATTGCACAGGCATCAAAGACAGTGAGCCATCCTAATACCACATATGCAAAAGGAATTTTTAGAGCACGATGTGGAAGTGGAGATATACAGGAACGATCTGCTACAGCTGTAAGATGATTTTACAGAAAGAAAATTTATAAGCTGTATAAAGGAATAGGGCAAATTGCCTTATAAACAGAGTGTATATGTTATATTGATGTTTGAAAAAGTGAGAAAATGTTTTGGTAAGAACATTTTCTCACTATAAAAAATAATCAAAATATATTGTAAGGGGGTTGTTTTGATAAAGCTATTGTTATTTTCAGTGCAGAGGATGAGTATCCAACGACGAGGAATATGGCTGTTACTGGTAATTGGAATGGTAATATCATGCATTTCTATGAGTATCATTTTCGGATTTATTAGTAAAAATTATTATAATGAAGTACAGTTTGGTGCCAGTTCTTCTATTACTGTGTGGTTTGGTGAAGAGGAAAGTAGTCAAGACGAGATGAACCAATTATTGAGAAATCCCATCGTAGATGAAGCGGAGAATATATTATTTATCTCAAGAGATAACGAGAATACTCGTTTAATTGGCTGGAAAGGGTTTGGCGTGGATCAGTGGTTTCCACACTCAACGGGACGCTTTTTTACAAAAGAAGAGGAAGAAAAAAGTGGAATGGTTGTCTATCTACATCATGACCAGTATGATGCGTCAAATCGTTTTATTGAATATCGTGGAGAAAATTATTATGTTGTCGGCGCTGGCTTTTTGGAAGCGTGGAATGTCTATAGTCCTATTTCGGATGAATCACCCCAAACACTTTTTTCAATGGATAATCTGGATGTAAATATAATTACATTTCCCTATACAACCTATTTGGAGAGAAACAAACCGGAACTTATTTTGGTACATTTTATGAATCTAACGCGTTCTCAGCTGAAAGATAAGAAACAGCAATTAGAATTGTTGTTTCCAAATGCAACAGTAACATTGCCACGTGTGAATACAGATACATTTTTAGATGAGCAGCTAATCAGCAGAGGAAAAATTGCTGTGATCTTTATTATCATTATTGGAATTACAATGGTTCAGCTGTTGATCGAATGGCTAAATGGAAATCAGAGGCAATATTTTATCTTGTATCAATGTGGAGTACCAAAAGTAAAAATCTTTGTGTTAATTGTGATGGAGTGGACGATAGAACTGATTCTATGCAGCTTGCTATCATCTGGAATCCACAGAGCATTGTTGCCTATACTTACAATTTTAGGAGCAGATACCCTTCCTATTTTATCAATATGGGTAAATGTAATTGCAATAATATTAGTTGCCTCGGTATGTATAATAGGAATCTGTTTTTTTAAAATGCCACTTATATGGAGAAAAAAGAATGGATAAACTTAGATTACTTCGACGTGTGTATACGATAAAGCTATGGAAAGAACTCTTTTTGATGCTTCAGATTTTCTTTCTTGTCATCTTTTTTCAAGCATCTTTTTATCCATTTGAGAAAATTGCTCAATTTTCCAGAGATATGAAGGACTGCTTTATGATCAATACGAAAACGATTCTACATTTTGATCCGTATGCAGGGATTCAGGAGAATGGAAGTTTTGAAAGACAGTCTCAAAACGAAGAATTTCAAGAAAAAATAGAAGCATGTCAGGAGTATGTGAAAAAGACGGGAATGGTTGCGGAATTAAGAGCGGATGTTCTGAAAAATGGAGAGCATACAAGTGTGGCCAACCTGATTGTATATTCAAATGATTTGAATGAAATGACAAATTTGTCATTGAAAGAAGGTGTGTTTACAAGTCAAACGGAAGAAATGAGAGAAGCCAGTTGTGTTCCAGTTGTAATTGCCGGGACATTAGCCGATAAATATCAGATTGGCGATCACATTGATATTAGTACAACATTTGATGGAGAAAATGAACAAAACATAGATGTTCTTGTAACGGGAATATTGAATGAAGAAAAACCAGTGATTACCATTCATTATGGAGGAACGACAAAGCAGCTTGATACGATTGGCTTTTATCCAACAAATATGACAGGGTATTCATTTTTATTTGCTGTGGAAAATGAAAGTTTCGGTCAAATGAAATGGAATTATCCGCTTCTTTTTGAAACAAAAAGTAACGATATGACAAAAGAAACTGCCCAAAAGTTATCAGAGATTTTATCAGAATATGGTACTATAGATTCCTATCGCTATTTGGAGCAGAGATCTTGGTATTGGGCGGCATTTGAGCATCAATGGGAAATTTTACTTTGTATTTTGTTTATTCCAATTCTCGTTTTTGGATTTGGAGGCTATTTGTTTATTCATTTGATGCAAAATCGGGAACGCATGGCGATATTTTATTTGATTGGAATGTCGAAGAAAAGCTTGTTTCTTTTTTATAGTGCGGCAGCAGAAATTATAATTCTAATACCGATAGTAGTTGCAACTTTTCTAACAGAGCCAACCATAAAAAATATATATCAGACAGCCAAGGTGAGACTTCGTTTGACAAATGCATTCTTTTTTGTATTGGTTTTTTCTGGAATCGCATTTGTTGTAAATGGAAGTATTCTGTTGAGAAAATCAGGGACACAGATAACGATGATTTGTAAGGAGGGCAGCGAATGATTCAGTTGAGGCACGTCTATAAAACATTCTTTAAGGGAAAATCGAACGAAGTCAATGCATTGCAGGATGTGACAATGACAATTGAAAAAGGACAATTTGTAACAATAACTGGTCCATCTGGGTCGGGAAAGTCAACGATGTTACATATTATAGAAGGGATAGACTGCCCAGATCAGGGCGACTGTGTAGTAGATGGAATCAATCTTGCAAAAGCGTCGGATTTTGTGCGGGCGAAAGCTCGAAATCAAAAGATGGGAATTGTTTTGCAGGATTTTGGACTGTTTAACGATTTGACGGTGATGCAAAATTTGCAGATTCCAGTCTTAGTGGCAGGTGGAAAAGGGAAAAGGGTAAATGAGCGAGCACGCGAGCTTTTATCCTATCTGAAAATAGAAAATCTTGCACAGCGCAAGGTGCAAACATTAAGCGGAGGTCAAAAACAGCGGGCAGCGATTGCACGAGGTCTAATGATGAATGCTGAACTTCTATTGGCAGATGAGCCAACGGGCGCATTGGATCATAAGGCAACACAACAGCTAATTCAGTTACTTCAAAAACTAAATGAAGAGGAAGGAAAAACGATTGTGGTTGTGACACACGATATGGAAATGGCGAGTAGTGGAAATCAGAAATTTTACATGGAAGATGGAAAAATTTTTATATCTTAAAATGTTTGATGTTGACTTCTTTTGCTAAAAAGGTTATTCTAGAGTAAAGTTAAAAAAGCATTTAATAATAGTGAGGTATTGGCTATAACTATTTTTATATGTTTAACTATAAATAGAGGAGAGATGCAAGTGTGAATTTAAAGGAAAGTATAGGAAAAGGATCAATTGAGCTTGTACTCATGTCTATGTTGCTAGAGGAAGATATGTATGGATACCAGCTTGTTCAAAGCATATCGGAGATATCAAATGGACTGCTTAGTATAAATACTGGGGCTATGTATACATCTTTATACAAATTAGAAGAAGAAGGGTATATTACTAGCATTAATATGAAAGTAAAGAATCGCCAAGTTCGTATTTACTACCATTTAACTGACAGTGGGCGCAAACGACGGGAAGAACTGTTGTCTGAATATGTGAAATTACAAAATGCGATGAACTGTTTGCTAAGAATAAAATAGGGAGGAAGAGTATGGACGTTGTTAAAAGTTATTATCAAGCAATATATCGTTGTCTGCCATTGAAAAAAAGTAAAAAGAAGCAATATTTATCTGCAATGCTTAATTCATTGAAAGAATATAAGTTAGAAAAGCCAGATGTGACATATGAAGAATTAGTGGAAAATTTTGGAACCCCAGATTTTGTTGCGACAGGAATTATGGAAGTTTCGTCTGAGGATGTAGCGAAAACAATTAAGTTTCACTCAAAAAAAACTCGAGTCTGTGTTTGTGTGATAGCAGTAATGTTAGTATTGTGTTTGTTATTGTCATATTTGCTTGTCCAAAAATATAAGAGTAAGATTATTTATGTTCAATCTGAAATTGAAGAATACGAAAGCTGGCCGTTTGTAAATAATGAGAATGTTGCTAATATAGTAAATGAATAATATAAAAAGTACAATAAGGAGATAAAATAAATATGAAAATGAAAATCTGTGCAGTATTCTCAGTTTTATTGATTATGCTATTAACGATTTCAGTCTCTGCAAATCAGAATTATGATAAAGGAGAATATATTGTTACTATAGAAGTTAGAGAAATACCATCAATTGAACGATCTTCTACCAAAATAGGAAGTAAGACTTATACGTATTCAAATAAGTCAGGAGAAGTTTTGTGGAAATACACAGTATATGGAAAATTTTCTTATAATGGTAAGAATGCAACATGTATTCAGGTAACAGATGAATATAATTTCGTAGCATTAGATTGGAGTTTAAAATCGCATTCGACAAAAGTTTCTAGTAATCAGGCAGTTGGAAATATTTCAGCAAAACAGACAGTATTAGGGCAGATTGTAAATACTATTTCAAGCCAAGTTGTTTTATCTTGTTCAGCTGATGGAAATTTATATTAAAGGACAATGGGGGTTGGAAACAACCTCTTTTTGTATGCAGGGAAGTAGATTAAAGAAAAAATAATAACTGGCCATAAGTATTTCCAATAATCACATTTCCTTGAAAATCCTGAAATTGCAGAAAATCCATTGGACTTTTCCAAAAAGAAGAGGTATAATGAGAAACGCACTTCATAATTCCAAGGAGGAGAAAAATGAGAAAAATACAGAAAGTGTGTGCAGCATTACTGGCAGGCGTTATGACTGTTGGTACATTTGCACCAGCAGTATTTGCGGATGAAGCAGCTCCAGAGCTGACCGATGAGCAGGTAATCAATGTAAGAACAACTGCTTTCGGAAATAATTATGACGTCCAGGATATGGGTAACAGACCTGTTACGAAAAAATGAAAGAAGCATATCAAGATAATATTGTAATAGAGTACTTATAAAAGATATTGCTCGATATAAAAAATAGATTGAATCGAACAGAAAGCCCTTCGTATCGGAAAACCGGTGCGAACTCAGTGTTAAATGCTTTTAATCCCTAAAGCCCTGCACCTAAACAGTAATCCGAAAGGATAAGCTGAATGGTGGGAAACCAGAAAAAACGCAGGGATGGCATATGGTGAAAAAAAGAATATTAGTGTCGGATGAAGAAAATAGTGACCGCCCGAAAACGTATTTCCTAAGTGTCAGAAGCAATGGGTGTTTAGCAGGGAAAGTCCTAAGTGTGTAAACAAAGCATATGGAAGACCCTCAACGACTATCTCCTAGAGGGAGAGTAAAACCGCAAGCAAATGGCGGAAGAAAAATACTGCTCTGTTTTCTATTTTATAGAAAAGAGTGCATTCTATAAAATTAAGAATGAAAACAGATGAAGATATAGTCTGCGCTGGCGTGAAAATGTCAGAGGTCTGTCGGTGACGACAAGACTGCACGAAATTTGCGACTTCGTGTGAACAAGATAACTATGTATAAATCAAAATAGATTAATTATAGATAGAATGATGAATTTGATTTATACATATTTATCGCAGCGGATGGCGTTGGATGATGGCAGCTTGCTACGATGGTCTGTATCGTAACGTTGCAGATGAGGATGGCGAGCATTTCATCTTAGCAGGAGCAGAGAGTGTTGACATTTCCGATGATGAAACTGTTTACACCTATCATTTAAGAGAGGATGCAAAGTGGTCTGATGGCGTTCCGGTTACCGCTCATGATTATGAGTATGGTTGGAAGCGTCTGTTAAATCCAGATTACGGATATGACTATGCATCTTTCATCTATAACGTAGTAGGCGCAGAGGAGTACAACTCCGGTGAGGGTTCCGCTGATGACGTTATGGCAGTAGCACTTGACGATTATACCTTCCAGGTTACCTTAAAGGTAGCTGACCCGACCTTCGAGTCTAAGTTAGTTGCAACTCCTCTGTACCCGACCCGTGAGGATCTGGCTGAGGCAGCTGGCGACAACTGGGGTAAGGATTGGACCCTTTGCGTATACAACGGACCGTTCTGCATGAGCGAGCTGGTTGAGGACAACAAGATGGTATGGACAAAGAATCCAGAGTATTGGGATGCTGAGAACGTACATCTGGATGCGATCAACTGGTATGTTGTAGCACAAGAGTCTACCGCAGCTACCATGTTTGAGAATGGTGAGTTAGATCAGTATCAGCCGACTGGCGACTATGCAATCAAGTTTGCAAAGGAAGCAGAAGAGGGCAAGTATCAGTATCTGGTAACCGATTATCCGGGAACCGTTGGCCTTTGCTTTAACTCTGTAGACGGCGGTATGTCTGGTCTGATGAGCAATGTAAAGATTCGTAAGGCTCTTTCCTATTGTATCGACCGTGACGAGATGATCGATGCTGTATACGGAAGATATAAGCCAGCATACAGCTATGTTGCACCGGCAATCACCTTCAATGGTTCTTCTTATCGTGACCAGGTAGGAAACATCATCGAGGATGAGTACAATGAGTATGTAGGTGATACCGATAAGATCGTAGCTCTGTTCCAGGAAGGTCTGGACGAGTTAGGCGTTGAGACTCCAATGGAGGACATCACCATCACTTATCTGACAAGCGGTTCCACTACTGAGGGACAGGCTGAGAGAGAGTACATCCAGCAGTCTATCGAGGAAGTTCTTGGAATCACCGTTGATTTGAGCGTAGCCGGAGATAGTTCCCTGTATATCGCAGAGAGAAACGAAGGAAACTTCGACTTCTTCTTAAGTGGATGGTATTCGGATTACAATGATCCGCTTGATTTCCTGTATACTTACTACACTGATGCATACGGTAAGTCCTTCGGTGGATACAGCAATCCAGAGTATGATAAGTTAGCAGACGAGCTGAATGGTGAGACCGATATGGACAAGCGTCTTGAGATCTATGAGCAGATGGAGAAGATCCTTCTGTTAGACGATTGCGCATTTGCACCGATCTATCATGCTACCAAGCAGGTTCTGCTTCAGAACTGGGTTAAGGATTATCGTACTTCTTCCTTCGGAGCAAGTGCAGAGTTCATCTGGACTTACATCGATGGTAAGAACGAGTAATTAAAGATAAACAAGATTTAAAATAGAAACCCAAGCGTTTTGGAAGGGCTCGGTAGCGAGCCCTTCCTTTTCGTAATCGTTACTATAATAGACACAAAGAAAAAGAACAGGAGATCCGATCATGGGTAGATATTTGATCAGGCGTTTTGCCGAGCTGGTTCTGACGATCTTTCTGATCGCAACAGCAACCTTTTTTCTGCTGGAAGCGGTTCCGGGCGATCCGTTGACCCAGAGAGCAGACCATCTGCCGGAACAGACGCGTACTGTTTTGTACCAGCGCTATGGCCTGGACAAGCCGGTAATGGAACGTTATTTAATCACAATGAAAAAAATGTGCAAGGGTGACTTTGGTGAATCCTTTGTATATGCAGGTCAGACCGTAACAGGTCTGTTAAAGACAAAGCTTCCGGTATCTGCAAGACTTGGTATTCAGCAGATGCTGCTTGGTGTAACAGTGGGACTGCTGCTTGGAATCGTGGCGGCGATGAAGAGGGGAACTTTCGTAGATTATCTGATTGTCGGACTGTCGGTATTATTGATATCCGTGCCGCATCTGATCTTTGGATTGTTATTACAGAAGATTTTTGCAGGTAACCTGCGATGGTTCCCAACAATCGGATGGCCGGAAGGAAAAGATTTGTGGTTTGGCGGCTGGAAGTATACCGTACTTCCGACACTGACTGGATGCTTCTCTTACATTGCCACCTACACGAGACTGTTAAAGACTTCTATGTTGGACGTTATCAATCAGGATTACGTGTTAACAGCAGAGTCAAAGGGCTTAAGCAGAGGGGCAATCATCCGCAAGCATATCTTGCGTAACTCCTTTATTCCGGTTATGACACAGCTGCCAATGTCCGTTGCTATGTGTATCACAGGTTCCTTCTTTATTGAGAGTATCTTTGCAATTCCGGGAATCGGACAGTATTATGTAACGGCTGTAAACAATCAGGACTTGTCAATCGTATTAGGTGAGACGGTGCTTCTGTCAATCCTGTATATCGCGGTCATCTTTATCACGGATATTCTGTATGTATTTGTCGATCCGAGAATTGAGATGCCGGGTAAGAGAAGAAAGTAAGGGAGGAGAAAACATGCTCACAGCTGATAAATTTAAGCGGGTTGGCTATACAAAAGAAGAAGCAGAGCGTATTGACCGCCCAACAATTTCTTACTGGCAGGATGCCTGGAGAAGATTAAAGAAAAATCCAGTGGCAATGGCATCTCTCGTCGTGCTCGGACTGGTGCTGATCATGGTTATCATTGGACCATATATCAGAGGTTACGATTTTGTTTCAAAGAATGTAAAAGAGAAGAACCAGGGAATGAGTGCAAAGTATTGGTTTGGAACCGATTATTTAGGCCGAGATCTGTTCTCTCGTGTCTGGATGGGTGCAAGAGCTTCTATTATTATTGCGCTTGTCGCAACTGCACTTAAGCTTGTTGTCGGAACATTCTACGGCGCGGCAATGGCACATTTTGGCGGCTGGGTAGATGATGTTTTGATGCGTATCATCGAGGTCATCAACTCCCTTCCAAGTTTATTGATCACCATTTTGATCATGATGGTATTAGGAAACAACATGTTTGCGCTGCTCGTTGCGCTTAGTATTACTGCATGGTGCAGCACCGCCAGACAGGTTCGTGGTATGATCAAGCAGTTAAAGGAATCCGAGTATGTCTATGCGGCAGAGGTGCTTGGTGCAAAGCCGTCCCGCATCATCTTAAAGCATTACGTTCCAAATATGTTAGGAATTCTGATCTTAAATATTTCAACTTCCATTCCGTCCTTCATCTTTACGGAGGCAGGACTGAGTTTCCTTGGAATCGGTCTGACCGCACCGGAGATCAGTCTTGGCGTTTTGATTTCACAGGGACAGCAGACACTTGATTTCTATCCGACACAGCTGATTTGGCCGTGTGTGGTTCTGTGTGTAATCGTTATGGCATTTAACCTGCTCGGTGATGGACTGCGTGATGC
>CAVFYJ010000112.1:0-9743 GCA_963626545.1 Acetatifactor sp. | reverse complement strand
GGGGCGCAACATTTTTCATAACTTGTTTGTGCCTTGAGCGAAACGAAAGGAATGACAAAAACTATGATTGCTGAAAATCCAATTGCAATCGAAAGAAGTTGATGTGCTTGTTTCTTCTGCGTGAATGCTTTGCCGCCGATTACTGCCAAAAACAGAATTGAAAAAATGGCTACATAAGAAAAGCGATAGTAGTAACTTCCAACCCACTCCAAAAGAGAAAACATCATATAGAGAGGTCGCCAATAAAAAATTAGTAATGATCCCAAGAGAAGTCCTGCCAATACTACGTGTTTTCGAATATTAATTCTGGTACACCAAATAGTGTATACCGCCAAAACAATTGCAAGACTACCACAAAATAAAGCAACACTTCCCAAGTCACTAGTTGCCCCATATGTATATTTCTGAATCGCTGATGGAATTTCACCAAGAAACGACATGTCCAACAACTCTTTTAAACTTAAAGCACCCTTTGCGCTATTCTTTAATGCACCAATCGTCGGTAAAAATAATATCGCGCTCAGCAAAATTCCTGTAATCATGCCGATGACATATTTAATCGCACAGCGAATAAACGATTGGATCTGATGTTTCACACTTTCCTTTTGGTCAACTGCATGTAAAATAAACTCAAACAAAAACCAGAATGCTGAAAAAAGGCAATCGATTCCAGCGGAATACCAATTAAACAAAATCGCAGCACCTACAATGAGTGGCATCGGCCATGCTTTCTTCTTATGGATAATATTGGATACCTGCAATAAAATGAGTGGCAGCATATACACTCCATCCAACCACATAATATTGCTACTCTGCGCAATGTTATACTGACACAAGCCATATCCCATTGCGGTCAGAACAAAAATGACTGTATTGTTGCTTCCATTATTCTCATTCTTCTCATTATTTACATCGTTCTCATCCATTTTTCTTTCAAATCGACACATGGCAAAAAACGCAAATGTCATCGACGCCAATGAAAGCTTGAGTGCCACAACCAGATCAAAAAAAGTATGAATCTGTGAGTTCTTAAAAAATAATACTAAAAGGTTAAATGGCGAAGCCAAATAATAGCTGAACACCGCAATGTTGGAACCACCAAGCATCTTTCCAAATGAATATCCAATTGAGTTCTTGCCTGTCAAAACATCCTTGTAATAAGCAAAAAAGTCAAGGTATTGGATATTTGCATCCATAACTGCCAGGGATTTCGTTCCAAAAGGGGCTAATCCCTTTATCCAAAATAAAAGCATCAATGTCAAAAATGTTAACATTCCTGAAAGGACAATGATCTTCGTTTGAGACTTGAACTGTATTTTTTTCATTGTAGATTTTCTCTATTCTCCTTAGTATTTTCCGCTCCTGTGTCTCGTAAACCTAAGAGCAACTAACTATTATTTTTCAAGGTTCTCTGGCCTTTTCCACTGCTTTATATTCTTCCCGCTACCTGACCCTCAGTCCTTCAATTTATACTTTTTTGCAACACCTCTTCCAATAATGTCAATCAACCCATTTTCACTCATCTGACGGGCAAGTAGATAGGCTCTTGTCTTTTTAATATTCAACAATTCCTGCAAATCTTCGTCTGTCATTTCTCCATACTCAGTCAAATAATCTATCACCGTTTTCATTTGTGGAGTAATTACCACTAATGCTCTTTCAGAGGTTTCCGGTACATGCCCAGTAATAGCACCGCTGGCATTCATGTTAGGCAATACCAGTTTGAATGTATTTGTTGTAACTTCGATGCGCGGCTGCACAGCACACTCTTTATAAAGCGCATAAATTTTGCGAATACCAGTACCGTAGGATTCAATCAGCCTTAAACGATGGAAAATTTCAGCCAACTTGCGATTGCGTGGCTGAGAAATGCCATTACGGATATCATCAGCAGAAAGTCCCGGCAACAAGCCGCCAATAGAAATAAACTCTATACAGAAGTCATTGACATTGATAATGATGCTACCGCTGTAGCTGTAGTCACGATGGACAAGCGCATTGAGCAATGCCTCTCGCAAAGCATCTTCTGGATAATCAGGAAGCTCAATTCTTTCCAACCCCTTAAACGTGGCAGCTGTGCGATTACAGAGCGTCAAATATGCATAACTATCCTCAAGCTGTTTGAAGATGGAACCGCCAAACTCCTTTGCATCCTTAAAGGTAATATTTGCTTCGTCACCAAACACGGCAATTTTTATAGTATGTTGGCACTGGTCTGACAGAATCATAGCCAAGTTAGTGTACTGATCGTCGTCGATATTACGCAGACCGAGTACAATATACTTTTCTTCTGAAAAATCAACCTTATATCGCTTGAAAGTACGCTCTGCCTCCTCAAAAGACAATTCCTGTACAACCGTACGCATTTCCTCAAATACATCACCATCTGAATCTTTGATCATTTTGCGTATCTGATCTGGAGATGCCTGTACGCTAGATGCACCTTGGCGAACATAAACGCCGTTAGGTTTCATTCCCTTAGACTTCAAGTAATAAGATTTATAGCTACCTTCTCCGACTTCAATTTGGATGACTTTATTATCTTGTAGAACATACCGCACAAACATAGTGACATCCGGTGCAATAGCATCTCGAATACCATTAGTCAAGCGAGTGTATGTTTCATCCACATTATCAATACCAGTCACATTACCGCTATCATCAATGCCAATGTAGATAACACCACCATCCGTATTCGCAAATGCGATAACTTCCTTATAAATGTCATCGACCATTTGCGATTTATATTCAATGCGCTCACTTTCATATTGCATACGTTGTCCCTCCTCTTAACAGTTCATCTAGTGTTACTCTACATTATACTCTATTTTTCACTTTTTTCAATAGTATAAAGTGAAAATTCACTTTTATTCACTTTGCAAATATGAAAATTCACAGTCATTGGTGTCCAGTAAAATTTGTAGCTTTTGATTTCAGCTCTAATGCCTGCCGTCCGCGAAAATAAGAAGCCACATAGTCATTAAAATACAATAAGAATTCCATTCGGTTCCATAATTTTATGAGCTAATTCTCTGCTTGTCATTGAAATTGACCGATTCACTTCAAAATCATATGCAGTAATCCCCATAACAACTATTCTACCCGATGCACCCTGAGACAAAATCGTCACCATCTCATCTTCTGAGATTTCTACTTCTTGAAACATATGTTGAACCAACTTCGGCGTACTAAACAGTATAATTTTAACACCTCTATTCTGTGCATTTGTTTTTTTCATTACAGAATCAATTTTTGCAGCTGCTCCTTTATCATCTGTAATTACACATAATTTCCCATCATAAACGCCCGGCAAATGTGATAAAATATGTACACAGATTGCAATCAGTTCTTCTCCTAAATTATCATCATGTTCCTTATTTCCTCTCACTGCTGTAAAGAAGCGATGATATAAATCCGACTGCTGTAAATTTTTCCCCTCAAGCACTTCTGCCGTAAGCTTTGTATTTTCTTTTAGCGTTTCTGTAATTGTACTAACTGGTGACTTGCACATTCTAACTGCCCATAACAAATATGCATTTATCCTCTCATTTACGGAAAAACATTCCGAAAGAATGTCATATATATATTCTTCATCAAACAAAATAACCTTAATTCCATTGTCCGACATCACCTTAATGAATTCAATAAATTCCTCCGCCAATTTTCCCCTGTCTGACGCAAGTTCCATTAAAATACCTCTTGTAATGAATAGAATAGTTGCATGGGCATTATAATATCTTATTAAAATCCTTCTTTCTCGATCTGCCAAACGTGAATGCCTCTGAAAAGAACATGCATCGTAAAAAACAACTCGATCCGCAGAATAAAAAAGAGTTTTAATTATCTTAATATCCGTTACAATATAGGGCATAATATCATTTAAATTGCTAGGAGTTTCCGTATATACTGTTGCCATATCTTACTCCCCCTTTATCTTTTTATGCAATTCACTCATATTACAAAGAACAACTTCTAATGTACGTTTATTTATATATTCATCCTGAATATATTCATTTCCCAACTGTTTGACCATAGCCTCCAAATGGTCATAATCATCTTTGTTAGACGGGTGCATAATACCTTCATTCAACCACAGTTCACCAAGTCTTTTCTCAATCTGCCCCCTATTTATATTTAGAAATTGTTCTGAAATAACGCTGCCAGTTAATAATTTTAATTCCAAACTTCTTATTAAGACTGCCATATATGGTACTTCATAATAAGCCATTAATCGGATTATTGTATCTACTTCATTGCCAGTTGATTCTTCCTTAAATTTCATATACATTCTTCTAAAACTAATCTCTGGCATCAATAACATACCAGCAAAAAGATTCGCCGCATATTCTTCTTCATGTTCGTAGTAATGATCATCTGCAAACTCTACTTTTGAAACCAATCCGTTTTTTTGAAAAAAAACGTGATAAATCTCATGTGCAATAGCAAAATTTGTATTTACTTTTGGCAGCGATGTATTAAGAACAACATATCCCAATCCATCCCCTTTATAGCACAATGCTCCTATTTCATCATCCGCAATTGGCATCTCAAAAACCAAGAATCCTTTTTTCTGAAAGGATGATCTTACGATCTGTAAAATATTAAGAAGATCATTATCATATTCAATTCCTGCAAATGAACAAAACCGTTTCACCATTGAGTTCATCTCTTCATAATGATTATTGCTATATAAAATGATCTTACGCAAACGTTCTATATTCATCTCTCATCTCCCGCTATATTTTCAAATCGACTTTTTGCACTTAATACTTCATCAATGTTTTCCATTAACTCCATTAACTGATTCGCAATCTGTTCTTGTTTCTTTGACGGTTCACCGGCATAAAACGCGATTTTATTTGGCGCAAACTCATTAATCTGCGGAATCTCAATCGAATCTGACAAAAAGAATTCAACATTCTTTCCAAGTGCATGCGCAATTTTTTCCATATCTGCACCACTCTCATCCTGTGCGCCCGTTAATAACCGTGATATTTTATTTTTATCAATACCGGTAATCATACTAAGATAGCTTTGTTTTATTTTCATTTCTGACAAATATCGGGTTACATTACTTATAAACGTTGTCATGATACTCACTCCTTTTCTAACTTTTATTACTTCGCTTATTTCTCTTATTTTACTTCTTCTTTGTTTTAGTATATGTTAATTTTGATGTACCATGATTAGTTTATCTCAAATAATGAGATTATGCAATGTATTTTTGTATTTTAAAGGTTTTTATTTTTATAATTCCAGTTTTAATCTTATTTTTTATTATTTTATTTGAATTGATATTTATTATCGCAATGCCCTCACGGGCCACTGTGAAGAGAAAATTGGAATTATTCCTCTTCACAGACAGTTTGGGAGAAAATATTTCAGATTTTCTTTCTCTTAAAGATTAATGTTAAAAGCATTAAAACTCCAGTTCCGATCATTCCTGCTCCCCAAAGTTTACTATAATCTTCAACACCGAGAATTACACCGGTATCTGGTGATTTTTCTGGCTGACTCTGATTTGTAGATTGTGCGGTACTCGATGCTGCTGTCGATGCCGTCGTAGACTCCGCTGTGCTCGATGCCGCTGTTGATGCTGTTGTCGACTCCGCGGTACTCGATGCTGCTGTCGACTCTGTTGTGGACTCTGCTGTACTTGGTGTCTCAGTAAATTCCTCTGTACTTACTTCCGCTGTAGACTCCGTCGTAGGTTCCTCTGCACTTGTTTCCTCTATGGATTCTGTTGTTGGTTCCTCTGTAATCGATTCCTCAGTAGATTCTGTCACACTAGCATCTTCCGTTGTTGGCTCCTGATCCGTTGTCACCTCTGTTTCCGTTTCTTCTTCACTTGTCTGATCTTTCACAAATGAATCATATGCTTCTTGCGCAATTGCTTCATCCGCTAATGCCACTGTATAGTTTTGATTTGCTTGTTTGTAGTTCTCTTGCTGCTTACTATACTGCGCCTGCGCAACTTCTGCTGCTTCCTGTGCCTGCTTTTTCTCTTTCTTCGCCTTATCGAAGTTTTTGACAAGTGCATTTAATTTATCTGCACCTTCATAATCATCCGGCAATGTATCTCCGTTTTCCCAATCACACGCATCCAGCTGCTTTTGAATTTCCTCTTGTTTTTGTACCGTTACCTTACAGTCTTCTACTGCCTTCGCACTGCTGTCAACATTATCCTGTGCTGCTGACAACTCTGCCTGTGCATCCTTTACTTCCTTTTCAGCTAATGCTACTATTTCCTGCGCTACAATAACTGCATTGTACTTTGCCTTTACAGCTTCATAAGCAGCCTTCACAGCATCTGCCACCTTCTCAGCTTCTTCTCTTTTCACCTGACAATCTGCCAAAATTTCTGCCATTTCTGCTGCTTTATCCGATGCTGTTTTCTTTTCTGCTTCCTTTTCTGAATAATCTTTCTGCGCCTGCTGCAATGCTTCCTCTTTTTCTTTAATAACACGATTTGTGCTTTCTATCTTTTTCTGTGCTGTCTCCTTTTCAGACTGAGCTACCTCATAATTCTGCTGGTAAGAATCTTTCTTCTTCTGTGCCTGCTGATACGTATCATCTGCTGTTTGCTGCTCTAAGTTCTTTTCCTCTGCATTCTTCTGTGCTACAAGTATACTCTGCTCCTGTGCCGAAACTGCATTTTGTTTCTGAGTTAACACACTTTGTGCTTCTGTTGCCTCAGCCTGTGCTGTTTGCTGCTCATTGCTTGCTGTCTGCACAGCTGCCTGCTTTTCGGTTACAATATTTTGTTTTTCTACTACGGCAGCCTGTGCTTCATTAACTACTTGCATCTGTGCATTTACTGCTACTTCGGCATTTGCAAGCTCTGTCTGCGCATTCGCTACGGCTGCATTTGCATCCGCTACAAGCTGCTGCTTCTGTGCAAGAGCTGCCTTTTTCTGCTCAAGTACCTGATTCTTTGCATCAATCTCCTGCTGCGGCTTTGTAACGATTGATTCATAATACTGAAGAAATCTTGCTTCATAAGCATCAATACTCATATTGCTAGGATCACTCTGTGCCCAATCAAATACCTGTGTATACGTCAACCAACCATTCATACTTTTTCTTGTACAAATTGCAAAACCTGTCGTCTGATAGTAAGAACCTATTATATTAAAATAATGACCCGCCTTCGATGAATCTCCTGTTGCCTCATATTCAGCCTTTTCGTTATCATACCATTGCACAAATGGATCCAGATTTCCACCATTCCATGCACAGTTCTCTCCAATATTAAATTGCCTTGCATGGCCAATTACTGTATCTGAATAATTCGCATCTGCCTGTGCCATTGCCATCATTGTATCATTTACCTGCAATGCACCTAATCCATGTCTTGCACGAAGCTCATTACACTCTTTCATGTATTGAATTGAATTCTTCATATTTTCAAGGCTAGTTGCATCAACTGGATCACCTTTTATAGTACGACTTGCATATGTAGACCCGGTTAACGCCTGAATCGCAGCACTTGATCCCATCGCTTCAAAAAAGGCAAAGCTTCCCTGTTGCACTTTTTGATCAGCTGCTACTTTTGCTGCTTGTGCTGCGTCCGCCTCTGCCTGTGCTGCATTTACTGCTTCTTGGGCCTGTGCCACTTCTGCCTGTGCTGCTGCTACTGCATTATCCGCTGCTGCCTTCTGCGTCTTTTTCTGTTCTAATACTGCGTTTGTAGATGAAAGAGCTTCATTTGCCTGTGCTTGCGCTGTCTGGGCCTGTGCCAATGCTTCATTTGCCTGCTCAAATGCGGTCTGTGCTTCCTGCACACTCTGTTGTTTCAACGCCAATGCTGCTTTTTTCTGTTCAAGAACGGATGCTGCTTCCTGCTCCTGTTTTTTTACATTTTCAAGCTCTTTTTGTGCTTCCTGATAAGTCTGCTGTGCTTTTTCATTTTCAGCCTTTGCCGCTTCAAGAGCTTCTTGTGCTTCCTGCACTTTATTTGTATCATCTTTATATTCCTGAGAATTTAATGCATTTTCCGCCTTCTTTACTTTATTCTCTGCGACCTTCAGTGCTTCCTGTGCTTTCTCATTCTCAGACTGCGCCACTTTAAAAGCATCTTTCATTTTATTTATATTTTCCTGTGCTTGTATTCTTGCATCTTCCGCAGTTTCTTCCTGCTTTTTAGCCTCATCATAACTTTGTTTCGCAACGTTTTCCTGTTCCTTTGCAGTCTCAACGTCTTTATTTGCCGCTTCTACTTTTCCCTGTGCATCCTCTATATCCGCTTTTGCTGCATCGCCACTGTTCTTTATCGTTTCATCATATGCTTTCTGAGCTTCTAAAAGTGCATTGTCAGCCTGTCCCTTTTTTGCCGCTGCCGTCTCAAGTGCCTGTGCATCAGACTGTTCCTGTTTCTCTGCTGACTCAAGTGCTTCCTTTGCAGACTGCACATTTGCTTCTATACGTTTCTTTTCTGTATCAAAAGCTTCCTTTGCTGCGTTATTTGCTTCTGATTCTTTTTTCTGACTTTCCTGTGCTGCCTGTTCCGCTGCTTCTTTCTCTTTCTGTGCTTCTTGCAGCTTCGTTTCTGCCTCTTTTAGCTGCTCCTTTGCCTGCTCCGTATTTTTCTTTGCCTGCTCAAGGTTCTTCGCAGCCTCTTCTACATTCTCTGCACTTGTTGCAGCCGTCTGTTCCTCAATAGTCTGCACATTTGTCTCTTTCGCAGTCGCAGATTCTTCCGTATACTCCGCAGGCGCCTTCTGTACCATTGTCCCTGCCAAAAGCATTGCTGCAGTTGCTGATGCCATTAATTGTTTTCTTCTCATGTGAATCCTTCCTTTCTTTTGTGTACCCTATATATGTGATATTATTACTCTTTTTGCATCTTTTCAACAATTACTTTGCATCTTTTCTTATAAAAAGCCATCCCATAAAACAGCATATCATGCCGACCATCATTTTTCAGATACTCAGAATACCTCCGATCCTTAATTTGTTGAATTGCCCTCTCGCAGGCTTTATCCAATCCAGATACTTCTTTTGAATACTTAAGTTCAAAGATAATACCTGCATCTGGATTTTCGGGTTCAATAATGATATCCGCAAAACCTTCTCCTGCTTCTACATTTGAGCGAACCAGCCAATCCGTGTTTCCCGATAATAAACCAACTAAAAGTGTATGATAGGAATTCTCTTTTTCTTTCTCTGGTGCTTTTGTATCAAAAACACTGATCGAATTACTAAGAGTTCGGTTCAATTACCTCTGTATTTCCCTCCTCAACTGCCTTCCAGAAAGCTATTAACTGTGCCGTATTGGAGTGAATTTTTTTATCAAACCATTCCTGTATCTGAAGTCGATATACTTCCCTAACTTCTTTATTTGGAATGACCAACTTATATGCTCCTTGCGCTGTAATTCCAACCTGCGTCAAATATCCTGTCGTAAATAAAACACTCCAGATATTCTCAATACTGTTGTCAATCTCATCATATGTCAATTCTAATCGGACAAACTTTTCAATCGATTCTCCGGCAATCAAACGTTCAATCTCATCTCGTGTTGTTTTATTCGCTTTTGTGATAAGATTTTTTACAAGTGTATTCCCACTAGTATTGAGCCAGTAGCATTGCGGCATCGCCTTTGGCTTTTCACAAAGTAAATCCACATCTTTATGGGGTCAGACCCCAAAATATACCTATTCTGCATCACTTTCCGGATCTCCAAGATTAATCTCTTACCGGTGCCTGACCCGAAATTCACAGACCCGAACATCTAGCTAAAT
>CAVFYJ010000111.1:0-9755 GCA_963626545.1 Acetatifactor sp. | reverse complement strand
GCATTCAAGGAAAACTTTGCATGCTCGGCCATTCTATGACCGAGTTATTGACAACTGATAAGTAAAAAAGAAAAGGATGGTGTCTTTATGCAGTACAATTTTGAAAAATTCGATATCGCTAATTGACAAAATAGGGTTTCGGGTGGTACTTTATCTGACAGGCGGACCATGAAAAAAGTCCATTGAGGCGAGGTTCGTACAGAGAGGAATCAACGATTTATGATTTACGCGGATCATGCAGCAACAACAAAGATGAGTGAGACAGCAAAGCAAGCGATGCTATCTGCCATGGAAGAAAACTGGTGCAACCCGTCAAGCCCATATACAGCAGGGCAGCAGGCGTCCGGCGCGCTGATGGATGCGCGTGTGCGGATTGCCCGCTGCCTTGGTTGTCTGCCAAAGGAAATCTATTTTACATCAGGTGGAAGTGAGGCCGATAATCAGGCGATTTTGTCTGCGGCAGCCATCGGAAAACGACAGGGCAAAATGCATATCATTTCAACGGCATTTGAGCATCACGCCGTTTTGCATACTTTAAAAAAGTTGGAAAAAGAAGGTTTTGAAATTACACTTCTTGATGTCGGAGAAAAAGGAATTGTAAGTACGTCACAGGTTGCAGAGGCGATTCGCCCAGATACAGCACTCGTAACCGTGATGTATGCCAATAATGAGATTGGAACCATCCAGCCAATCCGCGAGATCGGAGCGGTGTGCAGGCAAAATGGTGTGCTGTTTCATACCGATGCAGTACAAGCCGCAGGTCATCTTCCAATCAATGTAAAGGATGATCAAATTGATCTGTTATCGTTATCTGCACATAAATTCAACGGCCCCAAAGGCATCGGCGTTTTGTACGCCAAAACTGGAGTATTTTTGACCAATCTGATCGAAGGCGGCGGACAGGAGCGAGGAAAGCGTGCTGGAACGGAAAATCTTCCTGCCATCGTTGGAATGGCGGCAGCACTCGAGGAAGCATGTGCATTGCAAGAAGAACATTCTGCTTATGTAACACAGCTTCGCGATCAGCTGATCGCAGGCTTAAAGCAGATTCCGGATGCGCTCATAAATGGAGACGAGAAAAAGCGTCTTTCTGGCAATGTGAATTTTTGCTTTAAGGGTACAGAGGCAGAGGGACTTTTGCTTTTACTTGATAACAAGGGAATCTGTGCTTCCTCTGGCTCTGCATGTACATCGGGCTTTCTTGATCCAAGTCATGTGCTTCTTGCAATCGGACGAGATCCAGAGACGGCACGAGGATCTTTGCGCTTGACACTTGATTATGAAAACACACCAGAAGAAGTGGAGACAATTATTCAGGCAGTTGCTGAGATCGTTAAAATCTTGCGAGGAGAATAAGAAAAGAGGCGGCTCTATTTCCAGAGCCGCCAAAATAATAGCTACAAGTATAATGGTTACAGATACAACATTTCTGAATACGCCATAATAAATGGACCACTTCCCTTTCCTTCATCTGGAAGGTAATATTCGGTAATCTCATAATTATTTGTATTGTTTGCACTTGCCTTTAAATAAATATCCTCTAATACATTATCGTGAAGCTTCATTTTTACAATCGCCTGAAAAGCTTTGATTGCAGGTTCACGGTAGGATTCGTCCAACCATCCCTTGCGTACACCCTTTAGCAGCATGTAAATCATCATCGCAGTACCGCTGACTTCCAGACGATTTGTCGCAGTAACCGGCTGATCGGCAAGATTTGCCCATAATCCAGACTCATTCTGATACTTTAACATGCCATCTGCAAACAGCTTTAAAGCGGCCTTTCGTTCTTCCATATAGAAACTTGGCAGGACTTCCATCACATCCACCATTGCCATTGCATACCAGCCCATCGCGCGTGTCCAGTGATAAGCGCAGACATCCTCGCGGCTGTTGCATGCGTGATAATACATTCCATTCGGAGCAAGCATCACATCGGCAACCCAATTCAATCTCTCATTAATAGTAGTAAGCTGTGCGGTATCACCAATCTTTGCAGCGTAATGAGCTAAAAACGGCTGCAGCATGTAAATTCCATCCAGCCATACCTTATATTTTGGCGGCTGTCCACCTGCCCAGCAGTGCCAGTAGTTTTTGCCAAGTGCATCTTCAGTATATTTTTCTACCACAATATCACCCTTTGAATTGACATGCTTTGGGTCTGTCAGATCGCGGTACAGTTCAGCAGCAACCTCTGCATATGCTGGATTTTCATCAAATGCTTTCATAATGAGTGCAGCAGTCTTATAGCAGTCTGCGCCGTGATGATCTACGTAACCTGCAAGATTGCGGCTTAAGTGATGCACTCCATTTTCATCGGTCACAAGCATTGCATTCAAATATTCTAATACATAGTGCTTGTATTCTGCACCTTCCTCTGGTCTTGCCTCATATGTATCATAGAGACCTTCCATTACAACACCATTGTAATAACTCCAGTCAAACAGATATGGCTTTACAGACGGGGTACGCTTCTCATTATCCCATGAAAAAAACTTATGCTCATCGGCAACAACTTCCTTTGGAATGTTGCAGGAAGAGTTAATTGTAAGCGCATCCACATAATTTTTCGCCTTTAAAATAGAGGCTTGAACATCAGCAGTTAAATTGCCCATAGTAATTCTCCAATCCTATTAAATTTATCGTATAGTCAGTATACCATGGGAAGCATTGATTGAAAAGAAGAACAAATCTATTTCTTAAAAAAATAAGGTCTAGTAATCTAAAAAAAAGTATGATATAATACCAAAGATGATATTGAAGTCAAACCAAAATTAAGAACGAAAAGGAGGATTGTAACATGTTAATTATAAAAATAAGAACGGTGGAATATGAAGCGCAAATGAAGGATTGGTGTGACGCATAGCAGTGGCTGTTGCAAATAGACAATGAAAGAATTGCATTTGCTATAGCCGTTGCTTTCCGGTAAATAGTACCGCACGGAAAGCCGCTGCAGCCGCAGCGCAGATTGAGAGGAGAGCATGAGCTATAGAAAGGCAGAGGAGATCCTGCCAAGAGAATTAATTGAAGTGATCCAGCAGTACGTGGACGGAGAAAATATTTATATTCCGAGAAAGCTGGAGCATCGAAAGGGCTGGGGCGAGCGCACACAGGCGAGGAAAGAACTGGATGCGCGCAACAGTGCCATATGTAGAGAGCATCAGGAGGGTGCGAGTGTCCCGAGGCTCTCACAGAAGTATTACCTTACAGAAAAGAGCATACAGCGGATTATCCGCCAGTATCGTTAAAGAACAGTAAAAAAGTAAAAGGAAAGTCAAAAGAAAAATTAAAGAAAAGAAAGAGGGCTGCCATATGGCAGCCCCATCTTTTGCAGGAGGAAAAATTTTGTGAAACAGAAACGCTTATACCAGTATATTGCGCCGAATATACTAGCTATGGTGGGTATGTCCTGCTATATTTTAGCGGACACCTTTTTCATTGCAACGGCACAGGGAACAAACGGCATCACAGCACTCAATCTAACGCTGCCAATCTACGGCCTGATTTTTGCGATTGGTTCCATGATCGGAACAGGCTCCGCGATTCGTTATACATTAGCGAATGCAACGAGACAGCCGCAGGCAAAAAATTATTTTTCTAATGCATTGCTGTGGGATGTGTTAATTAGTTTGCTTTTTATTGCAGCGGGCATCTTTTTCCCAGGGCAGGTCATGCGTGTGATGGGAGCCGATGCGACGATTGAAGCCATTGGTGTGCCATATATCCGCATCGTGCTTTGCTTCACCCCATTTTTCATGATGAATTATGCGTTTACCGCATTCGTACGAAACGACTCGGCACCACACATTGCGATGGCAGCGACACTGTTAAGCAGTCTGTTTAACATCATCTTTGACTACGTGTTTATGTTCCCACTGGGAATGGGCATGTCAGGAGCGGCGCTTGCAACCGCGATTTCGCCAGTTGTCAGCATCCTCATCTGCATGGTGCATTACCTGTCACCGAAAAGTACCGTATCATTTCACTTTATTGTGCCTTCGGTGAAGATGCTTATTTCGTCCTGCAGCCTTGGCGTTGTCGCATTTGTCGGTGAGATCGCAAGTGGCATCACCACGATGGTATTCAACTTTGTCCTTCTTGGACTCGATGGAAATACCGCGGTTGCAGCTTACGGCGTTATCGCAAATACTGCGCTTGTCGGAACGGCGATTTTTAACGGAGTTTCGCAGGGACTTCAGCCACTGGCAAGTGAGGCACATGCGAGAGGCGATGCACACGAGAAGCGCCAGATTTTAACGAAAAGCATTCTCACGGGAATTGCGTTAGCGATCGTTTTAATCGGTGGCGTGTGGATTTTTGCGGCAGGCATTACCGATGTGTTTAACAGTGAGCATTCCGCGCAGCTTGCAGCCTACGCCATCCCGGGAATCCGTATTTATTTTGCAGGTTTCTTTGCGGCAGGAATTAACATTATCTGCGCAGGTTTCTTAAGTGCAACCGACCACGCAAAGGAATCCTCCATAGTGGCGATCACAAGAGGCATTGTGGCGATCATTGTTTTTGCGCTTGTTCTTCCAAAGTTTCTTGGAATTACTGGTGTATGGCTTGCATTCCCAGCGGCAGAGGTGCTTACGCTTTTGCTGACGATTGCAATGGGAAAGAAGCTTGCATAAAGTCTGTTAGCAGCTTGTTCGATGTCTCACTAAGAATACAAAATATATTAAGAAATATTAAGAAACACATACTTCCCGCGGTTTTGCCGCGGGATTTTTTATTTTATGTAGAAATTAAAACAAAATGCTCTTGACTATGGAATTCAGGGCAGGTATCATAGAAATCCAGAGGAAAAATAAGAAAAACCTCTGGTTTATCTATTTTATTTCTATAATTTTTATTTCGGTATTTTATTATTATACCAGCGATGGAAGGCGCGAAAAGGATGACACAGTTTGAATCAAGAAATATAACAATGATGATGGATCTGTATGAGATGACAATGGCATACGGATATTTTAAAGAAAACGACACCGAGAAAAAGGTTGCATTTGATGTATTTTACCGCAGAAACCCAGATGGCGGCGGATTTTCCATTTTTGCAGGACTCGAGCAGGTAGTAGAGTACATTGAAAACATGCATTTCGAAGAGGCAGATGTCGAGTATTTCCGCTCCTTAAATCTGTTTGATGAGGATTTTCTTGCTTATTTAAAGGACTTCCGTTTCCACGGCGATGTTTACGCATTTGACGAGGGAACGATCATGTATCCGAACGAGCCAGTTGTTACCGTTGTTGCACCGTTAATCGAGGCACAGCTCGTTGAGACCGCAATTTTGGCACAGATCAATCATCAGAGTCTGATTGCAACCAAGGCAAGACGTATCGTAAAGGCAGCAGCAGGACGTGGCGTATCCGATTTCGGTGCAAGACGTGCCCACAACATGGACGCAGCCATCTATGGCGCACGCGCTTCTTACATCGGTGGCGTAAATGGTACCGCAACCGTCAGTGCAGGTCAGATGTTTGGCATCCCAGTAGGTGGAACCCATGCACACAGCTGGGTTATGGAGCACAGCGATGAGCTGACCGCATTTCGCAGCTACGCAAAGGTATTCCCAAACAACTGTACACTGCTGGTTGACACCTACGACGTATTAAAGTCTGGTGTTCCGAATGCTATCAAGGTATTTCAGGAGATGAAGGATGCCGGTATTCCGCTGACACGTTACGGCATTCGTCTTGACAGTGGAGACCTTGCTTATCTGTCCAGAAAGGCAAGAAAGATGCTCGATAAGGCAGGTTTTACCGATGCGAAGATCGTCGTTTCTAATAGCTTAGACGAATATACCATCAGCTCCATTCTTTCTCAGGGCGGCTGCATCGACAGCTTTGGTGTCGGCGAGCGTATGATCACCGCAAAGACCGATCCTGTTTTTGGTGCTGTTTATAAGATTTGTGCCGTTGAGGAAAATGGTAAGTTTGCGCCGAGAATCAAGGTTTCTGAGACCGTTGAGAAGATCACCAACCCGGGCTTGAAGAATGTCTATCGTGTATATGATGAGGAAGGTCATGCAGTAGCCGATTTGATCACAAGCTTTGATGAGAAGGTAGACTTTAGCCAGCCATATCGCTATGTAGATCCGGAGAAGCCGTGGAAGAACAGATGCTATGAGAATTGCACCGCAAAGCCACTTCTTCACAAGGTTGTTGAGGGTGGAAAGCGTCTGATGGAAACCAAGTCGCTTCAGGAACTGCAGGCATATGTAAAGGAGCAGCTTGACAATGAGATCTGGGAAGAAGAGCAGCGTTTCGAGAATCCGCATAAGCATTACATTGATATGAGTCCGGATTACTATGAGATGAAGATGAGCATGCTTCACGACATCAGAACCGTGTAAAATAACAAACATTGTGAAACGGTTGGTGTGTACGAGTGACATGCGTCATCGTTTCACATAAGCTTATAGAAAGGCAGGATAAGACTGTGAAAAAATTTGCCATAATTGGCGGCTCATTTAACCCAGTGACAAAGGCTCATGTAGAGATCGGACAGATCGCTGCAAAAGAATTGCCTGGGTGGCAGATTTTATATATTCCGGCGCCAGATCGCTTTCTAACTTCATGGAAGGCAATGGAGAAGGGTGACATTTTGTCGGGAGAGCAGCGTCTTAGCCTGCTGAAAAAGGCAACAGAAGTACACGGCTTTCTCTGCGAGGACTGTGAGGTGCATGGAAAGACAAGTGCGAGAACGTATGACACGATGCAGTATTTAAGGACATGCTACGGAGAGGATACCGAACTTGTCTACGTGTGCGGCACAGACAAACTTTCCGAACTGTCCATCTGGTATCGCGCAGAGGGAATTTTTGAACTGGCAAAAATTCTGGTCATTCCGAGAGATGGGGACGAGCCGGAAAAAATGATCGAAGAAATTCCATTTTTAAAGGAGCGCAAAGACCGAATTTTAATCAGCCATGAGCCGCGGATTTACCCGGATTTTAGTGCAACCAGAGTAAGAGAGAGTATCAGGGCCGGAGACGGAAAATGGAAAGAAATGGTTCCAGAGGAGATCATAGCAGATCTGGAACATTTCTAAAGTCTGGAAACAAGAGAGGATGGTAACAGAATGTCATTGAGCAAAAGCGGATATATAAAAGCAGTGGCAGTTCATATGAAGACGTCATTGGGACGACCAATGGAAAATGCAAAGGAGATTGTAAGACAGGTAACGCAGTACGAGAGCAAGAATCCGGACCTGATCGTGTTCGGTGAACTGACCATCAGCGGCTACAGCTGTGGCGATCTGTTTTTACAGTCCTTTATGGAGGAGCAGTGCAGAAGGGCAATCAGCTATCTGCGTGACAATTTGCCACAGTCTGATACGCTGATTGCAATCGGTGCCCCACTTCGAAAGGATGGAATGCTGTTTAACACAGCGCTTATTTTCAAGGGCAATCAGCTGTTTGGTGTTGTGCCAAAGACCTTTGTGCCAAATTATAGCGAGTTTTATGAGAAGAGATGGTTTGTTCCAGCAGACCGCAGATTTTCTGATACAATTTGCTTTGATGAGGTTTTCTATGAGGAAGTGGATTCTGAAAATAGTGAAACAACCTTCCCATTCACACCAAATCTAATCGTGGAGGGACGAAACGGAATCCGTCTGGCCTGCGAAATCTGTGAGGATTTGTGGGTCAACATTCCGCCAAGTTCTTTCCATGCATCAGCAGGTGCTAACGTCATTGCCAATTTGTCTGCATCAAACGATGTGGTCACAAAGCCAGAGTACCGCAGAGACTTAGTTCGCATGCAGTCTGGTACCAATATGTGTGCTTACGTGTATTGTTCTTCCGGAAGCGGCGAGAGTACGACTGATCTGATTTTCTCTGGTCATAACATCATCGCTGCAAATGGCGCAATTTTGGCAGACAGCAACAAGGAAGCCACAGAGGCCCTGATTGATCTGGAGCGAATCAACAACGACCGCGTAAAGAATAACAGTATTTCCTATGCGGCTGCGCAATATGCACAGATGGCATCAAATGGAAAGGGTTATGTGCGAATCAAGACATACAGTAACAGTGTAGAGCATTGGCCGGAAACGTTAAATCCATATCCGTTTGTCCCAGATGAGGCAGAGCGCGCTGGACGATGCCGTGAGATCATGCGCCTTCAGGCGACAGGTCTGGCAGAGCGTCTGACAAAGATTGGCATTCGCAAGTGTGTAATCGGTGTATCTGGCGGTTTGGATTCGACCCTTGCGCTTCTTGTCATCAAGGAAGCTTACGACATGCTTGGCTGGCCGCTTACCGATATCATCGGAATTACGATGCCGGGTTTTGGAACAACCGATCTGACAAAGACCAATTCTTGGAAGTTAATGGAGCAGTTAGGCGTTACCATTCGCATGGTCAATATCACAAAGGCCTGCTTGCAGCATTTTGAGGATATTGGACATAAGCGCGACAGCTATGACGTAACCTATGAGAATACACAGGCAAGAGAACGTACCCAGATTTTGATGGATATCGCAAACAAAGAGGGCGGTATTGTAGTCGGAACAGGTGATATGTCCGAGTTAGCGCTTGGTTGGTGTACCTACAATGGTGATCATATGTCCATGTATGCCGTAAATGTCAGCGTGCCGAAGACACTTGTGAAATATCTGGTACACGCATATGCAGAGCTTCACCCGACTGTCCATGATACGCTTGAGTCCATCTGTGACACGATCATTAGCCCGGAGCTGCTTCCGCCGGATGCAGAGGGCAACATTGCACAGTCCACAGAGGCCACGATCGGAAAGTACGATTTACATGATTTCTTCCTGTATCATTTTGTCCGCAATGGCTTCACAAAGGAGAAGATTCAAAAGCTTGCCGAGATCGCGTTTGCACAGAAGAATGTGACGAAGGAGGAGATCGCAACTACGCTTGATAACTTCTTTCGACGTTTCTATGCGCAGCAGTTTAAGCGCTCGTGTTTGCCGGATGGCCCGAAGGTCGGTACGGTATCGCTGTCTCCGCGCGGTGACTGGAGAATGCCGTCGGATGCGAAGAACCCATATTGAATGTAGCTCGGAAGTTTTATGAAGGCGGTTGCAGATGATAAAATATATCAATAGTGCAGACTGCACTTGACAAATACTCTCTTGGGGCATACGATAGAGATACCCCAAGGGGGTATATTTTATTACAGATGATTCTGGTTTATGTAGTTGAAAAGAAGGCAGGTGCAGATAGTATGATTAAGACAACATTAAAGATTGACGGAATGATGTGCGGCATGTGCGAGGCACATATGAATGAGCTGATTCGCAGCAATTTTAAGGTAAAAAAGGTCTCTTCCTCTGCAAAGGACGGAGAGACCGTTGTAATCAGCGAGGACGCACTGGATATTCCGTGGGCAAAGAATAAGATTAAAGAAATCGGATATGAGCTTGTTTCCTATGAGAGTGAGCCATACGAGAAGAAAGGCTTTTTCCACTTTGGAAGAAAGTAATTAAGCTGAACGATCTGGCACAGCAGCCGGATACTTACGATGCAGAAAGCTTTTGCGATTACATTCTGTCACAGAATGCATACGAGACAGCCGATGGCAGTACCATCAAGCTTCCAAACACATATGATTATGTATATGAGGGAGATGATGGAAAGATTTATGCAGGAAATACGGCAGATCAGCCAGCAGGCTCAACGAGATTGTATGCAAAATAAGATTTGGGAATAAAATGAAAATTAGATCATTTGAACAACCCCGCCCGACGTGTCGGACGAGGATTCCATTGCAGCCGTCAGGATT
>CAVFYJ010000110.1:0-9823 GCA_963626545.1 Acetatifactor sp. | reverse complement strand
CCGGCATTCAAGGAAAACTTTGCATGCTCGGCCATTCTATGACCGAGTTATTGACGAACTATTTAATTTAACTTAATAGAATAAATGAGATAGAATAAACTAACGAAAACTATTCTATTGAGTTAAATTAATAAGCCCTTTTATAAAGTTAATTTATAGAAACAGTTTAAAACAATCTACAGAGACAAGGAAAAAGGAGACATCATGGAGCATAGAGAAATATCCAGAGCTGTTATTAAACGGTTGCCACGGTATTACCGTTATCTGGGAGAATTGATGCAGGAGGGCGTTGAGCGAATTTCTTCCGGAGAGCTTTCTAAAAGAATGCAGATTACCGCATCCCAGATCAGGCAGGATCTGAATAATTTCGGAGGCTTCGGACAACAGGGATATGGTTATAATGTAAAGTATTTGTATCACGAGATTGGAAAAATACTGGGACTGGATAAGACCTACAACCTGATCATCATCGGTGCAGGAAATCTAGGTCAGGCAATTGCCAACTATGCCAATTTTGAGCGCCGTGGCTTTGTCGCAAAGGCAATGTTTGACATCAATCCGCAGCTAAAGGGAAAGACCGTGCGCGGTATTCCGGTGTATTCAATGGATGAGCTTGAGGACTATATCCAGCACAATGAAATTCAGATTGCAGCGCTCACATTGCCGAAGGCAGGTGCAGAGGCAGCCGCACAAAAGCTTGTGCGTGCGGGTATCCGTGGGATCTGGAACTTTGCGCACACCGACCTTCGCGTGCCAGATGATGTAGTGGTAGAAAATGTGCACTTGTCAGAGAGCCTGATGCGCATCTCCTATCGTCTCAGCAATCAGGATGAGTAAACCTTTTGAATACAACGAAAGTTTAATGAAAATCAAGCTGCTGTTCATAGGAGTATGAACAGCAATAAACTCAGAACGCAAAAGGGGGACCGATATGAAACAATTGCTTACAGGAACACAGATGAAACAAGCGGACACTTGGTCTATTCAGGAATTTGGTATGGAAAGTCTGGTGTTAATGGAGCGCGCAGCTCTCTGTGTGGCGCAGCACATTATCTCTATGCGTAAGCCGGGGGCGACATTTCTTTTGTGTGGCATGGGAAACAACGGAGCGGATGGTCTGGCAGTGGCAAGGATTCTTGTACAAAATGGCTGGGATGTTCGTGTTCTTGCTGTTGGAAAGTGTGAAAAGGCAACGCGAGAGTGGCTTTATCAAAAAAAACTTCTTGACAAAATGAATATCGAAGTGAGTTTGTTTTCCTCCAGTCTGGATAAAGAAGATTTCAATGGAACAAAGTTTGCTGGAGAATTGTTCGAGCAGTGGAAGGTGGATTTATCGAAGCAGTATCCACAGGCAGATGTTTATATCGATGCATTGTTTGGCATTGGTCTGGCCCGCGAGGTGACAGGTGTTTACCGAGCTGCGATTGAGGAGTGGAATACACGCAGGGCAGAATGTGGTGCGTACGGCGTTGCTGTTGATATTTGCTCCGGTCTGGATGCGGGAAGTGGCCAGATGCTTGGCGCTTGTATTCAGGCCGATGTACAGATCACCTTTGGCTATGGAAAGATTGGACAATATTTTTATCCGGGTGCTGCGGCAGCGAAAAAGACGATGATCTGTGACATTGGATTTCCAAAAGAAGCAATTCATCACATTGATGGGCTGCCGTTTGAGACATTGGAGCAGTCGGATCTCACACATCTTTTAGGAGAGCGCTGCCCATGGGGCAATAAGGGCACCTTTGGCCGAGTGGTAATCCTTGCGGGAAGTGAGGGTATGGCAGGTGCTGCGTATTTGTCGGCGCTTGCAGCGTATCGCACTGGAGTTGGTCTTGTTGAGATTATCACACCTGAATGCAATCGCCTTGTGCTGCAGCAGCTTCTTCCAGAAGCAGTGCTTCGCTGCATCCCTGAGGGTGCAGATGAGGAAGCTGTGAAGGAACTCGTAAATGGCGAGCTTTCAAAGGCAAAGGCGATTGTGGTTGGTCCTGGCCTTTCTACAGATTTACTTGCCAAGCAGCTTGTGGATGCGGTACTTGATTGGAATGAGTCTGTAAATAAAAAAATAGAGTTAGAGAAACGATGCCCGATTGTAATCGATGCAGATGCACTCAATCTGTTAGCAAAAAAGGCAGAAAAACAACGAAAAGCCGGTGGCGAGATCGTACCACTTGGCTTTCACGTTATTCTGACACCACATCCGGGTGAATTGGGGCGTCTCCTTGGAATTTTAACAAAAGAGGTTGCTGCCAATTTGATTGCTTGCGCGGAGGCACTTCAAAAACAATTTGGTTGTATCTGTGTCTGCAAGGATGCGCGAACAGTCATTTACACACGGCGGAAGCGCTATTTAAATCTTACTGGAAATAGTGGTATGGCAACTGGCGGAAGTGGTGATGTATTAACAGGCGTGATCGCATCACTTGCCGCACAGGGATTGCCAGCACAAAAAGCGGCAGTTCTTGGTGTCTGGCTGCACGGAGCAGCAGGCGATGAGGCGGCGAAAGAAAAGAGTCCATATAGCATGATTGCGCGCGATCTGACGGATGGGCTGTCAAAGGTCTTAGTCTTAATAGAAACAAGCAGGAAGAAGGTAGAAATAGATGCATATGCATAAGTATCACAGAGTCTGGGCAGAGGTCGATCTGGATGCCGTCCGGGCCAATATGGAGGCGTTTCGAGCCAATGTGCCAAGTCAGGCAATGCTTTGTGGCGTCATCAAAACAGACGGGTATGGACTGGGTGCTGTCCCGATTGCAAAGACGATTGACGATCTGGTATGGGGGTATGCCGTTGCTACGATTGACGAGGCACTTAATTTGCGCCGACACCATATCACAAAGCCGATTCTGGTACTGGGTTATATTCATCCAGACCGTTTTGCTGAGATGATTGAAGGAGAAATTCGCTATGCCGGATTTGAGGAAGAGAAGTTAAAGCTGCTCTCAGAGACGGCACAGCGAATTGGAAAAAAGGCATATGTACACGTAGCGGTTGATACGGGAATGAGCCGTATCGGTATCCAGCCAGAACATGCGCTTCCATTTGTACCGTGGCTTTCCTCACTGGAGGGGATTTGCGTAGAAGGAATCTTTACGCACATGGCGACTGCCGACATGATTGAGAATCAGGGCGCGATTGAACAGCAAAAGCGTTTTTATGAGACTACGACACGTCTGAAAGAAGCAGGCTGCTGTCCGCCGATCTGCCACTGTGCAAATTCTGCAGCAAGCATCTGGATGACGGACGCACCGGGAAATCTGTTTCGCGTCGGCATCTCGCTGTACGGCTATTATCCGTCCGATGAGGTGACAAAGGATATCGTATCATTGACTCCGGCGCTTACCTTAAAGTCAGAAATTGCCTATATTAAGACCGTTCCGGCAGGAACGCCGATCGGCTATGGGGCTACATTTGTAACCGAACACCCGACTGTTGTCGCAACGATTCCGATTGGTTATGGAGACGGTTATCCGCGTGCCCTTTCCAATAAGGGGGGTGTGCTGATTTGTGGTAAGCGCGCACCGATCTTAGGCCGCATCTGCATGGATCAGGTCATGGTCGACATCACCGATATTCCAGAGGCAAAGGAAGGCGATGAGGTTGTCATAGTCGGAAAGAGTGGAGATGAGGAGCTTAGCGCAGAGGAAGTCTCCGAGCTTGCAGGAAGCTTTAACTATGAGCTATTGTGCGATCTTGGAAAGCGTATTCCACGCGTTTACTATCGCCACGGCGAGGTCGTAGGAAGCAAGGATTACAACGAGGACGAGTACACCGATTTTCTATAACAACTAACAGGTGCTAGTAAGGTGAGTTATCGTGAGTCACTGGGACGTTCCGGCTGGCTCTTGTCCTTAGTGGCTTCTGACTCGAGTTACGATGATCGGTATCTGCACATACAATAGAATAGGATGAATAAGATTTTTCCTGACGGAAATACTTAGGATATCCTAAAAGAAAATTGGAGTGTGCAGATATGGTAATCCGTAGAGGTGATATTTATTATGCGGATCTTCGCCCAGTAGTCGGTTCCGAGCAGGGCGGCGTCCGTCCAGTACTTATTATACAAAATGATATGGGAAACAGGCACAGCCCGACAGTAATCTGTGCCGCGATTACATCACGCATGTCAAAGGCAAAGCTGCCAACGCATGTTGTCATCGACTCGCGTTGCTGCAGCATTGTAAAAGACTCGGTTGTGCTGCTCGAACAGCTTCGCACAATTGACAAACAGAGGCTGCGCGAGAAGGTTTGTCATCTCGAACCGGATATGATTCGGCAGATCGACGAGGCACTGCGCGTTAGCTTAGATATCACTCCTACATAAAAGGAGCGCAGAAAACAATTTTCAGCCGTTAACGGCAAATCATACTTGCAAGATTGAAAAATACATGGTAAGATGAATCAGTTAAAAAACATAATTTAGTTTTAAGTCACAAAGGAGCGTTAAAAATGTCAGGACATTCTAAATTTGCCAATATTAAGCATAAGAAGGAAAAGAACGATGCCGCAAAGGGAAAAGTATTTACCCGTATCGGCCGTGAGATCGCAGTTGCGGTAAAGGAAGGAGGAGCAGATCCGGCAAACAATAGCAAGCTGCGTGATGTCATTGCAAAGGCAAAGGCAAACAACATGCCAAACGATACCATTGACCGTAGCATCAAGAAGGCAGCAGGCGATGCAAACGCTGCAAACTACGAGTCCATCACTTACGAGGGATACGGCCCAAGCGGAACCGCAATCATCGTAGAGACACTGACCGACAACCGTAACCGTACCGCATCCAACGTGCGTAACGCGTTCACAAAGGGCGGCGGAAATGTTGGAACCAATGGCTGCGTATCCTTTATGTTTGATAACAAGGGACAGATTATCGTTGACAAGGAAGAGTACGAGGGAGATGCAGATGAGCTGATGATGACCGCTCTGGATGCTGGTGCAGAGGACTTCTCTGAGGAAGAGGATTGCTTCGAGATCTATACTGATCCGGATAACTTCTCTGAGGTAAGAGAGGCTCTTGAGCAGGCTGGTGTTCCGATGGCAAGCGCAGAGGTTACCATGATCCCACAGAACTATGTAGATCTGACATCTGAGAATGATGTAAAGCTGATGAACCGTATTCTGGATATGCTGGATGATGACGATGATGTACAGGAAGTATATCACAACTGGAATCAGCCAGAAGAGGAAGACGAGGACTAAGCATTACCACTATTTTATAAAATTTATAAGAAGAAAATTTATAAAAAGAAAAAGGAACAGTTGCGGGAAGAAATTCTCACGGCTGTTCCTTTTTTGCAGTTTGCGTGTGCTATTATGCCGGGTAAACGGTATTCGCCTCACTTAAATTTGCTAATATATTGTCTAAGTAGCGCTTTGCCAGATATTTTGCCATCGGAAGATTCATGTCCAGATAGTTTCCGCAGGAAATGGCATCGGCACCCGGTACGTCGCCCTCAAAATCAGCCATAAACGCATACATTTCGCGAAGAGGCTCGGCGATGTCCATCGGTTCAAGCTCACCTGCGAGAATCAGATAAAAGCCGGTGCGACAGCCCATCGGTCCAAAATAGATCACACGATCCTTCCATACCGGATGATTGCGCAGGAAGGTTGCACCAAGGTGCTCAAGTGTGTGAACCTCCGCTGTGTTCATGACAGGCTCTTTATTTGGACGAGTCATACGAAGATCAAACGTAGTAACGATTTCTTTTCCAACGTGGTCGCGGCGGGAGACATAAACGCCTGGAACCAGAGTAAGGTGATTCACCTGAAAGCTTGCAATTTTTTCCATAATACATGTATCCTTTCTGGATTTTTTTCCTGTTTCAACTCACAGTCGGTATTTTTACGAAGTTTGATATGTCGAAAATCGTTCGACTGTGACTTGCCTTATGTTAGTGGGAGATGCCGATTTGTCTTGGTTCACCACTGTATTTGATTGTAATCGAAAATGCGGGCACTTGCAAGTCTCAAACAATGGGAAACGAAACTTCCTGAGTGCTTTGTTAAAAATGCATGTGAAGAGATTAACAATGGTGCTATATTTCGTCAAAAATGCAAAGAAATGATCGGAATATGATTAGATTTCACCAAATATTTCGGGTATGATAAGGGTAATTACCGAATGTATGAAAGGGGAAAGACCCTTTTCAGGAAAGGGAGGATTGAGATGGCAGAAATCAAGAAGGGCAGCTTTACACTGCCTGGCGAAGCAGGTTTTGAGAACCTGACATTAAAAATGGCAGAAAAGTGGGGGGCAGACGTAATCCGTGACAGCGACGGAACCAAGCTTTCTGATGATATTACAAAGGCAGGTTATGGCATTTATTCCACAATCTGCGTAATTCGTGCTGACAATGCATGGGCAAAGGAGAATACAGACAAGCTTCAGCAGAATTTCCTGATGAGCGAACCTGTTATGGCAGAGTCGGATACCGTAGTAATCAGCCCGTTAAAGGGATATTTCAAGCAGCAGTTCACACTCAATAAGTCTGAGGAGGCACTGGCATACTGGCAGGTATTTGACCGTACCACAGGCGGGGAGACAAAGAGCTGGAGCTTTGATCCAGAGACTGAGACCGTAACCGTTACGGGTGCAACACCGTGGCACAACTACACCGTAAACTTCTTAGCCGTTCGTATCTGGGAAGAGATCTCTATGTACAACCATATCACAAACGATTGGGGTGACAAGGAGCATCTGATGGCAGTCGATCCGAGATACCCGGAGACACAGGCTCACATGATCGAGTGGATGACCCAGTGGTGCGAGAAGAACCCAGATACTACCGTTGTACGTTTCACTTCTATGTTCTACAACTTTGCATGGTTCTGGAAGGATGACAAGAATTGTAGAGATGCATTCTCTGACTGGGGTTCCTATGCAATGACCACCACACCGCTTGCACTCAAGGAGTTCGAGAAGAAGTATGGCTATGCGATGACTTCTGAGGATTTTGTCAATGCAGGTCTTTATACCTCTACCCACAATGTTCCGTCCAAGAAGTATCGAGCATGGATGGATTTCATTAATGAATTTGTTGTAAGCTTCGGAAAGAAGTTAATTGATATTGTTCACAGCTATGGAAAGAAGGCATATGTCTTCTATGATGACAGCTGGATTGGTGTTGAGCCGTATTCCAAGCGCTTTAAGGATTTCGGTTTCGACGGACTGATCAAGTGCGTATTCAATGGTTTCGAGGCACGTCTGTGTGCAGGTGTTGATGGTGTTACCCATGAGCTTCGTTTCCATCCATATCTGTTCCCGACCGGACTGACTGGCGAGCCGACCTTCGCACCGGGTGGAAATCCAAAGCTGGATGCAAGTCGTTACTGGGTAAATGTGCGTCGTGCGCTGCTTCGTAAGCCGGTTGATCGTATCGGTCTTGGCGGTTATCTGCATCTGGTAGAGCCATTCCCGGATTTCTGTGATTACATTGCACAGGTAGCAGATGAGTTCCGTCTGTTAAAGAGCTTTAACGCATCCTGCGAGCCATACACACTGCCGGGTAAGGTAGTCGTTCTGACCGCATGGGGTTCCCTTCGTTCTTGGATCTGCAGCGGCCATCTGCATGAGCATCCAGAGGTAGATCTGACCAATCTTCTTGATGCAATTTCTGGTCTTCCATTTGACGTACAGTTCATGAGCTTTGACGATGTACTGGCAAACGGCATCCCGGAGGATGTAAAGGTGATCATCAACGCTGGTGTTGCAAACAGTGCATGGAGCGGCGGCGATTACTGGAAGGAAGCAGGTGTAATCGAGGCACTGACCGCATTCGTTCACAATGGCGGCGGACTGCTCGGTGTAAACGATCCTTCTGCTGTATGGGCAAACGGAAACTTCTTCCAGCTGGCTTCTGTATTTGGTGTAGACAAGGATCTGGGTACCAAGAAGTGCATCGGAAAGTATGCAAATCCGGTTACTGAGGGTGCATTTGCAATGGAAGATACACCAAACATCGGTGAGACAATGGTTGAGAATCCGGGCGTTTACTGCAAGAATGCAAACGTAAGCGTATTGGCTGCAAACGGAAAGACACCACTCATCACATTGAATCAGTTTGGTGCAGGTAAGGCAATGTATCTGTCCTCCTTCCGTGTATCCAAGGAGTCCACACGTTTCTTAATGAGAACGCTGTTGACCCTGATGGGCGAGGAAGACAAGGTAAGAGATTACATCTGCGACAACCTGTATACCGAGTGTGCATACTATGAAGGAATTGATAAGCTCGTAGTAATCAACAACAGTGGTGAGACACAGAAGACGGTAATCAAGACCGCAAAGGGCGATGTAACCGTAGAGCTTGAGCCATTTGCAACAAAGATCTTATAATGCTATAATAAGAGTGAAAGAGTCAGAAGGCGCGTGCAGATTTGATGCAATGAGCCTTCTGGCTTTGAGAAAGAAATAGAAAAAATTAAAATAGTAGGAGGAAAACATGAAGATTTCATTTGATAATGAAGAGATTTTGTCCGCGATTGACCGCGTGGCAAAAAAGACGATGACCATGGATCTGACATGGGACTGGCCGTGTGGCGTTGCTTACTACGGTCTGGCAGAGGCTTATAAAGCGACTGGAAAGACGGAGTACATGGATTTCTTAAAGAACTGGGTAGATGAGTACATTGAGATGGGTCTGCCGTCTTGGAACGTAAATACCTGTGCAATGGGTCACTGCCTGATTACGCTGTACGAGTATACCGGTGACAAGAAGTACTGGGATCTGGTTATGAGCAAGATTGAGTACCTTAGAAACGATGCCCTTCGTTTTGGCGATCATGTACTGCAGCATACCGTTTCCAGCAACAATGATTTCCCGGAGCAGTGCTGGGCAGATACGCTTTTTATGGCAGCGTTCTTAATGCTTCGCGTTGGTTCCAAGCTTCGTATGCTGAATGCAGATGATCCGAAGGATGCTGCAATCATGGAGTATCAGCCGCAGGCAATGGATATCATCAATGATGCGCTGAATCAGTATTATTGGCATATCCAGTATTTACAGAACAAGGAGACCAGCCTGTGGTATCACGGCTACAATAACGTTCATAAGGATCATATGTCCGGCTTCTATTGGGGCCGTGCAAATGCATGGGCAGCTTACACGATGTCTCAGGTAAAGAAGAACCTGTTTGACTGGTATCTGTTCCCGCCGTGCATGGATGTTGAGTGTTCTTTGCGCGACCAGTTGGCTGCATTGAAGCTTGTTCAGACTGAGAATGGTCTGTGGAGAACGATTCTTGACGATGAAGAAGCTTACGAGGAAGTATCTGCATCCGCAGGTATCGCAGCTGCTATGGTTGAGATGAACAATCCGCTTCATGCAAAGTATGTTCAGAAGGCATTAAAGGGCATTCTGGAGAACATCTCTACCGATGGAAGGGTGCTGAATGTATCTGGCGGTACCGCTGTTATGAAGGATCGCGAGGGATATATGGGCGTTCCGAAGGCTTGGATTCAGGGATGGGGACAGGGCTTGGCGCTGGCATTCTTGACCGCTATTTTAAATGATAGCAAGAAGCAGAAGTAATTTATAATATTTTGAACCGAAACGGTATGGCTTGCGAAAGTGGGCTGTGCCGTTTTATTTTATGCAACCCGAAACAATACGAGGCTTCTCGTCAGATACCTGCGCTGCAAGCCTTTGGTCGCCTTCGGCTCCGCGGCATTTCCGCTTGGTGTCTGCCTCGAATCCGGCGAGTTTTTGGTGTACTGGATTCCCGAAAATTTTACGAGCGCGGTTCGCCGATTGTTTTGTCGGCGCCCCTTGTTCCCGCGGAGCCCACTACGTTCATTTTTGTCTTAGTTACTGCGTAAGCC
>CAVFYJ010000109.1:0-9947 GCA_963626545.1 Acetatifactor sp. | reverse complement strand
TCTTAGGTAATCCTGAGTTTATCTTTGATTAAGGGGTTCTGAATAGTTACAAAAAATTAAAGTGATTTTGAAAAAAGTTTTAGCTTGACATATGGAAGATATCTCTATATAATTACCAATGGTAACTAAAATAATTACCATTGGTAATTATATAGAGACTGCTTATAAGGTTGCCGAAAAAAGAAAGGAGGAGGCATGGATTCTGAAAAAATAAAACGAATGCTGGATGCCTGTTATCTGGCAAAACGGGCAAGGGAGCTGCTCCCAAAGCTTCCAGAGGGTGTTAGCCCTGCCTACATTCAGTATCTGGATCAGATTCATATCCTACAGGAGAAAAAAGAACATATAAAGGTATCGGATATCAGTGATGTGCTAAATCTTCCAAGACCAGGTGTCACAAGGACGGTGAAAGTCATGGAAGAGAAAGGCTATCTCAAAAAAAATTCCTCAGATGAGGATGGGAGAGTCACATACATTGCAGTCACTGAAAAGGGAAAAGCACTGTGGGACAAGTATGATCGGGATTATTACAGTCGATTGGCTCCTTATCTTGAAACCATTTCGGACGAGGAGGCGGACTGTATGATACACACAATTGAGAAATTTTATCAGGTTATGAGCGAAAGGAGAGTCGACATTGAGTAAAGAAAAAGCAAGCAAAGAAAAATCAAATGAAAGAAAAGCAAACGAAGCAACCTCAAACGAAGCAACCTCTGTAGCGGTAAGCGACAAAGCGGATTTTACGCAAGGCAGCATATTGGGAAAATTAATTCCGTTTATGATACCGATTCTTGGTGCACTGGTGCTGCAGGCGGCATATGGTGCAGTCGACTTGCTTGTTGTGGGACGATTTGGAACGACATCAGGTCTGTCCGCCGTATCTACGGGCAGTCAGGTGTTGAATCTGGTCACTTTTGTGATTACACAGTTTACAATGGGAATTACCGTTTTGATCGCCAGATATATTGGTGAAAAACGGCCACAGTCAATCGGTGCATTGATTGGTGGTTCTGTCGTTGTATTTGCGGCAATGACAGCTGTGCTATTTGTAGTAATGATTGCGTTTTCACAACCGATTGCAGTGCTGATGCAGGCACCAGAGGAAGCAGTAAGTTTGACTTCTATTTATGTTCGTATCTGTGGAGGCGGCATTTTTTTTATCGTTGCGTATAACGTTCTATCTGCTATTTTCAGAGGACTAGGAGATAGCAAGTCTCCGTTGATCTTTGTTGCGATTGCCTGTGTGATCAACATTGCAGGTGATTTGATTCTGGTAGCAGGACTTCACATGGATGCTGCAGGTGCAGCGATTGCTACGGTAGTGGCACAGGCAGTCAGCGTCGTGTTTGCCCTTGCTATGCTTATGAAAAAGAACCTTCCGTTCAAGATTACAAAGGCAGATTTTCGAATTAACAGCCACTGTAAGCGTGCACTTAAGATTGGTCTTCCACTCGCACTTCAAGAGTGTCTGACACAGATTTCATTCCTTGCGCTGTGTGCATTTGTTAACCGTTTGGGTCTGGAGGCATCGTCTGGCTACGGCGTTGCCTGCAAGGTCGTAAACTTTGCTATGCTGATTCCAAGTTCTCTGATGCAGTCTATGGCATCCTTCGTCTCCCAAAATGTTGGAGCTGGAAATGAAAAACGAGCAAAGAAAGCGATGGCTACGGGCATCAGTGTTGGTGTTATCATTGGTGTGGTTGTTTTCGTCTTCGTGTTCTTTAAGGGCGATCTTTTGACTGGAATCTTTACAACGGATGCTGGTGTTGTTCAGAAGGGGTATGATTATCTGAGAGGCTTTGCTTTAGAGACCATTGTCACCGCAGTATTGTTTAGTATGGTCGGATATTTCAATGGACATGATAAGACCGTATGGGTAATGGTGCAGGGATTGATTCAGACACTGCTCGTTCGTCTTCCACTTGCTTACTATATGAGTATTCAGCCAAATGCCAGTCTTACAAGCATTGGCTTAGCGGCACCAGTGGCAACCATTTTTGGAATTATCTTGAATGTCGGATTTTTTATTTGGATGAATAAAAAAGAATCATTGAAAGACATTCATTAAAAAAGACTTATTGAAAGACACTCATTAAAAGACAATTATTAAGAGAGAATCATTAAATTTTGTTTTGAAAAGGTTACTGCTTACACAATATCCATTCGTATAGCAGTAACCTTTCTGAATGTCTTGACAAAAAAATATTTCTTAAGTAAGATAGGAATGCACGATAGAAGGTAAAAAACGATATAGGAAAAATACATAGAGGGAAGCGCCGGTGCAAACGCTTTTGGAAAGGAATAAGAAATGACAATCGAAGAAGCCGTTAGCTATTTAAAGAAGCAGGATCTGGCAGCACTTGAGGTTGGAACCTATCAGGTAAACGATGATTTTTATTTTATGATTCAGGAGTATGAGACAAAGCCAGCACAGAATTGTCGTCTGGAAACTCATAACCGTTATGCAGATATCCAGTGGATCATTTCCGGTGAGGAGGAGATCGATACGGTAAGCAGAACCGGATTAGAGGTCGATGAGGAGTATGATGAGAAGCGCGATGTTGCATTCTGGAAGGAGCCAAAGGAAATGTGCCAGACAATTCTGACAACTGGTTCCTATGCGGTACTGCCGCCGAGCATTGCTCACAAGCCGCAGATGCGCGCAGGCGAAGAGGCTTGTCATGTAAAAAAATGTGTAGCAAAGGTGAAATGGCAGGCTTAATATATGTATGAGATTATGACATCAGATGAAGCGATCCGTCTCATTCGGGATGGTGACTGTATATGTGTCAATTCCTTTGTGGGAATTGAAAATCCGGTGGAGCTGCATGAGGCACTCTATCGTCGTTATCAGAAAATGCAGTCGCCTACCCATTTAACGATCGTTTCAAGTGCCGGATTTGGTGTGTGGGATACTGAGCACAATGCTGAGGGATACATCCGCGACGGCGCAGTAGACCGGCTGATCTGTGGCCATTTCGGTGCCATGATGAGCACAAAAAAGCTTGTTTTGGAGGATCGTTTTGAGGCATATAATCTGCCGCTTGGCTGCATTTCCCATGCGATTCGTGCACAGGCAGGAGGACTTCCGGGTGCACTTTCAAAGGTTGGTCTGGATATTTTTGTTGATCCAAGACAGGAAGGACCGGGAATCAACCGTATTTCTATCGACGATTCACTGGTAAAGCATGTAGAGGTGGACGGTGAGGAGTTTCTTTATTACAAATTGCCGAAGATCACGATCGCATTGATCAAGGGAACCGCGGCAGACCGTAAGGGAAATATCACATTTGACGATATGTTTATGTCTGGTGATGCGCTTTCTATCTGTCAGGCAGTAAAGGCAAACAGAGGAAAGGTCATCGTTCAGGTAGATCGACTGGTAGACACGCCGTCACGACCACGAAATGCCATTATTCCTGGCTGCTTGGTAGATGCGATTGTCGTTGCAGAGCCGCAGGAGCGAAACGAAGCATACACGGCGTTGACTGGAAGTTTTGAGATTCCATATGAGGAATGGCATACGTGGAGTGAGAAAATTGATCAGGCATCGGAAAAGGTGCTTAAGGACAATACAATCGGAAAAATCATTGGAAGACGAGCAGCAAAAGAACTTCGTGTCGACGACATTGTTAATATTGGAATTGGCATCCCAGAGATGGTTTCCCGCTACGCGAGAAAGAGTGGCATGCTCGATATGGTGACGTTGACAGTCGAGTCAGGTGGTATTGGTGGTTTTCCAGTTTCCGGTGAAGCGTTTGGCGCAATGATTGGAGCTGCGTCCGTTTACGATATGGCGAACCAGTTTGACCTTTACGACAATGGTGGTTTGGACATTTGCTTTATGGGTGCGCTGGAGGTTGACCAATACGGAAACATCAACGCGCACAGAGGTCCAGGTGCATTTGCTGGTATTGGTGGATTTGCCAATATCACGGCGAAGACACCAACGGTTGTATTCTGCATGAGCTTCAATGCAAAGGGACTGACTGTATCCCAGAAAAGTGGTGAGATTACCATTGAAAAAGAGGGAGCGGTTCCGAAATTTGTAAAGCATGTCAATAGCATCAGCTTTTCTGCAAAGCGTGCGATTGAGAACGGACAGAAGGTTCTTTACGTGACCGAGCGATGTGTATTCCGATTGACACCGAAGGGCCTGAAACTGATTGAAGTATATCCGGGTATTGATGCAAAGCGTGATATTTTGGACCAGCTTCCGTTTGAGGTTGAGTACAAGCAGTAAAAGCGGACCTCAAATGAAATAGAATCAATGAAATAGAATCAATGAAATACGATCAATGAAACACGATCAACTGAATGTGAAAGAACAGTACTGAAGAGAAGAATAAGGGGCAAATCCCACTTCTGTGAGTGCTGTTCTTTTTTATTACAGGTTACACGAACGGGTATCCTGCGAACAGTACCTTTTTACCCAGTTTATCCAGAAAACGTGGATTGCAAAATGAAACAAATTTGTATACAATAGAAAGAAAACAGAAAGCAAAAATAAATCGAGTGCAGAAACAATAAATAAAATACAGGAACAAGTAGGAAACAAATAGAGAACAAAAGGAGATCTCATGAAACTGATACATATTTCTGATTTGCATTTAGGAAAGCGGATCAATGAATTTTCAATGCTGGAGGACCAGCGCTATATTCTGGAGCAAATTGTCAAAATCTGCGTAGAGGAGCAGGCGGATGCACTACTTCTAGCAGGAGATATCTATGACAGACCCATCCCACCGGCGGAGGCTGTTACGATGTTAGACTGGTTTTTTAACGCGCTGGTATCGCAGAAGATTCAGGTGTGTGCAATCAGTGGAAATCATGATTCTGCGGAGCGTATTGCGTTTGGTGCAGGGTTGATGAAGCAGTCTGGTGTACATTTGTCATCGGTGTATGATGGTAGTACACAAAAAATCATATTAACGGATGAATTCGGGGAGGTTCTGGTTTATCTGCTTCCGTTTGTTCGTCCATCTATTGTTCGCCATGCGTTAGGACAGGAGGAAATTCAAACCTATCAGGATGCAGTCTCGGCAGCTGTGCGTCATATGAAGATTGATCCGTCAAAACGAAATATTTTGGTGGCGCATCAGTTTGTTACAGGAGCAGGTCGATGTGATTCAGAGGATATCATGGTCGGTGGAGTGGATAACGTGGACGCATCTATATTTGAAGAGTTTGATTATACTGCACTTGGTCATATTCATAGTCCGCAGAATGTAGGAAAATGGAAAGACATGGCAAATGAAGCAGCGAATCGTCAAACCATGCAAATGGTGAATACAGCAATGAATACAGCAGTGAGCAAAGCAAAGAACAAAGTTGCAAATAGGGTTCGCTATTGTGGGACCCCGTTAAAATATTCTGTTTCTGAGGCCAAGCAGGAAAAGTCGGTTACCGTGATCGAGATGGGAAAAAAGGAAGATGTAGTGATTCGCACGATTCCGCTGATTCCCAAACGTGATCTAAGGACAATCCATGGCTCTTATATGGAAGTGACTGCGCGCACTTTTTACCAGGGAACCAATACAGATGACTATGTACAGATTACATTGACAGATGAGGAGGATATTCCAGATGGAATGCAGAAGCTTCGTACGATTTATCCGAATCTGTTAAGCTTAACATATGATAATCAGAGAACAAGAACGCAGCAGACAATCGAGCCACAGGAGGCCACACAGCAAAAGACAGGGCAAGAATTATTCGAAGAGCTTTATGAAAAGCAGAACAATCAGCCAATGAACGAAGAACAGCAGCGCTTCGTAAAGGAGCTTTTCGCACGGCTAGAGGAGGAGACAGTATGAGACCACAGAGGTTGACGGTTAGCGCATTCGGACCATATCCGGGCGAGACAACGATTGATTTTGACCAATTGGGAACGCAGGGCTTGTATTTGATTACAGGCGATACCGGAGCAGGAAAAACAAGTCTTTTTGATGCCATCACATTTGCATTATATGGAGAAGCCAGTGGCGCGGTGCGTGATCCACAGATGCTTCGAAGCAAATATGCAAAGCCAGAGGCAAAAACGTATGTGGAGCTTGTCTTTTGCTATCAGAAAAAGCGGTATCGTGTAAAGCGAAATCCAGAGTACCAACGCCCAAAAGGACGAGGAACCGGGATGACGCTGCAGCGGGCAGAGGCTGAGCTGGAATATTTGTCTGAGTTCGATCGTCCAATTGTTTCAAAATCAAAAGATGTCACAAAAGCTGTAACGGAAATTCTTGGATTGGATTATCGTCAGTTTACGCAAATTGTTATGATTGCACAGGGCGATTTCCAGAAGTTGTTACTTGCAGATACCGCGACACGAAAAGAGATTTTCAGACGAATTTTCCACACAGAAAAATTTCAGCAGCTGCAAGATGCGCTCAAGGTGGAGTTAAGTCGACAAAAAGAAGCATATGAAGATTTTCGAAAAGGCATCAGTCAGGAACTAAGCACAGCTGTCTGCCCGAACGGTTCGATGGATGAGGCCGAGTGGAATACATTAAAGAAAAATGATTTTGATGGGCAGACGCTTCGGGCAATTGAATTGATTGAAGGATTTTTGTCATTGGGAGAGGAACGATATCAAATGCTCAAGGAGAAGGAAGAACAGCTCTCAGATAGACAACGTATGCTTGCAGTCCGTGAAGAAAAGCTTCAACGTTATCAGGAAGTATGCGAAAATCTAAGCGAGAAAGAACAACGACTGGAAGCGCTTTTGCCGAGAGTGGAAGAGGCAAAAGTCTTTTTGCAGGAGCAGCTAAAACAGCAATCAAAACAAAAAGAGTTGGAAACCCAGAAACATCGTATGCAGCAGGATAAACAGATTTGCGAAGCTATTCAGATGACAGAAAAGCAATTGGCACAGGATAAAATGAACTTACAGTCCAAAGAGGAGGAGCGGCTAAGGAAAAAACAAAGAAAAGAAACGCTAGTACAACATATTGAAGAGTTAAAACAGAGGCTAGAATCCGTAAAGGACTGCGAAGTTCAGTGTTCTCAGGCGCTTGCACAGAAAAAGCAGATTGAACAACTTCAGGCGCTTTGTCATGATTACAAGAGTGCCTGTGACGACAAAACGAAACAGACAAAAGCAATTACGCAGCAGGAGCAGTTGTGTACCCAACTAGAAGAAACCATTCGTCAAAAAGAAGCGCTCAGGGAGACACTTAAGAACAGTGATATTCTCCTAGAACAGATAAAAGCACAACTGAAGGAAAAGGATCATCAGTTTGAAGAACGAACCAAGTTAAAAGAAGCGTTAGAAGAAGTACGGGAGCAGGAGCGTGTCTATATACGGCTTCAAAAGCAGTATAAAACGTATATGGCAGACTATGAAAATTGCCAGTCAGAATGGAAAGTGGCATGGATGGACTATTTGAATGCGCAGGCAGGAATTTTGGCAGATCAGCTTGCAGAAGGGGATCCGTGTCCAGTGTGTGGTTCAATACATCATCCTATATTGGCGGCAAAGAAAGAGCAGATGGTGAGCCGTGAGCAGCTGAATGAAAAGCGAAAAAAGACAGATGCAGCTCAAAAGAAAGTGGAACAGGCGGGTGCTGCAGCGAAAGCAAGTTATAATCAGATTCAGAAGCTGCAAAAAAAAGTGTTGGCAGAGGTAACAGAATGGCAGAATCATGAAAAAAATTTGCCATCGATTCAGACTTGCGAAGAGGCAGAAGCCATTTTAGAGAATCGTTTTCAGCAATTTGGTCTGGAAAAAGGGCAGCTGTTGGCCAAACAGGATCAATTGATCCAGCAAAGCGAGTTGTATCATTGTACAGAAGAAGAACTTACAAAGATGCGGGAAAAACAGCAGTTTGCAGGAAATCTGCTTCAAAAGAAAAAAGAAGCGTATGCGGCGCAGGTGCAGTTGGTAAAAAGCATCGAAAAACAGCTTTCTCAGGTGCAGGTACAAAGTGATCTAGAATTAGAAACTTTGTATGAAGAAAAAAAGAAGCAGGTCGACAGACTACAGGAACAGACGATACAGAAGGAGAAGATGCAAAACGATCTTTTACAAGAGCAGACCCAAAAGGAAAAGGCGGATGAAGAACTCTTACAGATGGAGCTTGCAATTGAAAAAGAACGGGCGACACAGAACGAGCGCGAAAATCGGATGAGACAAGATTATGATGCATTACAGGCACAAAATCCGCAGTGGAATGAAAAACAAAGTGTGGATGTACTGTTGACGCTTTTACAGAAGCAGCTTGCAGAAAGTGATAAGGAGCAAAAGCAGTTAGAACAGGCGTATCAGACTGCACAGGAGCAATCACAGCGCTTGCAGGCAGATGAACAAATTCTAAAAAATGGCATAGAGGAAGAAAAAAAACAACGCTCTATGATGTTGGAAGCATATGACGGTGTGGTGCCAGATAAAGAGCTGCTAAAACAGGAGCAGGAAACGCTGGCACTTCAAAAAGAACAGGTTTCGCAAGAGTGTCGGACGCAGTTTGCTGAGAATGAAAAAAATCGAGCAGTACTTCTTGGAGCAAAGAAACGGCATTCTGGAATGCAGGAAACGGAGAAAAAATATGTCTGGGTGAGAGAACTTTCCAATACAGCAAATGGCCAGGTTGCAGGAAAGCCCAAAATTGAGTTGGAGACCTATGTGCAGATGACTTATTTTGAACGAATTTTACGTCGGGCAAATCTTCGGTTAATGACGATGAGTCAAGGACAATATGAGTTAAAACGCCGAGAGGATCCAGATAACAAAAAAGAAAAAGCAGGTCTGGATTTAAATGTCATCGACCATTATAATGGAAGTGAGCGCAGTGTGCGAACACTTTCTGGTGGTGAGAGCTTTCAGGCGGCATTGTCTCTTGCGCTTGGTCTTTCCGATGAGATTCAGTCTGGGGCGGGTGGTATTCAGATTGATACCATGTTTGTGGATGAAGGATTTGGCTCATTAGATGAAGCAGCACTTTCACAGGCGTTGAAGGCATTGGCGAATCTGGCGGACGGAAATCGGATGGTCGGCATTATCTCTCATGTGGCGGAGTTAAAGGATTCGATTAATAAAAAAATTCTTGTCACAAAAACAATGGGAGCAGATGGCCCGGGCAGTCACGTACGGATTGAGACAAACTAAAATGAAGTATTACGAGAGGAGGAACGAAAATGCTCTACTTTACAGGAATGGATGGCGGGATTTTTCAGATTTTCTTTTGGATTGTGTTTCTTATGATTGCAGTGACAATTGTGCGAAATGTAATGGAGTGGCATAAAAATAATCAGTCACCACAGCTGAGTGAGCCAGCGATGGTTACAGCAAAGCGAACCAAAACGGATCATCATAATCACACCACAACAAATGCAAATGGTGTGCCGATGACGACAATGAATGTGTCAACTACTTATTATGTGACATTTGAAAAGAAAAGTGGAGAGCGAGTGGAGTTTCATGTGAGTGGAAGGGAGTATGGAATGCTGGCAGAGGGAGACAGAGGAATATTACATTTTCAAGGAACAAGATATCTTGGATTTGATCGTGTGTAATAATAGTAAGGTAGAAAAAATGAATGCCGTTGATCCAGATAAAATATGTTGGATTAACGGCATATCGATCAAATTAGGCAGAGTACCACGTCCATAGGTGCTGTGTACCGTATGGGCGTGGAGACTTCATAATGTAGGAAATCAGTTTACTTGTGACTTATATAGTTTATTTTCAAAAAGTACGTTCAGAGCTACAGTCAAAGAGCACGAAATCAGCAAAACGTGCATTAAAACGTATCTCAGAACGAGAGAACCGTTGGATGTCGGATGTAAATCAGCGGATATTGTACATGTTATGAAAACAAATGATGTGAATTTACAGCGATAACGGCAATGCAGTTATCTTAAACACCACTTTACAAGTTTTGAATCATAAGACTTTGCATATTTTTAAATAAAAAATTGCCGTACAAGGTTTTCCGATGTATAATGAGTTTACAACC
>CAVFYJ010000108.1:0-9987 GCA_963626545.1 Acetatifactor sp. | reverse complement strand
CTGTTTAAGAAATCTTCAGGGTTGGTTATACTGTTCAATTATCAAGGTTCTTTTCATAGTCTCCTCATCTTGGAGACCGACGGAGAAGAAGGGATTTGAACCCTTGCGCCGCTACTAACGACCTACTCCCTTTCCAGGGGAGCCCCTTCAACCTCTTGGGTACTTCTCCAAGTATAAGTTGATTCTCTAAAATGATATTTAATTGTAAATATCAACGGAGAAGGTGGGATTCGAACCCACGGTCCCTTTCGGAATCACCGGTTTTCAAGACCGGCTCCTTAAACCACTCGGACACCTCTCCAAAGCAGTTAAGTGACTTGTTTATTATAACTCGTCGTTTCGCTTTTGTCAAGCACTTTTTTAACTTTTTTCAAATCTTTTTTTGAAGATTTTCATTTCGTTAAAGCCGTGACTCAGAAGCTTTGGCATCGCTTCAAGCGACTTCTATATACTAGCACGGCTTTCCCGAAATGTCAACACCTTTTTTCAATTTTTTTTAAATTGTTGCTTCTTTCCCGTTTTTTAGTTCTATTGAGGCGTTTTCATACGGACGCGGTTCGCCGCTGGTTTAAGTTACCGTAAAGGAACCTATATAGCTCCGATTCATCAAGATTCCCTGTGCCGCCGTCATATCCTCTGGCGTGGTAAGCTTGATGTTCTCATAGCTGCCCTCGGAGAGATAGACGTGATTGTCGGTAAACTGCTCTACCACCATTGCATCGTCGGTGATTAGGCCAGCTGCCTGGAGTCCTTTTGTCTCTATTATATGGTCTAAACACTCATACGCTGTACAGATGACCTCGCGTTTAAAGGTCTGCGGTGTCTGGATAACGCGCAGGGTACTTCTGTCCGGTGTGGAAAAGACCATTCCATTTTCATCTGCTACCTTTACGGTATCCTTTAATGGCACTGCTGCCACACCACTGCCATACGTTTTCGCTGAAGCAATGGAGTTCTGAATCACCTCCATGCTGACACAGGCTCTTGCCGCGTCATGAATCATGATCAGATCGCAGTCGGAGGCTGCTTTGACGCCCTCCATGGATGATAGAAAACGCTCACTCTTTCCTGCAATGACGATTGTCTCAGCGTGAAGATGCTCCTCTGCCAGAAGGCTACGGCAATACGCCACAGCATCCGGTGATGTCACCAGTACAATTTTATCCGCAACTTTGTCAAATATACGCACACTATGTAAGAATACAGGACTTCCCATCAGATCGAGAAACTGCTTGGCTACGGGCGCATTCATGCGACGCCCGCTGCCTGCCGCCAAAATTACGGCAGCTTTTGTCTCCTGAGGCTCCTGTCTTTCCTGTGTCTTTTTTATTTCTTGTGTCTCTTGCTTTTCTTGCTTTATCTGATTTTCCCTATCGTCCATCTTATCGCTCTCCCAGCTTTAAGGATGCCGCTGCATTTAAATCCCAGCCGCTTCGTCTTCCTTTTATATACTCATAGTAGCCTGCTGCGCCGATCATTGCTGCATTGTCGGTACAGAAAATCGGTGACGGATAATAAAGCATAATTCCATTTTTCTCGCATGCCTCTTTTAAGCCAGCGCGAAGTGCAGAGTTGGATGCCACGCCGCCTGCCAGAGCAAGCTTATGAAAGCCGTGCTCTTTTGTGCCGCGCACCGCATGCTCTACAAGTACCTGAACGACTGCCTTCTGGAAAGATGCCGCCAAATCATTTGGATTGACCTCCTCACCTGTCATCTTGGCATGATTTAAGTAGTTCAATACCGCTGATTTCAAGCCACTAAAGCTAAAGTCATATGGGTTATCGGACATCTTCGCCTTCGGGAAGGTGATTGCGTCTGGATTGCCAAGCTTTGCCGCTTTGTCAATCTTCGGGCCGCCCGGATAGCCAAGACCGATGCTTCTGGCTACCTTGTCGAATGCCTCACCTGCTGCATCGTCTCTGGTACGACCGATAATGTTGAACTTATCGTAATCTTCTACGACAACCAGATGGGTATGGCCGCCGGAAACAATCAGGCACATAAACGGTGGCTCAAGATCTGGATTTTCGATGTAATTGGCTGCAATGTGACCTTCGATGTGATGAACACCGACGAGTGGCTTTCCTGCCGCATAGGCGATGGCCTTTGCCTCTGCTGTGCCGACAAGAAGTGCGCCGACAAGACCAGGTCCATAGGTGACCGCAATAGCATCCACATCGTCCAAGGTTACAGATGCCTGCTTTAATGACTCCTTTACAACCTGATTGATGCGTTCAAGATGCTTTCTGGATGCGATTTCTGGCACAACACCGCCGTACAATGTATGAATATCAATCTGAGTGGAAATGACATTTGACGATACTTTGCGGCCATTTTCCACGACTGCGGCTGCAGTCTCGTCACAGCTGCTCTCGATTGCCAAGATCTTTATATTCTTCTTTTCTTCCATTTTAATTCTTACCTTCTTCCTGCTCAAAATCGAGTGAAACGCTTCTGCCGTCCTTGGCTGCGATGGTTCTCGGGAAGATCTTTCGCGCCTCCTCGATAAATTCCTCCGGATGAGTCAATGACGGGCTGTAGTGTGTCAGCCACATTTCCTTTGGCTGTGCCTCCTTTGCCAGCGTGGCCGCCTCACAGAATGTCATATGCTTGTGCTCCTTTGCCTTGGCAAGCTTATCCTGCTCGCCGTACATGCCTTCGCAGATAAAAAGATCGGCATTTTTTGCCTGCTCTGCAATAATCGGAAGCGGTCTGGTATCGGTCGCATACGTAACCTTAATTCCTTTTCTGGCTTCTCCCATGACCATATCTGGCGTGTAAAACTTGTCGCCATCTGTCATTGTCTCACCTTTTTGCAGACGGCTCCAAAATGCAAGCGGAATGCCTAGCTCACGCGCCTTTTCGGCATGAAAACGACCCGCACGCGGGATCTCGATGGTATAGCCGTAGCAGGTGACATTATGAAGCACACGAAATGCGTGAATATGGTAGCCCTTTATCTCAAAGTCCTGCTCATTTTGTGTGATCTCCTGAAAAATAATTGGAAATGGCAGCTCTGGTGCAATGACGCGAAGCGCATTGACGACACGCTCAAGGCCTTTTGGTCCGATCAGCGTCAGCGGCTCGGTGCGGTCTGCATTTCCCATCGTCAAAAGAAGGCCTGGCAGACCGCTGATATGATCCCCATGATAATGAGTAAAGCAAATCACATCAATCGGATTGCAGCTCCATCCTTTCTCCCTCACTGCGATCTGAGTACCCTCTCCGCAGTCAATCATTAACGTACTTCCGTTGAATCTGGTCATTAGCGACGTGAGCCAACGGTAGGGAAGCGGCATCATACCGCCGGTTCCCAGCAAACATAAATCTAGCATCTGTTCTCTCTCATTCTAAGTAAACGCCTGTCTCCTTCTGGTACACAGGCAGGCGAAACTGTTTGATCAATTTTTGCGTACAGTTCTCGCACAGATCGAAGATAATTTCCTCGCCATCCTGATTGGAAAAATAGCCCCATGCCTTATCCACATGAAGATAGTCTTCCAAAACAATGCCGTTTTCAACTGGCAGTGAACGACCACAGCAGTTGCACACGACCTGAACGATTCTGTCTCTATTTTTTTCTTTTACGGTAATTCTCATAGTAATTGATTCCTCCCTAAACCATGTTTCATTTTGAAACCATGTTCCATTTTGCATCCACGTCACATCCATTCGTCTATCAATCAAACCATAAACAAGCCATAAAAATCATGCGAATGGAATGATTTTAACGATTTGAAAATGGCGCACAAAAAAGATGTGACGGCAGTATGCATATCTTAACGGATTTCGGGAAGAATAACAATGGCAATGCCTGTCACTGTTGGAAGTATTTCCACATAATCAGTGCATCTTCCTTTGGTTTACTGTAAAATTCTTTGCGAATTCCAGATTTTTCATAACCATTTTTTTCATATAGAGCGATTGCTGCGTTGTTAGACACACGCACCTCGAGCGTGATTCCGTACAAATTTTTCTCTTTTGCAAATGCATCGAGTGCTTTCATCAACTGATTTGCCGCACCACATCTGCGATAGGAATCAGTCACAGCGACATTGGTGATGGACAGCTCATCTGCTGCCAGATAAGCACCGACGTAGCCTGCAACGGTTTCATCCAAAAATGCTGCGACAAAAAATACATAGTTAGCATCCGCAAGGCTCTCAGCAAGTGCATTTTCGGACCAAGGTTCGGCGAAGCACTCTTGTTCAAGACGTGCCACGGCCGGAATATCCTCTGCCGTCATTTGCCGTATGGATACGTTGGCGTATGCGGCATTTGTCTGCGTTAACAAATCTTTGCCTCGGTTCCGCTCTCACCTGGGCGAAGAGAACCCTTTGTGTAGATTCCTGCCTCTCGCTCCTGCTCAGCCTGTGATTTTTTCAGATAGATTGGGCGATGATCGTCCGCGTTAATCGCCTCTCCTGCGCGGAATTTGCGAAGACCGATCTCTGCCACTGCTGCGGCGCGCGGTGCGCTGCAAACTGCCGGTGCAATATGACTATTTGTTATCGTTTCCTGAAACCATGCGCCATGCGCGTAAATGCCATCTCCGGTAAACAGAACAGCCTCGTTCTCCTTCTTTGCTTCCTGTAATGCCTGTGCCAGTTCCTCTACTAATAAGAGCTTTGGCTCCATCACGCATACCATCTGCATGTTTTCATCGAAGCGGTACAGCGCAGTGTAAACTTGTCTGCGTCTGGCATCAATGACTGGGCAGATGACTCCCGCGAACGGACCACAGCCAAATGCCATCGCTTCGAGCGTAGACACCTCGACAAGCGGCTTATCGAGTGCCAGACACAATCCCTTTGCGGTAGCACTTCCAATACGAAGTCCGGTAAAGGAACCGGGGCCTGCGGAGATGGCAATCGCGTCAAGCTCCTTTAAGTTGGTCTCGGTCATCTTTACGACCTCGTCGATCATTGGAAGAAGCGTCTGTGAATGTGTCTTCTTAAATGAAACAGAATACTCTGCCAGCACGACATCGTCTTTTATGATGGCGGCACCTGCTGTCAGAGATGAACTTTCAATTGCTAATATCTGCATATGTTTAACCTTATTGCCTTTCTTTTTCCAGTTTTGCGGTAAGACTATGCCTCACGCTTGCCACGCACTGTTATTTTTCGATAATCAAAGCCCTTGTCCAGATCTTTTTCAATTGTGATCCATACGGCTTCCGGCGGAATGATCTCTTCTACGAGGGATGCCCACTCGACAAGACACACGCCCTGTCCGTAAAAATACTCCTCGTATCCGATCTCTTCCATCTCCTCTGGTTCTTCGATTCGATATACATCAAAATGATACAGTGGCAAACGGCCGTCCTCATATTCACACACAATCGTGAATGTTGGACTGTTTACTGCCTCTTTTATGCCAAGACCAGCAGCAAAGCCCTGAGAAAAGACGGTCTTTCCGGTACCCAGATCACCATCCAGACAGTAGATTTCTCCGGCGGATGCCTCTTTTGCAAGACGCTTTCCGACCTCGAAGGTCTCCTCTGCACCATTTGTCTCAAAAATTTTTTCTAATATTGCCATTTATTCCTCCAAACATTGTTATGTTCTCGTCTTTATAACGCAAATATCCGCAGCCATGCGACTGCGGATACACATTCGTGTATCGTATTGATTTTACAACGAATGCACGAGAAAAACAACAAATATTTTACGCCTGATGAAGGATACGGCTGATTGGCTTGTAGATCAGCATAACGATAACTGATACGGCAGCACCTTTTAACAGATTCAGCGGTGCAACGCACACGGCAACGAAGGTCAAAAGATTGAATTCCTTAAAGCCTGAGAAGATTGCATGACCCATCTCTAAAATCTGGTCAAGCGGCATTCCGTAAAGCTTGGAGAATGCCGGAAGTAAGTAAAATGCATTGAATAAGCTTCCGAAGATCGCAATGATAACGGTTCCAACGACACAGCCAATGATGGCATTTTTCTTTGTCTTATGCTTAAAATAGATGATGGCTGCCGGAACGATGAAGCTGCATCCAATGATGAAGTTTGCATAATCACCGACAAATGCGGTGCCAGTTCCTCTAAAAAGTACCTTTAATATATTCTTTAACAGCTCAGTTGCGACACCAGCGATCGGACCCATTGCAAAGGCACAGATCAGTACCGGCACCTCGGAAAAGTCGAGCTTGTAGAATGGCGGTGCGAATGGAACTGGGAATTCAAAGATCGGCAGAATAAATGCGAGCGCGGACATCATACCGACGGTGACGAGCTTTCGTGTACGCATACTCCGGGATGAGCTTGCACCTGCCCATTTTTCACCAAGCTTTGCCACAAGCAAAATCACCGCTGCTGTGATCGCAATGACGACAAGAAAGCCGACATTTTCAGTTACTGTCTTCCATAAGTTTTCCATTTCTCTTTCCTCTTTTCTGCGCAAATGATGCGCGTTTTGTTTGAAAATTGAAAGTGGATTTCTTTTGATATAATTATGCGAAATAAGAATTTTGTGCACTTGCAAAAGAAAAAGCCCCCTGATTTAGGGGGCTTACAAATCAATCGCTGCTTGCGTCTTCGTTCGTCTTTGTTAGTTCTTGCTAACATAGGATTCTGCTAAACTTACATCGCTGCACGTATCTGTCTTTCTATGACAGTGCACGTTTCTTTTCCCATCCAGACTTCGGATGCCACATTCTTCTAATAATGAAATACGAATGCTGCATCGCTTTACTGTTGGTTTCGGAGTTGTGTTTTGATACACGCACCGAATCAGCCGCAAAAATGCGGGTCGCGGACTTTACCGCCAGTGGGGATTTACACCCCGCCCCAAAGAATATTCCATTTTCTGCAAAGAATATAGCACAGGATGAGCGAAATTGCAAGTTATTTTTTTCACAACTTGGCACGTTCACGGAATTCTTTGTTACGAAGGCGGTTCGACGATTGTTTTGTCGGCGTCACTGTTCAGCAGGACCCCACTACGTATTTTCTACGGAAGTTTACTTTGACAAGGCCTGCTTCAACGTTCCGCCTCGTAAAAGCAACTCGTCTCGCCGCTAATCTAAGTTATGATCCGTGAACTATAGTTTAGTCTTCATGGTAAGAGAAATACGCTTCTTCTTAAGATCAACACTTAAGACTCGCACATTTACGATATCACCGACGCTTAACACCTCGGACGGATGCTTAATGTAGCGATCACAAATCTGGGAGAGGTGAACGAGGCCATCTTCGTGGACGCCGATATCGACAAATGCGCCGAAGTCAACAACGTTTCGCACAGTTCCCTTTAATTCCATATCTGGCTTGAGGTCTTCCATAGAAAGAACGTCACTGCGAAGGATTGGCTTTGGCATCTCATCACGCGGGTCTCTTGACGGCTTTTCAAGCTCTTTTACGATATCAGTGAGAGTCATCTCTCCGATCTGAAGCTGCTTTGCAAGCTTTGCAGTCTGAATCTTCTTTGCGATGCCTGCTGCTTTTCCCTCGAGGATATCCTTTGGCTGCAATCCACAGGAGGAAAGAACGGCACGAGCGGCATCGTAGCTTTCCGGATGAACAGCAGTTGCATCAAGCGGCTCATCCCCGCCACGGATGCGAAGGAAGCCTGCACACTGCTCATATGCCTTTGGTCCAAGCTTTGCAACCTTTAATAGCTGCTTACGGTTTGTAAACTGACCGTTTTCCTCGCGGTAAGTGACGATATTCTTTGCGATGGTCTTTGTAATACCGGATACGTACTCGAGGAGGGCTGCCGATGCAGTATTTAAATCGACACCAACCTGATTAACACAATCTTCGACGGTTCCATGCAGCATTTCATCAAGCTTTTTCTGGTTCATGTCGTGCTGATACTGGCCGACACCGATCGCCTTCGGGTCAATCTTGACAAGCTCGGCAAGTGGATCCTGTACACGTCTTGCGATGGATACGGCGCTTCGCTGACCAACGTCAAAGTTTGGAAACTCTTCAGTTGCCTGCTTGCTCGCAGAGTAGACAGATGCACCGGCCTCGTTTGTGATAACATAGCGAACTGGCATATTGATTTCTTTGATCAATTCGGCAATGATCTGCTCAGACTCGCGAGATGCGGTACCATTTCCAACGGAAACCAATGTGATATGGTACTTTTTGATCAGTGCCTTTAAGATTTCTTTGGATTCTTTTACCTTATTGTGCGGCGCAGTCGGGTAAATAACCTTTGTGTCAAGTACCTTTCCAAATGGATCAATTACGGCTAATTTGCAGCCGGTACGAAATGCCGGATCCCAGCCAAGGACGGTCTGACCTGCGATTGGCGGCTGCATCAAAAGCTGACGCAGATTCTGGCCGAATACCTTCATGCCACCCTCTTCTGCTGTCTCGGTGAGTGTGGTGCGAAGCTCACGCTCAATCGCCGGGGCAATGAGACGCTTATACGCATCCTCTGCCGCCTCCGAAAGCACAGCTGCACAATTTTGATTTTTGCCCTTTGTGAGACTTGTGTTTAACCAGGAAAGAATCGCCTCCTGCGGTGCCTCGATCTTGACACTTAAGATTTTCTGATTCTCACCACGGTTTAAGGCAAGCACCTGATGGCCATTTATCTTGGTGAGCGGCGCCTGAAACTCATAATAATTTTCAAATACAGACTCGGTGCCTTCCTCACGTACCGCAGAGGTAATCATACCCTTTTCCCACGTCATTTTACGAATCTGCGCACGAAATGCGGCATCGTCGGAAATATGCTCAGCTAAAATATCCATTGCACCTGTCCGTGCATCCTCTGCACTCTCTACGCCTTTTTCTACGGAAATGTAGGCTTTTGCAAGCTCACCTACAGGCTTACCTGTCTGCCCGAGTAAAATCTCGTTTGCAAGCGGCTCTAAGCCCTTTTCCTTTGCGATGGTAGCTCTGGTGCGTCGCTTCGGACGGTATGGGCGGTACAAGTCTTCGATGACCGCTAAGGTCTGTGCCTCCTCCATTTTCTTTTTCAGATCGTCTGTGAGGACACCAAGCTCTTCCATGGAAGCAAGAACGCTTGCTTTTTTCTCTTCGAGGTTACGAAGGTAAGTCAGTCGTTCATCGAGATTACGAAGGACTTCATCGTTTAATGCACCATGAGCTTCCTTACGGTAGCGGGCAATAAAAGGGATGGTGTTGCCTTCGTCGATCAAATTTACAACAGCCTGAACCTGAGCAGGACGAATTTGCAGTTCTTCTGCTATCTTTTTAATAATATCCATTGTTACGCCTTTCTGCACCATGACTATGCATGGTGCAAATATTGGTTGTGACTTTTTGTTTTGTGTGATATGATTACACTAATGTTTATCATACCATTGCGCCGGATTTTTTACAACCCGGCAGATTTACGAAAGGATTTTATTTATGGACGAAAACAAAAAATACCAGAATCCAGAAGATAACGACAACGATTCCTATGACCCATATGAGGAATATGTAAACGACAAGATTCATGAGGATCAGAAGGAAGAATATGGCGATTCTTATGCGCGCTACACAGACCCGCAGATGGGGTCTGAGGATGACAGAGGCCGCTCCTATCGCCCACGCCGCAGACGTGCAACTAACCTTGAGAAAATCGGCTTTGCACTGAGTATTGCCGCTCTGATCTGCTGTTGCTGCTCAAATATCTACGTGACGCTCGGTGCGTCAATCATGGCACTGGCAGTCTCGATCTGCTCCCGCTTTTTTGCAAACGAGGAGCATCGCTTCCACCCGATTGCAATCGCAGCCATTATAATCAGCAGCATTTCGATTGTAATTGTTGTGTTTATTCTTTTCTTCTACCTAGTTCTTTACCCACAGCTGTTACAGGATCCGACTTACCGTGAGATGCTCCAGCAGATGCAGGATATTTTAAATAATCAGGCAGACTCATTACTTCCATCGCAGTCGGATGCCGTAGAGGTACCGAATACCATTCCGATGCCGACGGGAGGCGGAGATACGATGTCAATAACTCGGTCATAGAATGGCCGAGCATGCAAAGTTTTCCTTGAATGCCGG
>CAVFYJ010000107.1:0-10003 GCA_963626545.1 Acetatifactor sp. | reverse complement strand
TGGCCATTGCTTTTGTACAAAATCTTTTTTGTAGTAAGACAAGGCATCTTGTAATTTCAAATTATCAATCATAATCTACCCCACTACTCCACATCCAACGACAAAAAGCCCTGCTCAAATGCACCCGGAAATTGAAATCTCTTATCTGTTCCATTAATGGTAACTACAATAATACTTCCATCAATTCCCTTGACCTGACCTACACCATAGGCTTTGTGCTTTACAAGCGTACCGGCCTTAACACTTGATGTATCAACTTTAATAACTGATTTCTTCACAGCAGGCGATACGACCGGAGTAGGCGGTATATATGATGGTTTATACGTTGACTTAGCTGATGAAACGATTGGTGTTCTTCCGGTTCCATAAGTAGATGGACTCTCTGCTACCTTTCTTGGATACTCATCCTCATCATCGTCATCAAAGTAACTGCTAATATTTGTAAATACAGGTCGTTCAGGGACATCATCATCTCTTGGAGCATCAGCAGTCATAGATACCGCCAGCTGACCAGCCATTGCATCGTAGTCTTCACGGGAGATGACCGTGCTGTACAGACCAACATTTTCTCCAGTATGCTTATCGATACCTGTGTAAATTAAGCTTGCGTCTTCGTAGCGTTTAAACTTATATACCGCATCATTCATCAATGCTTCATTAAAAACATTGAGAGAAACAAGCAATTCGAAATCTTTTACATCCAAACCTGTGACTTTTTTAAAGAGCTCAGGTTCGAGTTGGGTGATAACATCCTGCAGGCTGTATTCTCGATAATCCGTAAGATACATGAAGACAGGAACACGAGTAGCGAATTTGATCAACTTCTCCTGAATCATCTTTCGTTTTGACTTGTATTCCTTCTCAGCCTCAGATAGCTCCTTCTTTTCCTTTTTGGTAAGCTCCTTACCTTCTTTTTTTGCTTTTTTAACTGCATTCGATTTATTGATAATAGTTTCAATATCAGCATTTAAGCTACGGAAGCCCTCAATACGCATCAGAGCATCCATGGCCTCTTCGCTAGCAAGCAAACGGGACAGTGTATCGTTATCTACATTAACAAGCAATGCGGACTCCCAACGCTTAGCAAGCAAGGTTGCTGATGTTCCAGCCATTGCAATATCCAAAATTTCAGCAGCATTAACCTGACGCATGGCGCTTCCGTCATAAGCCAGTACCGGAAGAAAATTAATAAACTCTCCGACTTTCTTTTCCGGATTGCTTTCTGCCACATTAAGACGGCAACTGTAATCCGAAATCTGACGAAGTGCGCGATCCAAAGCAAAGTCGAAGACATAGCATTCTTTCTTTACTATCTCGCGCTCGCCATTATCCTTGGTAATCTCCCACGGACTCTGTACACGGAATGCGGCCTGAAAATATGTCTCCGGACTTGAAAGATTACGAAGCATAAAAATACCAGTCCAAGGTTTGATGGTTACACCGGTTGTTAACTTGCCGCAGGAAAGCGTAATAGTCTTAGTCTCAAGTGGATCTCCCATAGAACGCCGAACCGGCTCTAACGCGGCTACACCGATACCGGCACCAGAGCCAGCACAAATATTAACCTTGTATTCATGGTAAAAATTGTTCTGTTTCTGCGACAATAAATTTGCCATTGCATAGCAAGAGGCTACATTAGGCAGGAACCATAATGTGTGTGAAAGAACATTCATCAACCGCGTATCAGAATAAGGCATAGGTGGTTTCTGTGCACCCAGCTTTAATTCATCAACAGAGGTCTCCAGATAAGAGCCTCGAATAAGATCCAGCCATTTTTGCACATAATCTTCAAATTTAAAATGCGCATCAGCGCCTGTTCCTTCTGCCGAGAAGAACACATTAAGGTCAAACTCATCAAATTCGCCCTGTTTTGCAATATTCTGAATACTATCCGGAATCTTATAAGTCATCATGACCATTCTAGGCAATGCTGCATAGGGATTAGTATCACCTTGCTTAGGCTGATAATCCGGAAACGCTGAAAGATGCGGCCACTCATCCTTTGCTCGCTGCTCATCAGAATATGTCCAGTTATAAATCTGTTCTTCAATAAATTCACCAGAATTCAGCGCGCGAAAAGGTGTACCGGAAAGATAAAGATAATATGTAGTGGTTATTGGCAGCCATGTTTCATCATAGGCATTACCAGCATCATACTTCGACATATCCTCTTCATAGGAGTCTTCGTCCTGTTCAAACAATTTCTTTGCACTGTCTTTCCATGCGCCAAAATGATACTCGTCAAAAATAACGAGATCCCAGTTTGTTGTATGCACCCATTCATTATTTGCCTTGATACCACCGGTTTCTTTGTTCACGCCAAGGAAATCCTGAAATGAACCAAAACACACAATAGGTTTTGACTTATCTGCTTTATGGAATTGAGCATCTGTAGACAAGCCGCCCGGCACAGTCGGGCGAGAAATAAACTGCCAGCCTTCAAAATCCATGTGTGTCATAAGATCTTCTCGCCATGCAGTCTGTACTGCCGGTTTGAATGTCAGGATTAAGACCCTGTTAAAGCCCATCTTTTTTGCAAGCTGATAAGATGCAAAGGTTTTACCAAAACGCATCTTTGCATTCCAAAGAAATTTAGGTGTACGGCCACTGTTTTCTTCATAGGCTGATTCGAAGTAAGCTTTTGTCATGTTTACAGCCATTTCCTGCTCCGGACGCATGGAAAATGTTGCTGTACGGTTTTCGACATTCTCTGCACCTGTCTGAGCTGCAACTACCGCTGCCTGAACATCCGCCAGCGAACACTTGAACCACTCGTTGCGATCCTCACCGGCATTGAGCTGCATTTTTCCCTTTGCCTTTAGTATCGCGTGAACATCATGGTCCGTAAAACAGCTACCATCATTCTTCATCGCAGACCACTGTCCTAATATCTTATATGGCACAGCTGCGGTGTGTACCTGCTCTTTAACACGAGTTTCCACATCTCGCTCGGTATAACCAACCTTTATGTATCCCTGATGAGAGGCAACGCCTACAAACTCGTAGGCATAAATCGTAGGGTGCGCTTCTGGCCGCTGTGGGAAAAATTCCATTGTATCCATCAGTCGTCACCTCCATTTGTTTTTTCTTTAATCATTGATTCTATAAAACCGATTTCATCGCTTGACAATTCAAATTCTGTATAAAGGTCCTGATCTGTCCATTTTTTAGAAAAATCCAACATTGGAACAAAGCCAAACTTATCTTTCGAAAGACTTATTGACGTTACGGACTGAAGAACTAAAAATCTAAAAAACTTAGTTCTAACATAATCTTCAAAATTATTTGCCAGTTCTTCACTATCTGAAGAATACGCTATCAAATAAGAGTCTGTGCACACCTCATTCGGTTTAAGTGTTCTAATAACAGAGAGTACATTATACATTCCACTTTTATCTGGCTCCCCAGCATGCTCAGAAGTTGCACGGCTTATCATTACATTATATTTCCCAACCAATTCTTGTGCTTTTGTTATCGAATTAAATGGTACATATCCTATACCACCACTATAATGTAATGCACAGTCTGTTGGCGACTTTGGCGATTCATTACCTCTTGCAAATGACTCAAACCCAAAAGGATTTCTTCCTCCCATGACCTCACTTACAAATCCTGTGGATTTCCTTTGCACCTTATGAATGATTGATAGAGCTTCATTGTATCTTACGAAAACAGGAAATTCTTGCAAATCACGAATACTTGTAGATTCTACAGTGTCATGAATATTTGTGAATTCACACTCAGCTTCTTTATCTCTTTCCCAGAGGAAATAGCAAACGCCGCCTCCCAGACTGATGCCGGGAAAACAGTCTTTTGCATTACTATAGTCAACAAGCCTAGTTATATGTCCATTTTCTAACATAAGATTTCTAAAATCATCCAATCCTTTACCACCCGCATACCATCTTGCCGGAATAATCATTGAAAGATATCGCGGATTCAGTTTCATTGCTTGCTGAACAAAATATTGGTATATTGGTTTTGCACTATTTTTGTTTCCGCCATCGCTTAACTGATAAGGTGGATTTCCAATAATTACATCGAATTTCATCTTAAATATCTCCTCTGGTTTCGTGGTATGTATCATTTCATATGCATGTGTTTCCAAATCATCTGAACGATCATACTCTTTCTGAGATGCTCCACAAAACACGCATTTTCCATTTTGCCATCGATGCTGAATATTCTTGAATCGAATATTTCCATCAATGGTATCAAAATGTACTACGGAATAGTTTCCATTTGCTGTTTTTGAGCAATACAAGCTCCTGCGCGACAGGTGGGATGTCATCTCTGTAATAGCAATGCCATAAAGCTGATGCTTAAAGATATGATCTGTCCTCTCCTGCAAATCAGGATATATGGGTTCCAAACCTTCAAGTAATCTCTTGGCAATTTCTCTAAGGAACACACCGCTTTTACATCCAGGATCCAGAAATGTTGTATTCGGATCCCTGAACAACTCCTGTGGCAGAAGATCCAACATAGCATTAGCTACCTCAGGCGGTGTAAACACCTCATCATTGGACAGGTTGGCAATGCAGGACAATACGTCCGGATTATACATTGTGTTATACAGATTGCTTGCCATATTCTTGAACCCTCCTATAGTCTGTGATGTAAGATGTCATAAACTCTCCCTCATCACTTGGTTTTTCTTCCTTCGTAAGCGGCAATGTCATTTGCTGATATTCCACTTCTACACTTTTTTTCTTCTTTTTTTTAGCGTTAGCCTTCGGTTCATAGTCTCCGGCTAACAATTTATCAAAACGATAGTCTTTTCGTTGAATTTTTGTTCCCATTACAAAAGACCACTCTGAAAACACTATCGGCTCTTCTGTATCATTGCCATTCTCATCTACAACCTTTAGACTCAAGGCATTACCGCACACAATATTGCGGCTGAGAATAAATTTAATAGCTTCACGACATTCCTCGTTGGCCTCTTTTTTACATATGGACTCATATTCAGCATTCCATATATCATAAAGTCTTTCTCGGCATGCAATGACATTGTCCATCATCAAGTCCACGCCATATATACTTGCTACGGCTATGACCGACTGCTTCTCAAATTCAAGAGGCAGCGGCTTTTTCTTTTTAGGTGGAACGGCTCGTCTTTTGGCGGCCTCCAATTTTCTACGGAGGATTTCAGCCACAAAATTCCCATCGCCGCACGCCGGTTCAAGAAACCTGCTATCCACCCTTTCTGTTTCTTGTTTTACCAAATCCAGCATAGCGTTAACCTCACGCTCAGCTGTAAAAACCTCGCCATGATCCGCTACCCGCTGCTTGGATTTTACTTGTCTTGTCATATATCCAAGTCTCCTAAACAATTTCCTTTATTTTTCTTTTTCATAGTACTCAAATGCGCGTCCCATAATCAGGACTCAGCATTCATCATCATTTTGTAATGCTGCTCTTGCTGCATTGCTTCAAAAATCATCTTGAACACATCTTTGATCTGCTCTACATCAAATCCTGTCTCAATGATGTTGAAGCCGTCTGCTATCAGTGCCGGGCTGCTATCGATATAAGAAAGAAGCGCCGATGCCAGTTCATGTTTCGTATAATCCGGCTTACTGCCGCTGCTGTCTACAAATCTATCCTTGTTATCATCTATGACAATCTTTTGCAAATCAGCTCCGGCATAGCCACAAATCTGAATAAAGTAATATTCCAGAATGTGATGCACCACATTCGTAAGAGTATTCACTGTTTTCAGCTCTTTGTACTCGTCCCATAAGGCCGCATACGAATTTTGGATCGGATTGTAGTTTTCCTCTTCCGTTGGTACTGTATGACTTGGTCTTACGCAAAGCTTAATATGCGATACGTTATCTGTTTTGCGGATGAGATAGAAGGATGTGCTTCTATATTTATTCACCTGACGTGGTGTTATCTCGTTATGAAAGTAGACATTATGCGTCAGAATAAAGATCTGCTTGATGAAGTCGCCTTCAATTTTATGATTTAAATAATCCGTGTTATTCAGACAGATTTCTACCATTTCGCGTACCAATGCACTCACAATGAGAAGCGCACTGCTATCCATACTGGAAACCGGATCATCAATAACTACCACCTTATCTTTCACTTCTTTGTCACTGAAGCTGCCCCTTACAAGGTGATAGAAATATAAGAAGGCTATGAAGTTACGCTCGCCTTCCGATAGTTTCTCAGCAATTGAACCATCCGGACGGATAACTTCATATGTGTTTTGTACATTTTTCTTTGCGCGAAGACTAAACCCCTGGAATCCAGAAGTTTTTAATATTTTGTTGATACCATCAATTGTAGCCTCGGTATTAACAACCTGCTTGTTCAAATCGCTGATTTCATTTGTGATATTTCCACTTTTTATCTTCAGGTTACCAAGTTCTGCATTAAGTGCTATTAGTTCCTTATTCGCATTGGCAAGCGTATCGTTGTATTCCTTTACAGCATCTTGAAGCATGAAAGCTAAATATTGCCACACATCCTTGCTACACTTTGACTGCTGGTTTTTCTTGTCACCAACCAGCGTATTATGTGCATCTATCTGAGCATTAAGTCGATCTATTATGCTGCCGATTTCTATCAGAATTGAATCTGTATCTTCAAGCGATGCTACCGTTGTCGGCTCCTTGATCTTAGATTCTATTCTTTGTGAATTGATAACAATGGCATCCTTAAAATTCTTAATTTTAGTCTCATATTCATTGATATCGAGTCCCGGCATAACTTCATCTAGGTTTCCCTCAAAAGTATGTATAAGGCCATTCATTTCTGACTCATATACAGTCTTGAAATTATTTATCGCAGTAATATCTTCCTGATATTGAGCGTCAAAACACTTAAGCAGATCGTCTTCAAATGTTGATGGCAATTTTTGCTGACAATACGGGCATTTGCCATCAGTCTGCCCGGCGAAATGAGTATGCCCTTGTCTTACCCAATCTGTTGCATTTAGTTTCTTGATAAAATTTGCAAATGGTGTTTCGCTGCTGCTGGCAACAACCTTTCCCATTAAATCAAATCCCGGAAGTGATGCATAAGAAACCTTTTTTCCTTTAGAAAATTTGCCATACTGCTTATCATCACCACCCCAAAGGGTTTTTACCATTTTTGCAAGCGCCTCTTCATCATGTTGGGCTGGAGAGATTTTAAGGATTTCGCCTGCAAACAAAGCCTTTGTTTTTTTACCTTTGATTGCTGCGTCAAAGATTGTTCTAAGAGTCTTGCTTTGATTCCAGCATGCTTCTTGGAATACTCCTAGAGCACCCTCTCTATCCTTTTTCCTTTCCTCAGCTAATTCGGATTTTTTTCATGTTCTTCCTCAGCCGCCTTCCTATCCGCTTGAAGAGTCTCTATCTTCTTTTGTACTTCTATATTTGTTTCGCAGACTGTAAATACACCAGCCAGATTGCCGTAGTTAGCAAAATTCGCATCAATAAATTCTGTATTGTATGTGAGCACATCATAGTCTGATGCTAACTTACCATTTTGCCATTCGATGCCGGCGTTATCATGAATAGCTCTTGCTATCGTAGATTTACCTGCTCCATTCTTCCCATAGAAATAATTAACGAAAGTCGGCTCAATCACTTCTCCAGTGAAAGTAGCATCATTCAAACTAATCTTTTCAATTGCTGATTGCATCTTAGGCTTCATAAATGTCCGACACCTCTTTTCTTTTATTCCTTGATTTTTCCTGTTCTGACCCATTCGTCAACTTCGGAAATCTTAAATTTATATCTCTTCCCAGCTTTGTAAAAAGGTAGTTTCCCTTCTTTTATCCATGTCCTAACTGTATCCTGGCTGAGGCTTAAATGCTCTGCTATATCCTCAAGGTTTACCCATTTTTCCACATTCATCTCTTCGTATTCCTTGCTCATTTTATACCTCCGTTCGTCGAATCCATGAGCCGTGTTACATAGAGAAAACTTGAATTCCATTTTCCCTTAAAACTTCTACTAAATTAATTCTTTTTATAGACCAGTGCATTCGATTAAGCTCGTTGAAATTTGTATTTCCCTGCAGCCCCAGCTCGAATAGAAGTGCATTAAGTCTCTCCTGAGGGACCTGATTTAAAAACTGATAATAGATCTTTATTCCATTATCCTGCACTTTTATATCGGTGATAATTCCATAGTGAGCGCAATGCTTATCATCCGTTTTCCCATAACTATGGTTTTCGGTGGCTATGATTGTTGGAAACGTTTTTATTTCAGTTATGGCCTCCGGAGTCAACGCAGCATACTTCTTTTTCAATTCATCTGATGTGCTTTCTGTAATAGCCCTCTCTTTATCGACCATGACATGACATGTTCCGTCTAGAATATCCCCTGCAACAACTATTAAGTTGTAATAATCAAGATTTAGACTTACCTGCATCACCGAGCTTTGCTGCATTCCCGGCATTGGATTATTAATCAGGATTGTAGACTTATATTCGTTTTTAACATTATCCGCATGTGCAATAAGCGTATTATTATCACCCGGAAGGTTAATTTCTGTCGGAGCGTTATTTTGTTGAATCACGGCTGGATTCATTAACTGAGGTTTATTCTCCATTCTTCTTCCCTTCATAATAATTGTTTACCGTGTCAACATGGTTATAAAAACTGTTGTTGTTACCAGTGACATTAAAAGTAAAATTCATTTGCGGAGCGGCTTTGATATCCGGCTCATTCAAATCTGACTTTTTTTCTTCGTAAGTCTGCTCGTGATCATCTTCTATAATTTCAACAACCTCTGGTTTTTCAGATTCTTCATCAATTACCTCTGCATATGTCAATTTCACATCTGTTTTCCAATTATCACCCATTGTCCCTTCATATACCCTTGGAGCTCTATTCTTTGACGGACACCAGGAATCAAATGTTTCTTTCCCAATCGTTGCAGGGTCATCTCTCATAGCAGAAAAATGTAATACTCCTAGCAAAAAAGATTGAAAACAAAAGCTCTGGCTTTTGACTATATCTGTTTTCGACATCCCTGTTCCATCCTGCAAAACGTAGAGCATATGCTCTGATCCAATTGAATCATCTTTATCTATCGTATCGACGAGAGCCTTGATCAGCTTCTCGTCTTTTTTTGTGCTGTCTTTCATGTGAAGAAACTCCTCACAAAATTCGATCATCCTATTCAGTGCAGCCTGATAATTTTCTTTTATGCACTTATCAAATGCATCCATAGCAGTTTTGTTGCTAAACGGGAAATATGTGCCTCCCTTGTTCTTGCAACTCTTATATTCAGACGTATTGCCTTTAATGGTTGTCATCATACTTTTTTGTGGTTCCTGAAAATCAGGCACCACAACCTTAGATAACCCTATCAATACTTCTGGTTCAGATAGTCCATCCTTTTCTCCTGCATAATGTTCTCTTACTCCGGCTCGGGGCTTTCTATCTTCAAGTAGCAAGGTGAAAAACGTGCCGCCACAGAGTCTTATATTTTCTTTCTTTGTCATCGATTGTCCCTCTTTTTCAAAACTCCAACTCTACTAACTCTGCCAACTATGACACGGTAACTCAACTAACTATTGGATGTCCTCGTGAGCAAATCACGGGGACTTTAGTTCGTTTGGCGCAGGAATTACCAGTCCTGTAAATCAGAGTAATTCCTATCAAACCCCACTAAATAGTATATCAGAAGTAGGTATATTTTTCAATCTATGTCTACTGATATGATCGCCAATTTTCAATAAATTTGTGCGTCAAAGATTCTTCCCGTGATTTTGTGCTCAAGCAAATCACAGGAGGTAATTTATGACAACCAAAGACAACCATTACAAAGACTTTAGCAACCGCAAATCATTCAACAACGTACCTTGCACTTCTGACGAAGTTCTCGTTCCGGTCGTATTAAACACCGAGATGTCCGTCACTCTCAAAGCAGCAGGTCTGGACAGGAATAATATCGAGACCTGGCACTTCCCTCATGCAAGCGAGCCTGTTCCTGTTGCCTTTGTCCCTTGCCAGCGTGGCAAAAAGGAGGCTTCCATGAAGTGGTTCAATCA
>CAVFYJ010000106.1:0-10012 GCA_963626545.1 Acetatifactor sp. | reverse complement strand
ATTGTATTCTGCTATGTTCCGATGGGCGGCATCCTGATCGCATTTGAAAATTATTCCTTCCGAAAAGGAATTTTTGGAAGCGAATGGGTTGGTTTGAAATATTTCAAACAATTCTTCCAGAACCCGGATATGCCAAAGCTCCTAAAAAATACGATGATCATTAGTATGTATCAGCTGATTGCCGGTTTTCCAGCCCCAATCATTTTAGCGATGGCACTTCATATTATTGGAGGAAAGCGATTTAAGAAGTTTATGCAGTCTTTAACCTACGCACCATATTTTATCTCAACGGTTGTCATGGTCGGAATCGTTCTTCAATGTCTGCATTTGAACATTGGTATCGTAAATAGCATTCTTGCAAAGCTTGGTTTTGAGCGAATTGACTTCATGGGTAAGGCAAGTCTCTTCCGTCATATTTATGTATGGTCGGGTGTTTGGCAGACTACTGGTTACTCGGCAATTTTGTACATTGCGACACTCGGAAATGTCAATCAGGAGCTTGTTGAGGCATCCTTGATCGACGGAGCAAATCGTTTTCAGCGAATGAAGATTGTAGAGCTGCCAGTTTTAAAGCCAGTTATCACAATTCAATTAATCTTAGCGGTTGGAAATGTCATGAGCGTTGGCTTTGAGAAAGTGTATCTGATGCAAAACACGTTGAATATTCCGGTATCCGAAATCATTTCAACTTATGTGTATAAGCGTGGTATGAGAGATATGCAGTATTCCTATTCAACAGCAGTCGGCCTGTTTAACTCGGTCGTAAATTTCATCTTGCTGTTTGCAGCAAATAAGTTCTCTCAGAAATTCGGCGAGACTAGCTTGTGGTAAAGGAGGGCGTAAAATGAGATCACAAAAAACAGCAAAGAAAAATAAAGTAAAGCTTTATCAATCTCCGGCCGATAAGGTTTTGATGACCGTGACATGGGCGCTCTTAATCTTTGTTCTAGAAGCATCGCCGTCTGGAGCAGGCGCTTTTCATGGCTGAAAAGATGATTACACAGGCGCTTGCCGGAAATGAAGTGCGTGCTGTTCTGACGAAGGAACAGCAAAGTCGCATGGAGGCGGATCTAAAGGAAGCATGGAAGGCACTGTTATTTTGTGAGTTTCATGATGTGCTGCCGGGTTCTGCGATTCGCGCGGTGGAGGAGGAAAGCATCCGAAGACTTGATTATGGGCTGAATTTGGTACTTCGCTGGAAGCGCATATTGTTTTTTAGAATGCTGGATGAGGAAAAGAAAGCAGCGCCGGGCGAGTATCCGATCTTTGTGTACAATCCTCATCCGTTTGCGGTGGAGACAGATGTTGCCTGTGAGTTTCAGCTTGCCGATCAGAACTGGTCGGATCAGTTTGCGCAGGTTTGTATTCGGCAGAAAGATACGGTTCTTGCCAGTCAGCTAGAGAAGGAAGGCTGCAACATGAATCTGGACTGGAGAAAAAAGGCCGTTTTTCATGCCACACTTCAACCGTCCTCTATGAATCGTTTTTACGCATCCATCCAGATGATCGAAAAGCAGGCGGCAAAAGAAGACCCTCTTGGCGATCGTTTTGTGTTTGACAATGGGCATCTTCATGTGGAGATTGACACAAAGACAGGACTTCCGGCTGTCTGGACACTTGACGGGCGAGAAATCGTAAAGGCAGGTGCCTGCAAGCTCAAGGTTATGAAGTCAGACTGCGATCCGTGGGGAATGAATCGCCATTCCTACCGGGAGGAGATTGGCGAATTTACATTGCTTGAGAAAAAAGAGGGAAGCCGTTACAGCGGAACGTCAAATGAGCGCCATGCCTGTGAGGAAAAAGAAATTGAATCGGTGCGTGTGATTGAAAAAGGTGCCGTTCGCACGGTTGTGGAGGCCGTGTTTGGCTTTGATCAATTCGGGCACGTGCGGCGCTGATTTTAAGAATGGCGTGATTCGTATCTCGCTAATTCACTCGGCTGTCTATTCGGCGCATCCAATTGGAGACCGTCCACTTCTTCGTCAGGACCGCATGGTAGAGTATATTGATCAGGGACTTCATGAATTTTCATTTCGCATTGAGGGCGGAAGTCGTGAGGAGCGCCTGACACAGATTGCGCAGGAGGCAGAGGTGTATGGACAAGCTCCAATGGCAGTACAGGCATTTCCGGGAAACACAAAAGAAAATTTACAGCCCGTACACCGTATTCCTTCTATTAAAATGGACAATCCGGCTGTGTTACTTAGTGCGGCAAGAAAGTTAGACAAAGAAGACGCGTATCTGTTTCGCTTGTTTGAGAGCACAGGAAAGACGCAAAAGGTGCGTATAAGTCTTACACGAGTGGATGTTGAGACAGCGATGACATTACATCCATTTGAGGTTCGGATATTAAAATACATTCCGCAGGAAAAATGTCTTTTTGAATGCGGCATTTTCGGATAAAATAAGAGCAAAGACAGGAGAAACGTATGGCAATTCATAAAATTGGCAGTTTGTATGTATTGGACACGTTACATACAATATATGCATTTTTTGAGGATGAGGAGCAGGTCTTAGTTCATCTGTACTGGGGAAAGAAAATTGTCCGGGCAGAGGATTTTGATACAAAGACGATGGAGGGCGAGCAGGGTTTCCATCCCAATATGGATAAGAAGATGGAGGAGTGCTCTTCTTACGGGTGTATGCGCTACAAAGAGGCATCTATGAAGGTGACATTTGAGGATGGTGCGAGGGACTTTCGTTATCAGGTCTCGGGTAGCAGCATCGAGGGCAACCATCTGACAATTTGTCTAAAGGATTGTTATTATCCATTTGAAGTGATTCTTCATTATGTCGTTCATGAGGATGAGGATATCATCGAAAAATGGCGCGAGTACAAAAATATCGGAACAGCCCCAGTGGTACTTGAACGCATGAACTCAGGAGAATTTACGTTGGCAGGAGAGGGCTGGAAAATTATCAATAGCAACGGAACTTGGGCAGATGAATTTAAGTGGAATGAGGATACGTTAAATAGCGGAAAAAAGGTTTACGAAAACTTAAGAGGTGCAACTGCACATGTGGCAATTCCGGGCTTTATCGTGTATCAAGATGCCACAGAAACACAGGGAGAGGTGTGGTTTGGCACACTTGCTTACTCAGGTAACTTTAAGCTGACGGCAGAGCAGACACCGTACCGCTACTTAAATCTTCAGCTTGGCATCAACGACACCGATTTTTCATGGACATTGCATGAGAATGAGACTTTTACGACACCAAAGATCTATGCTGGATTTAGTGACAGCGGCTTGTCTGGCATGAGTGCGAAATTGAATGTGTTTGCACATCGCCATGTGATGCCGAAGAAGACCGCAGATCGTGCGCTTCGTGTGCTGTATAATTCATGGGAAGCAGTTGATTTTCGCGTAACATGCGAAAAACAGCAGGCACTTGCACACGAGGCAGCAGTGCTTGGTGTGGAGTTGTTTGTCGTGGACGATGGCTGGTTTGGACAGCGCGACAGTGATCACTTAGGTCTTGGCGACTGGTATGTGAACCAAAAGAAATTTCCGGATGGCCTAAAGCCGTTGATTGACACGGTGAAGTCACTTGGCATGGACTTTGGTATCTGGATTGAGCCAGAGATGGTCAACAAAAACAGCGATCTGTACCGTGCACATCCAGACTGGATTTATCGTTATCCGACAAGAAGTGTGCTTGAGGGACGTCACCAGTACATGCTTGATTTGACCAACCCAGAGGTGATCAAATTTACAATTGACTGGATTGATCGGCTGCTAAAGGAAAATGAGATTTCCTATATTAAGTGGGATATGAATCGTGCAATGGGTGAGTGCGCGTCTGCCTTCCTTCCAAAAGAGGAATATCGAAGCATTTGGTATCGCCATGTACAGGGATTTTATACGATTATCGAGATGCTTCGGATGCTGCATCCAGAAGTTGAGTTTGAGGCTTGCGCATCTGGCGGAGGTCGCGTGGATTATGGCACAATGTCGCGATTTGACGAATTTTGGACAAGTGACAATACCGACCCGGTTGATCGCCTCTTGATTCAGGAGTTTTACAGCCTGATGTATCCGATTAAATATATGCGTGCATGGATTACCGATGCGGTAACGGATACGAGAAGACGAGTCCCATTTTGGTTCAAGGCACACTGTGCGATGTGCGGTTCGCTTGGAATTGGCATGAATCTGTTCCATGCCGATGAAATGACAAAGCAGGAGCTGAAAACAGCGGTACAGCAGTATAAGCAGATTCGGGAAATTGTGCAGTTTGGAACATTGACCCGTTTGTCCTCCATACGAACTTCATCGTTTCATGCACTTCAATATGAAAAGAATGGAAAGACTGTACTATTTGTCTTCCAGCAGCTTCGTCCGAGAGGACAGGAGCGCCAGTGTGTTAAGCTTCATGGGCTGAGCGCGGATACGGTTTACTGCTTTGAAGTCGAAGGAAAGCTACAGGAAAAGAGCGGTTCCTATTTGATGAATCATGGAATTGAGTTGATGCTAAAAAATGATTTTGACAGCAGATGTATTCTTTTACAGCCAAAGGAGGGTTAATCATACATGTCACTTTTAAGTTCAGAATGGACAGGTCGTGTGGAGCATTGGCTTCGCACGATCCAGATGGATTTTTATCAGCCGCTTGGCGAGATTCGCCTAAAAGCGATGCGCACGATGGAATGTTTGAATCCATATGAGCTGGACACCACTCTTTTTGAACCCGTTGAGTCCGGCTTTATCTGGGGCGAAAAATGGGAGTATTGTTGGTTCTCAGGAGCATTTCAAATTCCAGAAAAGGCCGAAGGTGAGCGTATCGTAATGGATTTAAATCCGGGAGGGGAGTCTACGCTGTATGTGAACAACAAAGCATTTGGCACCTACCGCGCGGACTGGATTACACAAAAGCACCAATATATGGCAGACAATTTTGTGACAGCACATGCAAAAGCAGGAGAGATCTTTACTTTTTTGATGGAGACTTATGCCGGTCATTTTTATCCGAATTACAGTCACTGTGCAACGGGCTCTGTTATTCCGGGCACTTACGGGGATCCAGCAGTAGAGGGAGCGCGTCAGGTGCTTGGCACGTGCACCTTTGGAATCTGGCGTGAGGATGCCTATCAGCTCTATATGGATTTGGAAACACTCTATTCTCTTTTTAAGGAGTTGGATGATTCCTCGATGCGTGCCGTGCATATCGCAGCCGCATTAAAAGAAGCGACAAAGGTGATTGAGTTTGAGACCGATGAGAAGAGTTGTCTGGAGAGCTACCGCGAGGCAAGAAAGGTGCTTCGTCCGGCAATGGAGGCGGTAAATAGCACTAGTGCACCGCGCTTTTATGCTGTTGGAAATTCGCATCTTGATTTGGCATGGCTGTGACCGGTTGAGGAGACACAGCGAAAGACAGTGCGCACCTTTGCTGCTCAATTACGACTGCTTGAAGAATATCCAGAGTATCGTTTTATTCAGAGCCAGCCAGCAGAATATGAATTGTGCAGGCAGCAGGATCCAGAGTTGTTTGCGCGTATTCAGCAGGCAGTTCGTGATGGAAGATGGATTGCCGATGGTGCGATGTGGGTCGAGCCGGACACCAACATGTCCTCCGGTGAGGCACTTATTCGCCAGCTGATGTATGGAAAGCGATATTATAAGGAAATGTTCGGTGTCGACAGCCATGTGCTGTGGCTTCCAGATACATTTGGCTATACCGCAGCACTGCCACAGATCTTAAAAGGCTGCGATGTGCAATATCTGGTGACACAAAAAATTTTCTGGTCCTATAACGAAGGCGAGGAATTTCCATATCATTACTTTAAGTGGGAGGGCATGGATGGTTCACAGGTAACCTCCTTCCTTCCGACAAGCTATACTTACAAGACTGATCCAGGCGAATTGATTCGCACATGGAAGTCGCGCAGACAAAAGGAGGATCTGGAAACCTTCCTGCTTCCGTTTGGATATGGAGATGGCGGCGGTCCAGTGCGTGATCACATTGAGTTTGCACAGCGTCAGAAGGATCTTGAGGGCAGCCCGCGAGTGGAGATGATTTCCCCAGAGGAATTTTTTATCAAGATGGAAAATGAGGGTGGTCCGAAGCACACTTACACAGGAGAATTATATTTTACGGCACATAGAGGAACTTATACGGTTCAGGCAAAAGTGAAGAAAAACAACCGAAAGAGTGAGCTTGCATTGCGTGAGTTGGAATTTTGGTCCAGCGTAGCACTGACTGAAAAGAAGTGGTACGATGTCGATGCAGCACAGCGTTTGTGGAAGGTACTTTTATTTAACCAGTTTCATGATATCTTACCTGGATCTTCGATTGGACGCGTGTATGAGCGTGCAAACAGTGAGCATGAGACACTTCAGGCAGAGGCAGATGTGCGCACACAAGAGGCGATCACATGGTTGACCGAGAAAAAGAAGCACGCTGTTACCGTATGCAATTCCCTTTCCTTTGAGCGAAACGTAGTGGTACAGCTTCCAGAAGACTTTGGCGCTGCAAAGATGGCGGATGGAACCATTGTGCCGATGGACAAGGAAGGACGCGCATTTGTTTGCGTACCGTCAATGGGCATGTGTACGCTATATGCGACAGAGGAGAATGACAAGGCCGATTGTCCTCAGGATACGATAACAGAGGAAATGCCTTGCAAGACAATCGCAGTTACTGTTGTGCAGGAAAATGGAATGATCTGTATGGAAAATGATCAGATTCGTGTGAAAATCAATACTGATGGAGAAGTGATTTCCTATGTAAGAAAGGATAGCGGCAGAGAGTTTGCTGCTGGAGCAATGAATCATCTTCGCCTGTTTAAAGATGTGCCGCGCTATTTTGATGCATGGGACATCGACTCGATGTATGAGGAGCAGGAGCTTGACAGTGCATTTGACCGCCATGTGGAAATTGTGGAGCAAGGCGGATTGAAAGCAGTTGTTTGTGTGAGCGGTAAGATTGCAAATTCGTCTTACAATGAACTCATTACGCTGGATTATGGCTCAGACCGCATTGAGTTTGATTTGACTGTAGACTGGCATGAACTGCATCGGTTGTTAAAGGTTAGCTTCCCGGCGGCAGTATATACAGTTCAGGCAAAGCGTGAGATGCAGTTTGGCTATGTGGAGCGTCCAACTCATGATTCGAGACCATATGACAAAGAACGATTTGAGGTATGCAACCATCGTTATACTGCACTTGCCGATGCTGGGCATGGTGCCGTTGTTTTAAACGATTGTAAGTATGGAATCAGTGTAGATCGAAATAATATGAACCTGACATTGCTGCGTGCAGCGGCGAGTCCACAGATGCGCAGTGACAATGGTGTTCATACGATGAAGTTTGCCTTTCTGGGATATGAGGGTGACTTTGCACAGGCGGACGCGGTTCAGGCTGGATATGAGCTGAATGTGCCGGTACACGTTTTTGCTGATGTGGAGAAGAATTTGTCCTTTGCATCTGTTGATCGCAAGAACGTTATATTGGAAACCATTAAGCCGGCAGAAGATGGCAGTGGCGATCTGATTCTTCGTCTGTATGAGGCCTGTGGAGCGGCTTGCACAGCAACGATTACATTGGCGTCTGAGATTGCACAGGCATGGAAAACGAACTTATTGGAAGCAAATGAGGATAAAATTGTGTGTGATACACATCAAATTCCATTGAACTTGAAAGCCTTTGAGATTCGCACTGTGCGCGTGCAGGTAAAGAAAACAAGTGAAAGCGGAATGCTTTAACGATAGCAAGCAAATTACTGAAAAGAAAAGTACCACTTCTGAATGGTTCAGAGGCGGTACTTTTTTGTGCTGAAAAGCATTGTAAATTATAGTTTTAAAGATAGATGTGGAAAGAAATTTAAAAAATAATATCCCACAGTCCGGTGGACATCAAAAACAGAATCAGCATGACAACTGGAACGATATAGCGCATCAAAAATCCATACAGTTTCTGGCGTCCGAAATGCTCGCCGTTTTTGGTAACTTCGTCGGTAATCCACTTTGGACCAATCACCCAGCCGATCAGGATACTAGTAAGCAATGAGATAAACGGCATCAAGAAGCTGTTACTGATATAGTCCGCTAAGTCAAGCAACTGTCCGACCGAGCCGTTTGGAAGCTTCAAGTCGAAGTAGAAGACGTTATAGCCAAGGCAGATGATGACGGCGGTGACAAGTGAGTAAATGCCGACAATCAGACACATCTGTTTTCTGGATTTGTGGAACAACTCCATGCAGTTGGCAACCAGTGTCTCCATAACGGAAACACTGGAGGTCAGTGCGGCAAAGCCCAGCATCAAAAAGAATGCGATTCCGATGAAACGTCCAGCGCCACCCATGGAGGCAAATACCTTCGGAAGGGAAAGGAAGGTCAGGCTCGGACCGGAGGTCATGCCGTCCGTTCCAAGGAAGACAAACACAGCAGGGATGATCATCAGACCAGATAAAAATGCAACTCCGGTATCAAAGATTTCGATCTGGTTGATGGATTTGCTCAAGTTTACATCATCCTTTACATAAGAGCCATAGGTGATCATGATACCCATGGAAACGCTTAAGGAGAAGAAAAGCTGGCTCATTGCATCGAGTAACACTTCCAGAAAACGTTTTACAGTCAGACCTTCCACGTTTGGAATCAGATAGACTGCCACTCCTTGAAGACCGGTGCGAACGGTGCCATCCTCAGCTGTGTAGGAGAGTGTTAAGGAATAAATTGCAATTCCGATGATCAAAAGAAGAAGAATCGGCATCAGCACACGTGAATATTTTTCAATTCCTTTTTCAACACCCAGATAGACAACCCACGCAGTTAGCGCCAGAAAGATCAGCATAAACACGATCGGTGCAGCGGTGGAAGTGATAAAGGAAGTAAAGTAGCCATCCTGTGCAGGAGCGACCGTTCCGGATACCACGTAGGCCGTCAGATATTTGACAATCCATCCGCCGATAACGGAATAGTAGGTCATGATAAGCGTTGGCACAAGGAAGGTCAGATAGCCTAAAAATTTCCAATTTTTACGAATTGCGGCATAAGCATTTAATGCATTCTTTTTCGTCTTTCGTCCGATGGCAATGTCCGTTGTCAGAAGAACAAAACCAAATGTGAGCACCAAAACGAGGTAGATCAGTAAAAATAGTCCGCCTCCGTCCTTTGCGCACAAATAAGGAAAGCGCCAGATATTTCCGACACCAACAGCGCTTCCAGCGGCAGCGAGGACAAAACCAATCGAGCCGCTGAAGCTATTCTTTTTTTGTTGCATAATACACCCCTAGTAAGATAAAATAGTATTGGTTAAAAACCTTGAACTATCATATCATGGAACGTCATTTTTTACAAGGGACGAAAATATTTAAAAAGTGGGTAACGTCCATGCCATACTCTGGCGGATGAGCTGTTGATACTGTGGACAGTCAAAGATTTCAGGTGTGTGTCCTGGACAAAGATAGACGAGGCGTCCGGCACCTGCCATCTTGCACCATCCAGCAGGATATTCTTTATTCTTGTACCAGTATGTCAGAATGATTTCTTTGTCATCGGATACTAGTTCAAGCTGATATGGCTCCTCATCAAGAGAAAAAGCATCACATTCCGTTGTAATCGAGTGGGCCTTTGGTGTGAAGCGAATCACTTCATGCTGCGGGTGTCCGAGAAATTTTCCACCTGCCAGCTGCAAAAGGGCAGGCTGACTTTGAATGCTGATGCCATTGTGCAAAAGAAGCGCGCCGCCTCCAGCTGTGACAAATTTTTCAAGGGCAGCTGCTTCATCATCGCTTACTTTGGAGTTCCAGATGTCCAGATATGAGATTACACCGGAGAAGTTGTTCGCGTTTAATGTGAGGAGCATTGCAGTATCGTCGGTGCAGACAAGTTCATAGTCCGATAAAATTTGTTTAAGGCGTTCATCGACACCTGTAAAGCCATGATACATGGCATCGGTATAATTTCCGATGGCAAGAATTTTTTTCTTCATAATTTTTGTCCCCTTTCTTGTTTTTTGGCAATTTGTTCCGTCTTTTTATTTTTACCACGGAAGTGTACTTCCCGTATAA
>CAVFYJ010000105.1:0-10227 GCA_963626545.1 Acetatifactor sp. | reverse complement strand
CTTACTATGAGAATCCGAGGGAAATGCTGCTGCTTTTCTATTACCCGTCGGAGGATTACATTGGAACGCTGATGCAGCAGGATCAGCTGATGTTCTATGATGAGGTGGATTGCAGAGATCTCTTTCCGGGAGACAATGAGAGGGAAAAGATTTTGATTTTTGAGGTGGGGTAAGTAATATTATGGTAGGACAAAATGATTCGAGAAAACCATGTTGCACGAAACTTAAAGGTGTGTTGGAAGATACATATCTGAGTAATCCGAATTACAGAGAAGACGAGTTGAATGTCATAGAGATTGATTCCGATGTGGAGGTTGATCAGTGAATAGTATTATTTTAAATAAACTGAAGGATATAGAAGAAAAAGAAAATGTAAAAATAATAATGGCAGTCGAATCAGGCAGCAGAGCATGGGGATTTGCTTCTCCAGATAGTGATTATGATGTCAGATTTGTTTACGTTAGAACACTACAAGATTACCTTAGACTTGAGAAAACGAAAGATGTTATCGAATGGCAGTTGGATGACGTGCTGGATATTAATGGTTGGGATCTCAAAAAAGCACTACAATTAATGTATGATTCGAATCCGTCCATCTTTGAATGGTGCGCATCACCAATTGTTTACAGAGGGTCCGAGGCATTTGATGAATTAAAAGAGATTCGGAAGGAGTACTATTCTCGGAAGAAGAGTTTATATCATTATTGGCATATGGCCAACAACAATTACCAGGCATATCTTCAAGGAACAGAAGTGAAAATAAAGAAATATTTTTATGTAATAAGACCTCTTCTGGCGGCAAAATGGATTGTTGACACAAAGACGCAACCACCGATGCTGTTTTCGGAACTGATGGCGGCAGAGTTACCTACAGAGCTTAGGGCTACTGTAGAGAATCTGTTGGAAATGAAGCAGAATATGCCGGAAATGGGTTTAGCACCAAAAATCAGAGTATTAGACGATTTTATCGACATGGAACTGGAAGCAGTTAAGAAGGCCGCGGATGAGGAAGAAACTTTGAACCGTGACTGGACATTTTTGGATGAATTTTTCCTGAAGATGGTCAAGGAAAATTGCTGATAAATATTGAAGTCGACAAATATAAGATTTGGAGGGTACAGGATGCGGATTTTTAGCTACGGGAATCCTTCCGCTGCTATCGTGCTGATTCAACCGGTGGATGATCATGATCTGGAAGAGCTTGCGACAGAGGTTGCCAGCATCAAGGAGTTAGCGCAAACGGATTTTCAGTTGATAGCGGTGAAGGTAGCTAACTGGAATCGGGATCTTTCGCCATGGAAGGCCCTGGCAATCTTTGGAAAAGATGACTTTGGAGACGGAGCAGAGGATATGCTGCGGTTTATACTGGGGCAATGTACGGATCGCAGAAAAACCTATTATATCGGCGGATATTCATTAGCCGGGCTGTTTGCATTGTGGGCAGTGTACCAGACAGATGTCTTTGCCGGTGCGGCGGCAGCCTCGCCTTCGATTTGGTTTCCGGGCTTTCTGCAGTATATGCGGGAGAACAACATTAGAACAAATGCAGTCTATCTGAGCCTGGGAGATCGTGAAGATAAAACCAGAAATCCGGTGATGGCAACCGTCGGCGATTGCATCCGAGAGGGGCATGAACTGCTTATGCGCAGTGAAATCCGGACAACATTGGAGTGGAATCCGGGGAATCATTTCAAAGATGCCGGAATCCGGACGGCGAAGGCATTTGCCTGGGTAATAAAAAAGTAACGGTACGATCGGAGGTTTGAATACATTGGTTAAGAAAATCATGCGGGATCCTTTTTTTCTCGCGCAAAAATCTGAAGATGCAACAGAGGCAGACCGGCAGGTGGTGATAGACATGCTGGATACATTGAGAGCCAACCTAGATCACTGCGTTGGTATGGCGGCAAACATGATTGGTGTGCGGAAAAACATTATCGTAGTGACAGCTGGGCCATTTCAGTTTGCCATGATCAATCCGGTGATCACGAAGAAAAGCGGGGCTTATCAAACGGAGGAGGGCTGTCTTTCGCTGGATGGCATACGGTCATGCACAAGATATGAAGAGATTGAGGTGGACTACTTGGATCAAAACTTCAAGAAACAGCATGGCAAATACTCCGGCTGGACAGCACAGATCATTCAGCATGAGGTGGATCACTGCCGGGGCATCGTGATATGACGAAGGATGAATGGTATGCACAGCTTTTTGAGAGGTTGGGCAATTCTGAATTTCGAAGCAGATTTCATCTGAAGCAGAAGGACATTGAGTACATCAACGAGAAGGGGCTGGATAAGATACGGGAGCATGCCAGAGACTTTATTGCGAAGCGGGAAGCACCGGCAGTGATTCCAAACGATGGCAAGCAGACGCCAATGCGGGGTCATCCGGTTTTTATCGCGCAGCACGCAACAGCAACTTGTTGCCGGGAATGCATCCAGAAATGGCATAAGATATCGCCGGGACGGGAGCTGAGCGAGATACAGCAGGAGTATCTGGTGGATGTGATCATGACCTGGATTGAGAAGGAACTGAAAAGAACATAGGAAGGGACAAGCGATGGGACATTTTTATTTTGTGAGACACGGTCAGACTGTTTGGAATGTTGAAAATAAGATTTGCGGAGCAACTGACAGTCCGTTGACAGAGCATGGCCGGGAGCAGGCTGCTGAAACCGGAAGGACAATGATAATTCTATAAAAACTCTGCTGGCGTTAAGCTATGAGCTGACCGCACTGCCGAAGAAACGCAGCAAAAAATAAGCCACCTGCATGAGGCAGATGGCAATGATCTTTATTTCAGAAAGTCATTTCGGTGTTCCGGTATGCGCAGCTTGCATCCGTTCCGGGACATGGTGCTGACCTTCAGGGCAACCAGGTTGACGTCTGAATCCAGTGCTCTGGCAATAGATACATCATCCCAGCCCTGCATAATGTAGTCCCAGAGCTGACTCTCATCGAGACCGATCTGAGCAGCGAAAAGGTTTGCTTCGTACTCCATGCGGTTGGTGGTCATATCGAAGAGATTGAACTCCTGAAACTGTGTGGCCTCTTTGCGGTGCAGTTGATCATGCCCGATTTCATGCCAGAGTACAATATTTCGCATGACCGGATCCAGATCACTTTTGATAAAGATACAACGGTTTTTCTCGATGACCTTATAGACGCCCTTTTGATGTTTGAATTCCGCATTATAAATTTTGATTCCAAGATACTGACAGATGCGTTCCGGACTGCGGCATCCTGCCAGTCGGAGAACACGGTTAGCTTTTTTGATGATTTCCTCATTGGTATTCAATTTCACAGAAACCACCTCCTGTTATTGTGTGTAGCGTATCAAGAGTCCAACAATTGGAAGAGGTTATGACTCATTATCGTTATCATTCTGAAGATACTTCTTCGGAGTGTATTTTTTATTCTCTCGCTTGGCATCGACATAAGCCTGCTGTACAGCGAACATCAGGGCATCCATATCTTCTTCTGCCATTTCACCACCGGCGAACAGACCGGTTATTTCATTCATAAGCCGTTCGGCTCCTTTTTTTCCTCTGTAACCATATTGCTCCCCGGCGTCAATCACAAAGGCCTCATCTTCATTGATTAAATAGGTGGGAGTTACTTTGAGTACATCGGCTAGAGCTTCATAAACTTTTCTTGTTCGCGGAAGAGCTTTATCAGTTTCCCAGGCGGTAACGGTACGTCTGGATACTGAAACTTTAGCGGCAAGCTCTTCCTGTGATAAGTTTAAATTCCTGCGCGCACGCTTTACTTTTTCTCCGAACGTCATAGCTGTAAATCTCCTTTTGAAAGTTTGTTCTGTTAAAATTCACAAATTATATTGACAAGTGAAGTTCACATGCCTATAATGATGATTGAGAAGTTCAACTACCGCTAGTATATGCTTAACCTCACAAAAAGTCAAGCATCACCACAAGAAAACGAACAAATTTTCGTTATTTCGAAATGAGAAATGAAAGAGAAGTTCATCTGCTATGAGAAGTTACGTAATGAGGGAGGAAAACAATGTCAGGATATGCAGAAGCGTGGAGGCCGTATTACTGCTTTTGTCCGAACTGTGGACAGAAGATTTACGGATACCGCGATAATGAAGGAGCCATTAAGATGCGCTGCACCCGGTGTAGTGCAGTAACAGTCAGAACCATTATGGGACGTCGGCACAACCGGTTTGATATCTATGCGCCGGCAGGAGAAGTGACACTGTGTGTTGCAGAGGAAACGATTCCATACGGAAATTATTGAAAACAATCGAAGGCATAACGACGGAATGGTTGAGATGAAACAGGCTGCGTAATTCCATTTCCAGGTCACATGTCAGTGTCAGAAAACCAGTGAGTTAAACCAGATATACATGAGAGGCCACTGGCAAGATAGGATTCCTATATCTATTTATAGGAGTCTGGTCTTGCCGGTGGCCTTTTTTCGTTTTTAAACGACAGAAACTTTACCCATATATATGGTGAAGAAATAAAAGAATATCGAAAGCCTGATATGCATTAGGGCTGAGGATACATATATTGCCTGTTCCGATTTTCGGAAGAAGCAGTATCGGTACCCTTTCTTTAATGCACTCTTTTTGGGCTGGAGAGAATGGAGCACATACTGGCGGGCAAGTATCCTCGCCCCGATCCGCATAAGGCGGAAAGGACAAAAGTATGAAGTACTACAGTCAGGTAGAAATGGGAAAGCGCGTTAGAGAGAGCAGAGATAAAAAAGGGTATAAGCAGGAGTCATTGGCAAAGCAGCTTAACGTATCCACTTCCTACATAGGAAAAATTGAGACCGGAAAAAATACGCCATCCATTGATCTGCTGGTGGAAATGGCCTCGCTCTTTGAAGTTTCACTTGATTATCTTGTTCTTGGGAAAAAGACGGAGACGGATAAAATTGGGCAGACTTTGCAGGATGTTATCGATATGCTGGCGGAGTTAAAGACTTCGATCTGATGCGTATCTACATTCATGCTTGGTTTTATGCTCAGTTTGTGAGTGTGCAAATGCGGAATACAAATGGCTGTAAAAATATAAACAATAGATTTTAATGACAAAATTTGCATAAAATCTGCAAAAACAGATGATAAATATTGACCCGCGGATTTTTGACTGCTATAATGAAGACTGAAAATAGGAATACTGAGAATGGAGGTATTCATTTATGTTGATTCAGTTTACAGTTGAAAATCATAGGTCAATAAAGAACAGTGCCGTAATCAGTTTCGCGGCCTCCAAGGATAAGTCATTTGAGGAATACCTGCTCCATCCGGATGAAAAAAAAGTATTGTTGCCTGCGCTTGCAATTTACGGTGCAAATGCAGCCGGAAAGAGTAACGTATTACATGCAATGATGACGATGAAGGAAATGGTCGTAGGCAATGCGGCAAAAGTTTCCAAAGGACAAAAATTGCCTTGGGAGCCATTTGGCGGAACAAAAGAAACGACTTCCTTCGAGATGGTATTTATTTATCGTGGAGTTCGCTACACATACGGCTTCTCTTTTGATGCCAATAAGATTTACAAAGAATATCTTTATCATTGGCCAAATGGACGTGAAGCCCTGATTTTTTCAAGAGAAAACGGAATGTATGAATTCCGGGAGAATGTAAATGAGCAGATAACGCTGAGTAACCGAACACCGGATAATAAGCTCTATCTGGTATCTTCTAATGACTGGAATCTGCCGCAGACGGAAAATGCGTATCGGTGGTTTCTGGAAAAGCTTACATTCCTGATGGATGAAGAACCGGCTACCTCGGAAACAGTCGCTCAGATTGTTAGCGGTGACGAAAAGAAAGCACGAATCTTAAAGGAGCTACTGCTTGCCGATCTTGGAATTACCGATGTTACAATCAAGAACAGTTCAGGTAAGGTTCCGGTCATTACGACAACACATCGGATTATTAACGAAGATGGTACAACAGAACATTTTCAACTTTTGATGGACCAGGAATCCGTTGGTACGCAGCATTTTTTTGCTCGCATCGGAGGCTGGCTGCTGGCACTTGAAAATGGTGCGCTGCTAGTTGTTGACGAGATTGAAGATAGCCTTCATCCGCTTTTAACTAAACGGTTGATTGAAATGGTGCAGGATAAGGCTGTCAATACAAATGGTGCGCAGCTGATCTTCACGACACATGACGCAATGCTGCTGGATCTTAACTTTTTCCGCAGAGATCAGATATGGTTTGCTGAAAAAAATGATGAGACTTGTGCGACGGAGCTTTATTCACTTGCATCTTTTTCACCGAGAAAGGGGGAAAATGTGCGTAAAGGTTATCTTCAGGGCCGTTTTGGTGCAATCCCTTTTATTGGAGGTGATGCCGGATGACGAAGATGCGAAAAGAGTATGATCCGAATAAGGCAAAGAGGCGTAAGCGTAAACCAATTGTTTACATTATCTGCGAAGGAAAAGAAACAGAAACGCTGTATTTCAAACATTTTCGTTCACGGAACTGCCTGGTGGATATCATCCCAATTTCATCGAAGCATAAGGCAGCGGAACATTTGGTCAAGCACGCTAAATCACTGATCTCACAAGCGGATTACTATCCGAAGGATGGAGACCAGATGTGGTGTGTATTCGACTGTGATGATAACAAAGATTCTGAACTCCAGGAGGCAATTTCCTATGCAGAGAAGCATGGGTACAAAATTGCATTTTCCAATCCGGCATTTGAATACTGGTATCTGCTCCATTTTGAAAAACGGAATGGATATTTGAAAGATTCTGCTGAGGTCATTGATATCTTGAAGAATAAGGGTTACCTGGAAAACTACGGGAAGAGTGTGGATGTTTTTGAAGAATTGCAGGATCATCAACCGGTAGCAATCCGCTACGCAAAAGAACGAGTGGAACGATTAACCAGAGATCAGGAGCCTGTGATCTGCCGAGATAGTAATCCGGTAACGACAGTCTATGAGCTGGTTGAGTTTTTGAACAGTAAAAGAACCTAAAATACCATTACAGAGGTGTACATGACGACAGAAAGCTGTCACTTCAACGATTAAATTCGTTGGGTGGCGGCTTTTTTAATTTGTGTGAGCAACGAGCCAAAGTTCGTGTTAACGGTACTGACCCGTACTAAGAGTCACAGAAATGTGACTACAAGGTCATAAATTTTTTCGTCAGGTCCTATTATACTGATTTTAGAGCCGAGGTAACGAGGCTGATGCACATTGAAAACAGAATACTCATTCTCCAGGCACATTACTGACAGGAGGAGCCTCAGGCTGCACGCCATGATGCCCGCAAGGGGCGAAGCGGAATCGCAGAAGCAAATGCCGGATTGCAACCGGCGGTGGTGCTGATACCTGTCAGGGACAATGATACTTCCGTAATTCGCGGTCCGGCCATAAAGAAGGCGGGATGGACAAAACCAATGGAGCAGTGAAGCACACTGCCGCTTGTGAGAAATCCTATATCCCTGGGGTGATGAGAAAAAGTGCAGGGAAACCATATTAGTAGAAAATGCAGTTGAATGACTAATTCGATTGCGTTTGTCCATAGCAAGAGCATGGAGATCGGAGAATATAACATATGAAAAAAGACTGGATATACCGGCGCGGAGATATATACTTGGCAAATCTCGGTGTGCCGGTGGGATCAAAGCAAGGCGGAACTCGGCCGGTGGTGATTTTGCAGAATAATACCGGCAATTACTTTTCACCAACGGTGACAATTGCGCCGATCACATCCAAGGTGGAAAAGAAGAGAAAACAGCCAACTCATTTCTTTATCAGAAAGGCAAAGGGATTAACAAAACCTTCTATGGTATTGGCGGAGCAGTTGGATACCTGCGATAAATCGAGAATCATTAAGTATCTTGGCAGGGTGAGCTGGGGACAGCTAAGAGGCATAGACGAAGCAGTTCGAGTGCAGCTTGGATATTATATTCCGGAAAAACAAAAGCAGAATAAGGATGGTGAGATTGCAAATGACAAAAACAAACGAATGCGAATTGGCGATGCTGCTGCAGAAAACGCCGGTTCAGACGATGTGCAAATCTAAAGAGAATGTTGCGGCAGAGGCCGGTGAACAAAAGCGAGTCATAGGACGTAAAAAATGTGAGGTTCCGATCTGGGAGAAAAGCAATCTGACATTGGAAGAGGCGGCTGCTTATTGCGGCATCGGCATAACAAAGCTCAGAGAATTGTCGGATGTCAGAAATTGCACGTTCGTTTTATGGAACGGAAACAAGCGACTCTTGAAGCGTAGAAAATTGGATGAATTTCTGGACAGAGAATATTCCATCTAATTTAACATCAACAACATTGAAAGCCATCTCACAGCATGTTATAAATAGTGCGTGAGATGGCTTTCTGCTATACGGAGGAAAATATTATGGCAGAAAGACGCAAGGATAACAAAAAACGAGTTTTAAAGGAAGGTGAGTACCAGAGACCAAATGGAACTTATGAATATCGCTGGAAAGCTTCATCTGGAAAAAGAAGTGTCCTTTATGCAAAGACATTAGAGGAGCTTCGCGAAAAAGAAGACTCAATTGAACGTGATAAAAGTGATGGCATTCGCACGGATGCCAAGAATGTTACGGTCAATGATATCTATGAGTTGTGGGTGAAATTGAAGCGAGGACTGAAGGATAATACTTTTTCCAATTACCAGTATATGTATAAGCAGTTCGTATACGATAATATTGGGAAGAGCAAAATCTCGACACTGAAACGTTCGGATGTTCGCAGATTTTATAATTATCTGGCAGAGGAACAGCTGTTAAAGGTTTCTACAATTGATAGTGTACATACTATTCTGCATCAGGTGTTGGATCTGGCGGTGGAGGATGAATATTTGAGATCGAATGTATCCGACAATGCACTGAAGGAATTGAAGCAGTCCCATAATTTCGGAGGAGACCGCCGCAAGGCATTAACTCTGGATGAACAAAAAAAGCTGATTAAGTTTCTGACAGGAAGCGAACAGTATCGTCATTGGCTTCCAATTATCACGGTGATGATGGAAGCTGGGCTTCGAGTAGGTGAATGTACAGGGCTTCGTTGGGAAGATGTGGATCTTGAGAATGGAACCATTAACATCAATCATACGTTGATCTATTACAATCATCAGGTGGGTGGGTGCTACTTTGCAATCAACACGCCAAAGACTGAAGCCGGAAGACGAGTAGTCCCGATGACCAAGGCTGTAAAAGATGCTTTCATGATGGAGCGTAACTATCAGCTGCAGAATGGTATTACCTGTCAGTCGCAGGTGGATGGCTACACAGACTTTGTATTCATCAATCGGTTTGGAAAGTGTCAGAATCAAAGCACTATCAATCGGGGAATTACGAGAGTGATCAGAGATTGCAATATGGAAACATTTGATCAGCTTGAAGCAGGGAAGATCAGAAAGAAGGATGTCGTACTTCTTCCGAAATTTAGCTGCCATTCTCTTCGACATACCTGTGCGACAAGGCTCTGCGAAGCCGGAGTGAATATGAAGGTCATTCAGGATTTCCTTGGACATGCAGATATCTCGACAACGATGAATATTTACACGGATGCTACGAAGGATTTCAAGGCATTGGAAATTGGTCGTTTTGATGAATATCTGAGAACGAAGGATAAATAACAAAAAGGGATCTCTCTGAGTGCTGTCAGCAGTAGCACATCAAAATTCGCGAAAAAATGGTCTTTCAAAGATGAATTTTGAGGCACTCAGAGACCTCGGAAATTTTGATCCAAATGGGTCATTTTACCCACGAAAAACGAAAAAGGGACTTACGACAAATCTTAACACAGGCTTAACAAAAGTTGCAGATAAGTGGTAAAGAATTATAGAGATTTTCTAATCACGAAAAAACGATACATAACGGATTTAAAGGGATTTTGAGTGGTATAAAGGGTTCAAACAAGAACTCTTAAATCATCCCGACGATGAAGAGTTTAGATAAGTAAGAAGTCAAAAAAGCCAGTATTTATGCGGGTTTGCGGACTTTAGTAAGCTGAGAAGCTTACGAATTTACCACCAACTTACCACCAAATTTTGAAAACTATATAGGAAGTCATTCCACAAAAACGAACTTACCACCAGAGTATCTGTAAAAACGGCTCTGGTGGTTTTCTTATATCTGAATATCGTAACCAATCATCGAGCGTCAGCTCATTCTCATTTGAGGATGTACTGGCGCTTTTTGCGTGTGCAATGAGCCAAAGTCCAAGCTTGCTTGAGACCTTGGCGAATGCCGCGACAACGAGG
>CAVFYJ010000104.1:0-10438 GCA_963626545.1 Acetatifactor sp. | reverse complement strand
GGTGCCAGCCGGACGGCGTATTGATATTGATGAGAAGAAAGCAAAAGAATGAAAGAATAAAAAACGAACGAATAAAAGAAACAAAGAATAAAAGAATCAACGAATAAAAGAGTGAAAGCGAGGATATGAAAAATGGAGCTTATTAAAATGAATCTGGAGATTCCATATGAGAAGGCAGGTGTAACCACACCAGAAGGAGCAGCACAGCTTGTCTGCTATTTGCAGCAGCCGCAGAACATGCCAGTTCCGCGTCCAGCGGTTATCGTATGCCCGGGCGGCGGTTATTGCTACACCTCTTCAAGAGAGTCCGAGTCGATTGCAATGCAGTATTTGGCAGCAGGTATGCAGGCATTTGTTCTGTATTATCACTGTGCACCGGCTGTATTTCCATGCGCACTCTTAGAGCTTGCAAAGTCGGTAAGCATTGTCCGCAGCCATGCCGCAGAGTGGAACATTGATCCAAACAAGATCTTAGTCGCTGGCTTCTCTGCAGGTGGTCATCTGGCAGCAAGCATTGGATGCTTTTGGAATCAGGAATTTGTCTATGGACCGCTCGGCCTTACGGCAGAGGATGTCCGCCCGAATGGAAATATCTTAGGTTATCCGGTCATTACCTCTGGCGAGTATGCACACAGAGGCTCTTTCGATGCACTGTGCAACGGTCTTGATCAGGATAAGTATCTGGAACTGACTTCCCTTGAGAAGCAGGCAGGTACTCAGAATCCGCCGACCTTTATCTGGCACACAAACGAAGATCAGGCCGTACCGGTTGAGAATTCCTTCTTATATACAGCAGCACTCAGAAAGGCAAAGGTTCCGGTTGAGTTTCATATGTATGCACACGGCTGGCATGGTCTGTCACTTGCAAACGAGGAGACAAAGTGCGACAAGGACGGTGCGCTTCCAAAGGTACAGTCCTGGATGGGTCTGTCCATTACATGGATTAAGGATCTTGGAAATGAGTATTGATTAAAAAAAGAAAACACTTCACCGAGTCACTTTTCGACAATCTTCCGGGGCGCATCCGTTTGTGATTTTTTTGACGATTTCCAAGGAATGGTATTGCAGTTTTTTCGGGAATATAGTAAAATGGCATTCAGTGCAGTGAATACAATCAAATGGAGGTTACTATGTATCAGATAACAAAAGCAAAAAAGCTGGCAGATAAGATCTATCTGATGGATGTTGCAGCGCCAAGAGTTGCAGCGAACTGCCTTCCGGGACAGTTTATTATTGCGAAGGTAGATAAGGCAGGCGAGCGTATTCCGCTTACGATCTGCGATTACGACAGAGAAAAGGGAACGATCACCATCGTATTCCAGATTGTCGGAGCATCAACCGAGAAAATGTCCAAGCTTGTCGCAGGTGACAGCTTCGAGGATTTTGTTGGACCATTAGGCGTTCCGTCCGAGTTCACCAAGGAAGATGTCGAGACATTAAAGAATAAGAAGTTCATATTCGTTGCTGGTGGTGTTGGTGCAGCTCCTGTTTATCCGCAGGTTAAGTGGCTGCATGAGCATGGCATTCAGGCCGATGTAATTGTCGGTGCAAAGACACAGTCCTTAATTCTTCTTGAGGAAGAGATGAAGGCAGTTGGAAATGTTTATATTACAACCGATGACGGAAGCTATGAGCGCAAGGGTATGGTTACTCAGGTTATTCAGGATCTGCACGATCAGGGCAAGCAGTATGATGTCTGTATTGCAATCGGACCGATGATCATGATGAAGTTTGTCTGTAAGCTTACAAAGGAGCTTGGCATTCCGACCATTGTCAGCTTAAACCCAATCATGGTTGATGGTACTGGTATGTGCGGTGGATGTCGTGTATCCGTAGGCGGCGAGATCAAGTTTGCCTGTGTAGATGGACCGGAGTTCGATGGACATTTGGTAAATTGGGACGAGGCAATGAAGCGTCAGCAGACCTATAAGACAGCAGAGGGCAGAGCAATGCTGAAGGCTCTTGAGGGCGAGACCCATCACGGCGGATGTGGCAACTGTGAGGGCTAATAAGCAACGCAATGTATAGGGCTGATAATAACGATAGGAGAAAAGAGGTTTAATATGAGCGTTTTAAATAGAGTCCCAGTAAGAGAACAGGATCCGAAGGTTCGTGCAACCAATTTTGAGGAAGTCTGTCTTGGATATAATATGGAAGAGGCAATGGAAGAGGCATCTCGTTGCATCAACTGCAAGAATGCAAAGTGTGTTCAGGGATGTCCAGTAGCCATCAACATTCCAGCATTTGTACATGCAGTAAAGGAAGGCAAGATTACAGAGGCAGCTGATATCATCGCAGAGTCCTCTGCACTTCCAGCAATTTGTGGACGTGTATGTCCGCAGGAGACACAGTGCGAGGGCAAGTGTATTCGTGGTATTAAAGGCGATCCGGTTTCCATCGGTAAGTTGGAGCGTTTTGTTGCGGATTATTCCAGAGAGCATGGCTATGTTCCGAAGAAGCCAGAAACCACCAATGGCAAGAAGGTTGCGATCATCGGTTCCGGCCCGGCAGGTTTGACCTGTGCAGGTGATCTGGCAAAGCTTGGCTACGAGGTTACCATCTTCGAGGCACTTCATGAGCCAGGCGGCGTTCTGACTTATGGTATTCCGGAGTTCCGTCTTCCAAAGGATGAGGTTGTACAGAAGGAGATCGACAATGTTCGTAAGCTCGGCGTTAAGATCGAGTGTAACGTTGTCATCGGAAAGTCTGTTACCATTGATCAGCTGATGGAGGAGGAAGGCTTCCAGGCAGTATTCATCGGGTCCGGTGCTGGACTTCCAAAGTTCATGGGTATCCCGGGTGAGAATGCAGTTGGTGTATTCTCCGCAAATGAGTTTTTGACCAGAAACAACCTGATGAAGGCATTCCGTGACGATTACGATACTCCGATCTTCCGTGGACAGAAGGTTGCCGTTGTCGGTGGTGGAAACGTTGCAATGGATGCAGCTAGAACCGCACTTCGTCTTGGCGCTACTACTTATATCGTATACCGTCGTAGTGAGGCGGAGCTTCCGGCCAGAGTGGAAGAAGTACATCATGCAAAAGAGGAAGGTATTATCTTCCATCTTCTGACAAATCCGACTGAGATCCTTGAGGATGAGAAGGGCTGGGTAAAGGGTATGAAGTGCGTTCGCATGGAATTAGGTGAGCCAGATGCATCTGGAAGACGCCGTCCGGTTGTAATCCCGGGTTCCGAGTTCACACTGGATGTAGATACCGTTATCATGGCACTTGGTACTTCTCCGAATCCGCTGATTTCTTCTACTACAGAGGGTCTTGAGACCAACAAGTGGAAGTGTATCGTGGCAGAGGAAGCAAATGGCCAGACTTCTAAGGATGGTGTATTCGCAGGTGGCGATGCCGTAACAGGTGCAGCTACTGTAATCCTTGCAATGGAGGCTGGAAAAGCTGGTGCAAAGGGTATTCATGAGTATCTGTCGAATAAGTAAGAAAAGTAAGATAAGTGGTAAAAGATAAGTAACAGAGATAAGTAAGAGTGAGGAGCAGGCATCGAAAGGTGTTTGCTCCTTTTTTGCTTTTTTCTTACAATTTTTTGACAAAGGTAAAAGAAACAGGAAAAGGGGTTGTGTGAGAACAAAAAAGATGGTAAGCTGAGGAAAGAGAAAAGGAGTGATTGTTATGCAGGAAAACGATAGAAGAGGGAAAGGGCAGGAAGAAAAGAGAAGGCAGAAAATGCAGAGTAAACAGAGAAAACAGGGAAAGAAAAAAATGTCGGCTGGAATGAAGTTTTTGTTTTGCTTGCTGTTGCTTGCGGCCATTGGTTTGATTGGGTCAGGCGTGTACCTGATGTTTTTCAAGAACCGGGATGCGTATGAGCGCCAGAATGAGGAGCGCGATCTTGCTGATACCTATATTGACGATTTGATTTTAAAGCTGACGGATCCGGAGGCCTATGAGAAGAAGGTGCAGGAGGAGGCACAGCAAAAAGCGGAGCGTATGGCAAGACTTAGACAGAAAGAGAAGGGATCGAATGGCGCCGAGGATGAGAGTGAGAGCGGCGATGGCGAAAGCGAGGATGCATCCTCGCCGACCTATGATTTTTCCGATCTTGACTATGAAGATCCAAATTACTACATGAGAGATGGTATTGTCTATACGCCGGACTATGCGAAGGGCACGATTCAGTGTGTGCTTGAGGTGCCAACAGCGGGCATCCGCAGAGGTGTCTATACCGGAACTTGGGATGAGATCAATTATGATCTTGATATCTGGATGGTGACGGCAGCGCGCCCAGACTATACGCTTGGTGAGACGCATTTTTGTATCTATGGTCATAACCACACCGCACAGGATCTTTCGTTTAACCGCCTGAAGGATGTGGAGGTAGGCGATGCCTTTTATTTGACGGCGGAGTCAGGACGCTACACGTATCGCGTGACGAATGTATTTGCCGTGTCGAGAGAGGAAGCAACGAGCAATTACGTGGACAATTTCACGATTGGAAGCGATAAGTGCTATATCATTACCTGTGGTCGTGATGATGGTGTGAAGAATTACCGTTATCTGGATTTGATTGTGGAAGGTACATTGGAGGAACAGATGCCATTGCTTGAGTATGCAAAGATCAGACAGCAGGCAGGACAGAGTAAGTAAGGAAAGAGAAAAAATATACACAGCCCGGTTCGTTTGAGCCGGGCTGTTTCAGTATGAATGTATAAACGTACTTTACAAACTTATAAATGTGCGTTTAAAGGCGTGCGTATAAGTCAGATGGGATGTACTCTTTTAGATCGGCGGTGCTTAGCTGCCATTGCTGCCAATCGTCAGATGGACGGTTGGTTTTTTTCTTTGAGGAAGAGGTGTTTGATAAATATTTTTCGGAGAGATCGGTCAGTGTCTGTCCGTTGATCAGACCGAAGGAGATGCGCTCCCTCTGCTGAAAGTCGTGCGCAAATGTCTTTGCCTCCTCGGAGAAATCGCTTGTGGTGATAAAGATCAGATAATCGAGGCGAGTCGGATAGGCCATACAGGCACCGACAAGCTTTTGTAGCATCGGGCGTCCAATTTTGGAGTCTGGCGCATAGCATTTGCACTCGACAATGCCGTGTTGTCCGTTTGCATCGCTTACGATGACATCGTAGCCGCCGTCGTTGGTGCGGCGAGTGGTTTGAGCTTGTCTTCCCATCGCACGGAAAAGTGCGGCACAGTACTCCTCGAACTCAAATGGGTCATCTTGAAAACGGCTGTGAAGCTCACTGGAGGAGCCGCTGCGATAGGATTTCTGACTTTGGTGCTGTGCACGTTGCTTCTCAATTTCCTGGCTGCATGGTGCAATCTCGATTCCTTGCTCGCGCAAACGGCGAACAAGGCGGACCATCTGAAGCGGATTCTTCATAAAGATTTGGTACGAGTCGATTAACAGACAGCTGCTTTTCCAGTTGATGCGGTTGCCCTTGCGTCGCTGATCGCGTGTTCCGTTGTTATTGGCATAGCGCCAGGATGGAAAGCGAAGAACGTAGGAGTTGCGGGTAAGAGGAAGAGCGAGCCGCCGCTTGATAACGGTGTGCTTCGGCAGACGGCTGATACCGTAGCGGCGAGCGAAGTGACCGGGCAGCCAGAGGCGGTAGAGCCGCTGGATGATAAAGAGGAGCAAGAGTGCGAGGAGGAAGATTCCTGTCCAGCGTAGTATGTGGTGCAGATCGGTAGGAGAGATACCGGTCGTTTTTTGTATAAAGGTAGTGAAAGCTTGAAGGGCATTTGAGAAAACAGAGGTGAAGAAGCTTGAGAGAGCTGCTGGGATGTTTTGCACGAAGCCTTCAAGGGTGGTGGTAAGGGTCATGGGGGTGTCCTTTCTTTTTTTTATATTATTATATTGGTAGTGGTTGCACAAGGCACCCCTGAAAGGGGAGCTGGCGCCGTTAGGCGACTGAGAGGTCGTGTGGGTCGCAGTAATGAATAGTGTAACATTTGGGGGAGAAAATTGCAAGGTTGAAAAGAACAAGAAAAGAAATGTGTAATGTTTTGAATTCTAAAACTATTTTGCTGCTACATAGAAAGGTAAAATTATGAAAAAATAGTAGATATAAGAAACAGGAAAATGTTTAATGAGATAATTGATACTATAAGATATATTTTTAGAAAAAAATGTTTCTAGTGCGGAATGTATATGAGTTTTAGATTATTTTGTATTGATATTACTATTTGACAGTGCTATAATTGTGATAAATATTTTAAAGTAGAGATGCCGATGATCCAATATTTTTGCAAGCAAATGTAATATGAAAATAGAACATTTTCAATCTTAGGCTTGTAGAACAATTGTAGCTGATTGGATTAAGCTGGTATGAATTATACAGAAAACGGGGGAATAATCATGGCGATTATAATAGATCATGAATCTTCATATAAAGGTGAACGAAAAGTAAGAGAGGCCATAGCAACATATTTTTCTGATGATGTTATTGTCTATAATAATCGAGAGATTAATGGAAGAGAGTATGATATTTGTGTTCTAATAAAAGATGTATGTATATTTGTTATTGAGGTTAAGGGATGGATAAGTGACAAAATTAGAGTATACGGTATAGATGATATTGAAGTTGAAGGCTACGAGGAACATCAGTATTCTCCTAAAAAACAGGCAAAATCGTATTGTATTCAATATTTTACTAAATTGAAAAGACAGTTTGGGGTTAGTCCATTAGTTATTGATCTTGTTGCATATCCGTTTATTACAAAAGAGCAATATTATGATACTCACCTTAGTATTATTTCAGAAGAGCAGTTTACTATTTTTAAGGAAGATTTAACGGATTACGCTTTATTAAAGAGAAAATTTCAAATGGCCTTTGATGCAAAAAAAGCAATTCCACATGCAAAATTAAATGCAGAATTTATAGATCGTATAAGAAGAAATGAAGAACCAGAATATGAAAATTCTGAGAAAAAAGAGTTTATTGGAGGATATTCAACATTGTCAATTTTACCTATTGGCGTTGACAATGAACGAGTAAAAAAGATTATTGCAGCATATTTTGAAGGAACTAAGCAGATCTTGTTTGTGAAAGAACAAAGTATTTTTAGTATGATTCTTAATGAATTGGATAATGGGTATAAAAAAGAAAACATTGAGCCAGGTGATAATCTTGAAGTAGGATATAAAAAAGGAGTTGTAATGACGGTAGCGTTGTCTGCATATCGTGTATTTAATTTTGAAATGTATTTGATTTCTGAATTGGGAGAAACATGTTTAAAAGAAATTATCATAGAAGATGGTAAGATTGGCTCGAATGAGAGAGTTTTATCTTGGATTGCGGATCATTCTACTTTTAATTTACAGCAATATAAGGTAGAACATGCTTCTGAAGATAAGAATATATTAGTCGAAGCTGGTGCAGGTACAGGTAAGACGTATTCGATGGTTTCGAGAGTTGCATTTTTATGTAATAAGAAAAAGCAGAATATTATTAGTATAGAGGATGAACTTGCAATGGTTACGTTTACGAATGATGCAGCGATTAACATGAAAGTTAAATTGAAGCAAATGTTTGTGAATTATTATATTTTAACAGGTAATGAGCACTATCTTCAGTATGTAGAGAGTATAGACAGGGCAAATATTTCTACGATCCATAAATTTGCTTTGCAATTATTAAGAGGAGCATCTTGTTATACTGGATTAGGAACTAATTTCCGCATTTCAGTAGATGAATATAATAGGGATAAGATTTACGATATTTATCTTAGCAATTTTCTAAAAAATAAGGAAGAAGAAAATCCGAGTTTTATAAGTGAAATTCCAGTTCCGGTTTATGATTTAAAGAAAAAAATTATAGGACTATCGGATCAATTGCTTCAAAAGAGCATTAACCTTGAGAATATTAAACCAGAAGAAATGGGTGTAACAATGGATAATGCTTTGCCATATTTTAACGAGTTGCTTCAACAGGTCGTATTTCCAGCAGAAATCGAATATCTGGAGATGATGAATGCCAGAAATTCAATAGATTTAAAGGAGTCTATTATTTGCTTGAATAAGATATTAAATTTTGAAGTGGAAAATATCAAGAATCTTAAATTGCGTTATCTTTTTGTAGATGAGTTTCAGGATACGGATGAGGTTCAGATAGAGGTGTTTCAAAAACTTCAGAAAAATATTGTTTGTGATTGCCGATTGTTTGTGGTTGGCGATTTAAAACAAAGTATTTACCGATTTAGGGGAGCAAGGTTAAGTGCGTTTGATCAGGTGAAAACTTGTCAAAAGTATGAATGGGAGAGCCATTATTTGACGATTAATTATCGTACCGATGCACGCCTTTTAAATATGTATAATGATATTTTTCAAAAAATGGGTGATAGTGGATATCTTCCATATGCAGCTGCAAATGATCGACTCACAGGTATAAAAATATTTAAGACGGATGAAAAGAATCTTATGGAATGTATTCCATGCCATGGAAAGAATGAAGATAATTTTTATAATACGCTATTTTCATGTCTGGAAGTTCAAATATCTAATATTAGTCAAATATTAGAGGAAAAGCGGAAACAGGGAAAAAAACTTAGTACAAAAGAACGTACTGTAGCTATTTTGGTTCGAAGTAATTGGCAGATTGAGAATATTGTTAGAGAAGCTCAGAAAAGAGGAAAAAATATAGAAGTAAAATCAGGTGGAGATTTGTTTCAATTGGAATCAACACAGGATTTTTATAAATTGCTCCTTGCTATTGAAAATGCAACCAATCCAGTATATCTTGTTAATTTCATTGAATCTAATTATACTGATTTAAAATTGGACTACCAGAAATACTACATGATGTCCGAAACTGAAAAATTGAAGAGCCTTCGAGAAATACTTGATGAATTTTTTCTATTAAGAATGAAGAAAACATGGCAAGAGGTCTTGAATGAAGTTTATACTCAACCAGTGTTGTATGCATTAAAACATATTTACGATGCATTACAGCCTTGGAAAGCATACAGTAAGAACTCATCATCTCAGATATTTTATATGGCTAATTATGAGTATTTACTTGAAAAGATTGTTAGATTTTCAAGAATTGACACGTTAACAATTAAGCAGATTTCTAAGTACTTGGAGATTAATATTTTGACAAGGCAAAGAGTATTATCTCGTGCGCTGGAGGCGGACGAGGATGAAATTCATATTACGTGTACAACTGTCCATAAATCTAAAGGATTAGAATATGGAACAATTATACTCCCATATACAGCTGAGGATATTAGTGATATAAGAAAGGCTAGATTAGATGCAAATTACGTTGAATCGAAATTGTCATATACAGTCCTTTTCAGCAATAAAGTTAGAGAGCGTAATTCAAATTATAATGAGGAAATGGAAAAAAAAGAACAGATTGCGGAGGAGTCCAGAATTTTGTATGTAGCTTTAACAAGAGCCATAAGGAATTGCGTTTGGATTCTAAACATAGATGAAAGTGTACCTATTAGTTGGGGAACATTAATGGAGGAATAATATGTCAATTATCATATATACATACCATGATCCGTATAAAATAGATCAGGAGCCGTACTGGAAAGACATTAAAAATTGCCCATATTTTTGTGTTACCCAGACATTGGTAAATGGGTTGCGAAAACATTATAAGGGAAAATTTAACGGGGGAAGAGTAACAACAGTTGCGTGGCTTACAGATTCTTTATATGAAGAGTGGATGAGTCCTGCGTGTGTTGTAAAACAGTATACGGATATTGATAATATTGTCAATGGAGGATTGCTAACAGGCTTGACAGAGGCTGAAAGGAAAAATATTGAAAGTGCATTTCTATTTAATAGAGAAGAAGTGTTTAAAAGCATTCGTGTCATGTTTGAATTAAATGTTGATTTGAATTCTATTTTGAAAAATAAGTTGACTAAAGAACAGAAACTCATAGTAGAAGTTTATCAGAGAATATGTGAGTCTAATAAAAAAAGAGACTTCACTTTGACAGAAAGTTTGTCAGAACAAGAAGTTGATATTGGCCTAATACATGCAATGACAGCTATTCATGAGGACTACGATTATTCTGATGTAGATATGGATACAGTAGTAATTCATGGAGTTCATCAATTTACACCGATTATGTTGCGTGCAATTGATGAATTGCGAAAATATAAAAAGGTAATTCTTTTATTTAATTATCAAAAACAGTATAAAAATGTATATCAGACATGGTTTGATATTTATTCTGCGTTTGATTGCAAGATTGTGGATTATGATCGTATGGAATTCATTCCTACTTGTCAAGAAAGTGTGAGCTATAGGGGAAATGTGCTTGCTGATCAATTAGGAAAATTAGTTAATGGTGAGAAAAAAACGATTATTGTAAATAAACCATATGACATTCTTGAATTTGACAATATGACAGAATTTGCTGGCTATGTGGCAGATATTTTTGAAGAAGCATATCGCAGAGATTCTTCTAACCCAATGCATTATATGAAGGAACAAATTTATGC
>CAVFYJ010000103.1:0-11132 GCA_963626545.1 Acetatifactor sp. | reverse complement strand
TGGGCGTAGGATATCTGAGAGGAGCTGTCCTTAGTACGAGAGGACCGGGATGGACTGACCTCTGGTGTACCGGTTGGCGATCAACGCCACGGCCGGGTAGCCATGTCGGGACGGGATAAACGCTGAAGGCATCTAAGCGTGAAGCCCCCCTCAAGATGAGATATCCCATTCGAAAGAAGTAAGACCCCTTGAAGACGACGAGGTTGATAGGGCAGGGGTGGAAGTGCCGTAAGGCATGGAGCTGACTGCTACTAATCGGTCGAGGGCTTGACCAGAAGGTCAGGGTAGGAAATATGGTATAACAGTTCACGCGTTATGCCAGAGGTGGAAAATTTCATGCTTGCATGAGAATTTGACAGCTCGGCAGAACGAAGGGAACGCCCAAGCATGAACAAAACGAAGTTGCAAAGCAACGAAAGCACGAAGTGCGGTTTTGTGAAGGGCGTTCGTGAACAGTGGTTTTTGGATGAAAATGTTTGTGTGCAGTTTTGAAGGTACATGCGATCAAAGAAGATGAAAGCTTGAACCGCAGTTTATCTTCTTTTTCTAATATGGCGGAATAGCTCAGCTGGCTAGAGCACACGGTTCATACCCGTGGTGTCGAGAGTTCGAATCTCCCTTCCGCTATTTGCTTAGCTATCGCTTGAGGGCGGTAGCTTTTTTGTTTTCCAGTTCACGCGTCCCGTGAACTGAAATAAACAAGACAAAGGAGGAAACTTTCATGCAGTACCGAATTGTGGATTTACTTGGGAAGTGGCCTGCAGGTATCGCCGAAGCTGTTAAAACAGATCAAAAAATCCAATTCGGTGAGGGAATATAAGATCGCGGCAGATGCGATATTTCGCGAATATAGTGAAACGGTATGACAGAAAGAAATAGAAAATATAAAACAAATAGATTCGAAAAAGCCAAAAAAATAGAAACGCATAAAAGCGTAAACTCAAAAGTCTTTCCTCCTAGCATTTCGCAAAGAAGGAAAGGCTTTTTTATTTGAGTTAATTTGATTTGAATAGTAAGCATATAAGACTTATACAATATGTGTTATCTACACAATAAGGATCATTATTCTTAAATAAATAGAAAAAACATTGACTTTACCCGGCAATCTGCTAAAATGTGCTCATCACCGAAAACAAGATTTCAGGATGAGCAATCTATGAGCATGATCGCAGAATGGGTGTTAAGATTGTAATCAGTGATTCTGGATCTCCAGATTTCTTAGGGCATCGGTGAAAATTCGTTGGTGAATGGAGTAGTTAGGAATAGTAAAAATTCATCAGCGAAGATGAAGAAAGGAGAAGCAGAGAACATGAAAAAGGTAGTGGCAATGTATGAGCAGGAAGAAGCATATGGAAAAAATCTAGCAGAATATGTAAACCGCCGGGAAAGCGTACCATTTGAGATGCAAGTATTTTCACAGGCCGATAAGCTTTCGGCTTACCTTGAAGGTCATACGCCGCAACTGCTTCTTCTTTCTGAAGGAAGTGGCTTGGATGAGTATGGAAAAATACGCGATCAGGCAGAAGAAGTATTGTATTTGACCGGACAGAAAGATCAGGTACAAGGGCAAAAAGGCGATCATATCTATAAATATCAGCCAACAGATCAGCTTTTAAATCAGCTGATGCAGCACATCGGCAGCAAGGATCAAAGAGATAGTCCAATTTTGCAGACTTCATGTCCGATTTACGGTGTCTATTCGCCAGTTGGACGATGTGGAAAAACAACGTTTTCGCTTTTGTTAGGGGAATTGTTATCACGCAGACATTCTGTTTTGTACATAGGCTTTGACGAGCTGTCTTTTCTGGATGAGGATGAGATGGCGTTGGATGAGCAAGATGCAGGAGAAGAAAACGAAGAAGGAAAAAAGGGAAGATTCATACAAGAAGGATCAAAAGAGAAGCAAAAAGAAGAGGGACACAGAGAAAGAGGTACGTTATCAGATGCGTACTTTTATTGCCAGCGGCATGGATTAAGGGAGAAACTACCCTTGCTTGTGTCACATTGGCATGGAATTGATGTGCTTACGGGGATGAATTGTCCAGAGGATTTGTGTGCAATACAGGCAAAAGAATGGGGTACGCTAGTTCAAGAGATTGCGCGTGAAGCTGGGTATGCAGCAATTGTGTTGGATATTGGGACAAAGCTATGGCTTGCCGACGTATTATTGCCGTTGTGTTCGAGCCTTTATGTGCCAGTTCTTTCGGATCGCTTTGCAAGGGATCAGCAAAGGCGCTTTGAAAAATGGTTGGAACAAAACGGCAAGGAAGAACTTCGGCAGAGAATGCAGATGGTAGAGCTGCCGCATTGTACACGCAGTGGAACCACGAAGGAACGGCTAGAGTACGCCTTATGGGGCGAAGCTGGAGATTATGTGCGCAGTCTAATGCCAAGTGAATGGTAGGAAATAGTAGATAAGTAATCGTATAAATGATAGACGAAGGTAGGCGAAATATGGATCGGCAGGAGGAGCAGGAAGGAAAGCAGGAACAGGCTCTTTTGGGGACATTGCGAAGCCTTGTGGTTGAGCGGCTTAATATGACGAAGGAGCTGACAGATGAGGAGTTGTATGCGAGTATTGATGACGTGCTGATGATGCAAGCGTATCGCAGACAGTTTTCAGTGCGGTTGCGGATGCAGTTTCGGCAGGCATTGTACGATTCCTTCCGACGTCTGGATGTGTTAAGCGAGGCATTGGATGATCCAGAGGTGACGGAGATCATGGTAAATGGATATGACCAGATCTATGTGGAAAAGCACGGAGAACTGATGCATTTTGCGAAAACATTTTCTTCACAGGAAAAGCTGGAAGATGTCATTCAGCAGATTGTAGCGAAGGTAAACCGCCGGGTAAATGAAGCGAACCCGATGGCGGATGCCCGTCTTGAGGACGGATCGAGAGTAAATATTATTCTTCCTCCCATTGCGCTCAACGGTCCGATCCTCACAATCCGACGGTTTGCAAAGCATCCGCCGGATATGAAACAGCTATTAAAATGGGGAGCATTGTCGGAAGAGGTAGCGCAGTTTCTGTCCAAGTTGGTTCAGGCGCGCTACAACATCTTTATCTCCGGTGGAACGGGCTCAGGAAAGACAACATTTCTAGGAGCACTGGCGCAGTATATTCCAGAGCAGGAACGTGTTGTCACGATCGAGGACTCTGCGGAGCTTCGGTTGTATCATATTCAAAATTTGGTTCGTTTGGAGGCAAGAAATGCAAGCCAGGAAGGAAAATATGAGGTGACGATCCGCGATTTAATTCGAAATAGCTTGCGTATTCGTCCGGATCGAATTGTAGTCGGAGAGGTTCGAGGTGCCGAAGCCTTGGACATGTTACAGGCGATGAATACCGGTCATGATGGTTCCCTTTCAACCGGTCATGCAAACAGTGCACAGGACATGATTACACGACTTGAGACAATGGTGTTGATGGGTGTGGAGCTTCCTCTTGCGGCGATCCGCGGTCAGATTGCATCAGCGATTGATATTATTATTCACTTGGGACGTTTGCGGGATCGTTCACGAAAGGTGCTTTCGATTCAGGAGGTAACGGGACTTGATGACAGGGGAAATGTAACATTGTCAGTTTTGTATCAGTTTCGGGAAACGGGGGTTGTGGATGGAAGGATCACAGGAACGCTTGAGGCGGTCAACCCGCTTAAAAAGAAGGAAAAGCTTAGAGCAGCGGGACTTATACCAGCTTCCGGATGAATTTGATTTGAGAAAGAGGTTTTTGTATGGACTGGCAGGAGCAGCTGGCTGGTATGGACTTACCTATATCTTTTACCATAATATTTTTATAGGAAGTATTAGTATAGTGCCATTTCTCGTTGTGTTCTTTCGTTGGCAAAGACAGGCACTTCATGAAAAACAGCTGCGGTACATAAGGCGGGAATTTCAGGAGTTGATTCAATTGCTGTCTGGAGCACTTCGAACGGGTCATTCTGCGGAAAATGCGATGGCGGAGGCAGCGGATCAGCTTGCTGCCATGGAAGGAGAACATGCATATCTGGTAGGGGTTCTGCGTGTCATGCTTTCGAAAATGAGTATCGGAGAACCATCCGAACAGGTTTGGTTAGCGTTTGCCAATGTGTGTGAAATAGAAGAGATAAAAGAATTTGCGAAAGCCTTTGCACTCGCCAAAAGAAGTGGTGCATCGATGCCGTTTATTCTGCAAAAGATCACGGTACAGCTTGTCTTAAAGGTACAGACGCAGGAGCAGATCGAGACGATGCTGGCAGGCAAAAAATTCGAGCAGAAGATTATGAATCTAATGCCTGCTGGGATTCTTCTTTATATGTCGATCACGTCGCCGCAGCTGCTTGAAGTGATGTATCAGACGATAACAGGAAAGCTAATTATGACGGTATGTTTGGCAATTTATATCGCAGCTTATGTGCTTTCTGCAAAGATAATAAGATTCAAGTAAGAAAAGAAAAACAGGAGGTCTTCATGCTTGTATTTTTTATTTGCCTGTTAGCTGCATTGATTTTCATTGTTATTTGGAAAAGAAATTATGAAAATGAATTTGTGGACAGGCTTATGGATACAGAAGAGAAGAAACAACAAAAAATACAGTTACGATTTCTTCTTCCAATGGGACTTTGGATTTACGACGTTCTCTCAAAGAGCCAGCCATCCAAGCGTGAGGAGGAAACGGAGTGGGCGAACGCGCTGTACGTTCGGGAAGATGCGCAGAGCAAAATGCGGTTTCAGGGGGCAAGGCAGATGGCAATCTTTTGGCTTTGTCTGTTTGGGGCAAGTATAATCGGAATTGCCGTTTCCTTTTTGCCAGAGTCACAGACCGAGCAGACACAGCTTGAACGCCCAGAATTTGGTCAGACAAAAAGCTATAACTTGACAGTTGAGGGCTTAGAGGAAGGAACACAGAAGCTTCAAGTCACGATAGATGGACAAGAGCCAGAAACACAGGGAATGCTGTCGGTGTTTGATGATGCGTTTGATGCATTGAAGGAACAGATTTTAGGAGAGAATGAATCGTTAGAAAATGTGCAGAGTAATCTTTCACTTGTATTGTCTACCATTTATGGCATACGTGCTGTATGGAAGAGTTTAACACCAGAGCTTATTGATGATTTTGGTGTGATTCAAATTCAAGAACAGGAGATTCCACAGGAGGGGTGTATTGCACAGTTACAGGTGAAGCTATCCTATTCCATGTATGAGCAATATTATACACTTGATGTGAGGTTGATGCCGTCTCCAAAAGATGCACAGTATTATCTTATGTTGTTAACAAGACAACTAAAGGATGAGAATGACAACACAAAAACAAAGACGACCGTACCACTTCCGACCAATATAGAGGGGAAAAATCTAACTTACAAAACAGGAGATTCGCAGCCGATGCGAAGTTTCCCCATCTTGCTTCTTCTTTTGCCGTTTGTGTTGTATGAGATTGGTAGACAAAAGCAAAAGGAAGCATATGAAAAGAGAAACCAACAGCTCATATCCGATTATCCCAATTTTGTTTTTGAACTGGGACTGATGGTTCAGTGTGGACTAAATGTTCGTACGGCATGGAGCAGGCTGACAGCGGAATATGAGATGACACAGAGCAAATGCGCGGGCTACAAGCGTTATCTGTTTGAGGAGATGCTTGTTACCCGAAACCAAATAGAGGCAGGAGAAAGTGAAGCTGCGGCATATGGGGCATTTGGAAGGAGGTGCAGAGAGCATTGCTATTTGAGGCTGGGAAACAGCCTTGAGCAAAACATACGACAGGGAATATCCGGACTGGAACAAATGCTTGACCAAGAACTGACACAGGCACTAGATCAAAGAAAAAATCAAGCACTTCAGGAGGGAGAGCGCATGGAAACGAAAATGCTGTTTCCGATGTTTCTCTTACTAGGACTGGTTATGGCGATACTGATGATACCAGCATTTATGAACATGTAGCGACGTAACAAATGTGCAGCTTTGTGAATATGATGCTGAAAAGTTACTATATGCAAAAATAAGATGGGTAGAAGTTTATCTGGTTTGTGAACTGTGAGAAGGGAGGCGTTTGGCATGAAGCAAAGAGACAAGCGTATGCGTTGGAATCATCTTATGGGTGATCGAATGAGAGGAATCACCAAAGGAATTGTAAGCGGAATAAGAAAGTTTCAAAATGATACAAAGGGAGTAACAACTGTTGAGGTTATTTTAGTTCTTGTCGTACTGTTGGCGATTGTTGTTATTTTCCGAGAACAGCTTATCGCTATTGTCACTGGAATTTTCAGTCATGTAAACAGCACAGTAAATGAGTTGTATGGATGAGAAAGGATGGGATGAAAACATGTAAAATGACAACATCCAAATCCGAAAGATTCAAAATAAAAAAAGCCAGAATGGGGAAAGCCAGCATAACCGTATTTTTGTCGTTGCTCACGATTTTGTTTATCGGGTTTATTATGGCAATGACAGAGCATGCAAGGATCTTTGGTTTGCGTCAACGCTTAACGTCAGCTACGGATTCAGCGATGGATTCACTGTTTTCAATGTATGATCGCGATTTGCTTGACGAATTTGATCTGTTGCTTTTGAATGAAACAAATTTGAAGGATAGCAAAGAACCCAAGGATATTGTAGAACAGTATTTGACGATGAATTTGAATTCAAAATCCGATCATCTGTTGTTATCTGGAAATCTGTATATGGGAAATAATGCTTCTGTTGAAATCGAAAACACGGTTTCTGTTATTGAAAATGAGGGAGAACTGTTTGCTCGTAGCGTATTGGAATTTATGAAGTATCGAACGCTTGGCATTGCACTTGAAAAGGTGCAGGAGCAGTTAGAAGACCTCAAAAAAGGCGAAGATGCAAAGACAGAGGCACAAAAAGAACAAGATCAAGAAAAAGAAGGTGCTAAGGAGCAGCTTGCCCAAAAAACAGAGGAAGAACAAGAGCAGTATAAGGATGTTCTGGAGGAAAGCTGGCTAGATAAAATTGAAGAACTGAAGGAAAATGGATGGTTGAATTTTGTGCTTCCATTTGATCAGGCAGCATCTGGTTATGCAGTAACGGCGTCGGATCTTCCATCGAAATGGAGAACCGTAAATTTTACATGGTACCATTCGGCAATCAGTGAAATTGAGGAAAGCTTTTTGTTTACCGAGTATCTTTTGGAACACTGCCGCTGTTTTACAAGTGGTGAGAAAACAAAGGGCATGGCTTACGAGTTAGAATATATCTTAAATGGAAAGACAAGCGATAAGGAAAACTTAAAGTCGACTGTAAATTCACTTCTTCTTATGCGAGAAGGATTAAATTTATTTTCTGCGCTGAAAGATCCTATATTGTCCTCACAGGCGCAGACTGCGGCAACGGCACTTGTTGGGTGGACAGGCATATACCCGGCTGTAAAATTGACACAGTTTGCCATGCTGGCAGGATGGTCGTTTGCGGAAGCGATTGTGGATGTGCGCACATTGTTAAGCGGTGGGCATATTCCGATTATTAAAAATGCGGAGAGTTGGACGTTATCATTTTCGCAGATCGCAGATTTTCTGGATGGTGATTTGTTTTTGACGGCAAAAGAACAGGATGGATTAGCCTATGATGCATATCTGAGACTTCTTCTATATGCGAAAGGAAGAAGTGATCGAAGATATTATACAATGGATGTGATTCAACTTCGCATGCGAGAAAACAATCCGTCTTTTTCAATGGCGGATTGTCTAGGAGCGGTTGAGGTTTCCACAAAGATGGTCGCCGCACCAATTTTTTACAGCTTTGCCAGCAAGGGGTATGAGCTGTCCTGTTCACAGAGTCGTATGTATTGAGGGAAGGAGGTACACAATGAGACAGGCAGGCGTTCAAAAAAAGGCATTCAAAAAAGATTCCAGGTATCAGCCATATTGCTTTTGGGGCGCTTGCCTGCGCTGCAAAGCGTCATTAACGGTTGAGGCAAGTATTGTGCTGCCAATTTTTCTTAGTGTTATCATGGCATTGCTGTCATTTTTTGAGGTATTGCAGATCCAAACACGTATTCAGAGTGGAATGAAGGAGGCAGTCACAAAAGCTTGCGGTTATTATTATCTGCTTGAAAATTCTGATAGCGCAGAGAAGGTAGGCGGAGATGATGCAGATGATCTTGCCATGCTTTTGGTGCAGGGCGGGATTACAACGGCTTACTTAAAGCAAAAGCTTTTCTATTCGGTTGGAAGGGAATTTCTTGACCGATCTTGGATTGCAGGTGGGCAGAATGGACTGACCGTATTGGGATCGAGGTTCCCAGATGAGCAGGGGAATCTGGATCTTATGGTGACCTATCGGGTGAAAGTCCCATTTCTGCCAGGAAACGTTGGTTCACTTCTTCTTACGCAGCGGGAGTGTCAGCGCGTGTGGAGTGGAAACAAAGCGCCAGCAGGAAATAACGAAAGCAAGGAAGAAGAGACAAAGGAGGATGTGCTTGTATACATAACCGAGACGGGAAGTGTGTATCATACGAGCTTGGATTGTTCCTATCTGAAGCTTTCCGTGCAGCAGATTCGCCACAACGAGGTGATCAATTATCGCAGCGAGGACGGAAGCAAATATTATGCATGCGACCGATGTGAGAAGGGTGGAAGCGGCTTCTGGGTGTATATCACGTCAAGCGGAAACCGATTTCATACGGATCCAAACTGCTCAGCACTCAGGCGAAATGTGCAGTCCGTCTGGCTTTCAGAGGTTCGTGACCGTCACTGCTGCAGCCGCTGTGCAAAGGGAGAGGAGGAATCTGCATCATGACACAGCTTCGGTGGAGTATGTTGCTTCTTTTCTTTTTCATTCCAGCGGCAACGGACTTGCTATTTTTTCAAGTATCGGTGAGTTGGATTGTGGGATGTACAGGAGTGGCATTGCTTTGGGATCTTTTCGCAAATTGGGGAATGATTGATATTGGTATGTGTCTGATTCCGGGAATGTTGCTTTTTGTTTTATCACGTGTAAGCAATGGCATTGGTACAGGAGATGTGCTCTGTGCATTTTTAATCGGGAGCGTATGCGGTGTGAGAATTGGGCTGGAAATCTTGTTTGGAGGAAGTGTGTTCTGCTTTTTCGGGCAGATTAGTTGCATGGCCGTTCGGGCTGCAAAGCAAAAAAGGCAAAGAAAAGGAATGAGACTATGTGTGGCAGAGGAAAAAGTAGAAAAAATGCAGATACAAAGCGAAATGCCATTTGTACCATGGCTTCTGGCTTCCGTTTTCATAAACTGGATTTTGCAGGTGATATCTATTTAAATGATGCTTCAACTGGTTTCTTATCGCGAATAAGAATGATTTTGTCAGACGAAGTAAGAAGAAATGGTTTGTGGGTTGCCGCAAGCTTTACCGTGGAGGCAAGTCTGATTTCGATGACGGTAATTATGGCTGTTTTTCTGTGTATGTATTATGGCTTTTTTCTTCATGATAAGACGATATTGGAAGAAGTGTCTTCACAGGCAGCACATAAGGCAATGCTGTTTGTCACGGAAAATAGCGATATGGAGGAAGGCTTTTTTGATTGGGAAGCGCTTCAGGAAAAAGGGCTTTTGTGGCGGTTGGCAAAGAATACAGCAGATACAGGCGCGACACCTGAATATGCGGGCAAACGCGTGTCAGGTGAACTTTTTGCTTGTGATATGCCAGAGTTTTCTGTAGTGTCCAATCCTGGGAGTGTTCAGATTACATACAGAGCACATATTCGGTTGCCACTTTTTTCGATCATGCGTGCTTGGGGTGTTCCATCAGAGATAACGGGAAGTGTTCAGGTACGTGAATCCAAACAGGAAGAATTTATTCGTCTGATAAGGGGAATTCTTCGGGACAAAGAGCAGGAAGAGAAGGCAGAAAGTGGATAAGAAAGAATAAAACTTGCATGAAAGTAAGCAGTAGAAACAGTACATATGCAGTATGCAGTATATAGTAGGAAGGTGACAAAATGGCGCAGATGGAAGTATCATACAGCAGACGGCTGGATTATCAATATATGATAATTGATGTAGGTGAGGATGTCGTATCCGATTATCGGCTGTCCATGTTGATTCATAATCGGATTGATGGTTTTTTGCCTGTACATATACAGCAGATGAATGGAAAAAGTACACTGAACTATGAGATTACGTCATTGGAGGATCTTCCTTCATTTCTAGATGCCAGAAAAATCACCTATGACGAGATGGTATCACTTCTTTTGCAATTTTGCAGCGCAGTTTCGGAGGTGGGACGGTATCTGCTGGACGGGGAAGGAATCTTGCTTGAACCACAGTACATTTTTGTGTCAAAAAGTCTGGAACGGGTACGCTTTTGCTATTATCCTTATTCACATATGCCGCTGTATCAAGCCGTTAATGTACTTTGTCGCTTTTTAATCGACCACATTGACTATGATGACCGAAAAAGTCTTGAGCTGGCGTATGGGCTTTTTCAGGAGAGCCTAAAAGAAAATCTATCCATACGTGTTATTGTGGGATGCATTAAAAACAGACTGGAAGATGGAGAAACAAGGCCAAAAGAAGAAAAATTGGAAGAAGTTCGATTACAAGAAGGAGAGTTAAAAGAAAGCGAGTTAAAAGAAAGAGAATTAAAAGAAAAATCAGAACCGAAAACAGAGATACCGTCTAACGCTACCTTACAGTTAAAAACAGAAAAAGGAGGAAAGGATTCACAGCCACAATCCTCAAAACTCAAAAAGGACTTAAAGATACCAAAAGGGCGCTCGCAGATGCAGCAGCAAATAAAACACAGAGAGCTTGTATGGTCAATCGTTGGCACCTTGCTTGTCATTGCGATTTTGGGATATGCATTGTTTACCGCAGGAAGGCGACTCTTGCAATTGGAAATTGTGAGTGAAAATATGTTGATTGTGGCGGGGATCCTAATAGCAGTTGTAGCAGTGGCTACTGGGGCTGTAGCATATGGAATATTGAAACGGCGGATACCATAGCGTTATAGCTCACGGATCAACCAATGTTTATGGCAAAGTCCTGAGGTGACTGGCTTTTCGTAACCCTGCCCGTGAACAGTAACCTTGCTTTTTGTTGACAAATATATTTTCTAATGATAAAGTTGACTGACAGTATCATATAAGTGTTTTGTCGTGTAGGAGTTTTAGGAATCTGGCGCGGGAATCCTCGGCCATTCAATGACCGAGATGAAAGCGCC
>CAVFYJ010000102.1:0-11721 GCA_963626545.1 Acetatifactor sp. | reverse complement strand
TGATTCAGGTTCATGTCCATGTACTTGGGTAGGGGTTCAAGTCCCCTCAACTGCACTCCTTGGCAGGGGCGAGAGGATTGCTTTTCGTAAGAAAGGCAGTCCTCTTTTTCTTTGTTTTTGATTATTCTTTTTGCATCGCTGCCTGAAATTCCTCTAATGTCATCCCAGCACGGTCCGCTGCCTTTTGTATATCAAGAAGGCCATCCTGAACAAGTTCAATGAGTTCAGCAATTCGACCCTGATGCAATCCTTGCTGTACTCCTTCTTGTCGCCCTTTCTGTTCGCCTTCTCTTCTCGCTGAATTAATAGAGTCATTCCAATCTCGTATTGCTTTTTCACGACTTCGATACATCGCCATCAGCTTTTCATCACTGCTGGCTTTCTTTAATCGTTCATATGCTTCTTCAAACGTCTTATCTTCTTCTACCAATTTTTCATAAACCTCCTTTTTCCCAGAGTTAATGAAGAGTGCCCATCGATCTCTTGCTGTCAGCTCTGACAACTCAAGCATCTTTACTTCTTCTGTTCTGGACAGCTCTCCTACCGCCTTGCGAAGCTCAAAAAAGGCAATCTCAAACTTCTGCTTATATGGAACATTCGTTTTTCGATCTTTTAACACAAAGCTCCTATAATAGCATGCATCCTCATACAAATCAAAGCATAGCAGATTTAGTCCATATACGGGCGCTGTCTTTGCATAATCATCACCTGCATGCAACTGCTCTGTGCAAAGCAGGCAAGCATAATACAGCGCTCTTGATTCCATATTATGACGATTCAGCACCTGTATTTCCACATCAATGCTGCTTCGATCAGATAACTGAACTCTCACGTCCAGTATGCACATCTTATCATCCAAATATTTCGGATCAATCGTCGGATCTTATCGGATGTATTTTAATGATAATTGATTCCTATCATCATTTTCTCTTTTGTGCCTTAAATGTTCCCCTTTCTAGCATTAACATAGCACATTTACTATCTCTTTGCAACAAAAAAGTTACCACAAAATATCTTTTCCCATTCCCTGCTGACTCTCCCATCTCAATTTTTCTACATATATTATACCATTTTTTCACCATCAGCTCAAGGCTTGTAATTAGGGCTGCCATGCATTAAACTTTTCAAAAAAGGGAGGACAGGATCTTATGCGTAAATTGACCTATATTCAAAATTATTATCCGATACGCTTGTTTACCGTTTTGATATTGTCATGTGTGCTTCTTGGATGTATTCCTGCATTCCAGATAATCGTACAACAAAATCTCATTGATGCGGCGATTAAAGGAGTAGCAGGGGGCAATTCACAAGACTTCCTACTTTATTTAATCCAATTCATTGCATTGGCTCTTCTCAATTCTCTACTCGTAAATGTTCTTCAATTGGGAACAAATCGGCACAATCGAATTGTCGGGAAGCGACTCGATACACAGCGAATCGAAAAATGCAGCAAAGTTTCATTTCCAGTCACAGAAACACAATCTTTTCACGAACTTTGTGAGCAGGCAGAAAAAGCAGCTGAATCCGACAATGCTTTTTTCGCTGCTCTCCAAACGGAAATAAAAAGTGCAATTCAGATTCTTACATCCTTTGTTGTTCTTTTTTCGATTGATACACGAACTACAATCATCATTTTTGTATTATTGTTTCTTGGAGTTCATATCAATAAAAGTGCAGGAAAAAATTCCGGGATTTTCTGGGGCGAATATATTCAAAATATGCGACATGCAAATTATTTGTCTTCGCTGTTGCTGCATCGTGAGTATGCAATGGAGCGTAAAGTTTTTCATTATAATCCAGAAATTGAAAAACGCTATCACAAGGACTGCGCAATCGCAATTGAGAAAAACTGCAAGCTAGGACGCAAACGGTTATTTTCAGAATGCTTGACGACATTATTCTCAGCGATTTACAGCATGACTACAATCCTTCTTCTGATTTCTCCAGTAACGCAGAGCAGCATCTCCATCGGAACCTTTATTGTTGCCTTTACGGCAATCGCTAATTTGCGCACAATCGCCAGCCAATTCTATGGCGCAATTTTTGATGTTTCAAATAATTTTGATCGCCTATCTGGTTTCTTTTCTCTTCTGAAACTTGAAGAAGATCATAATGGAACCTCAGATGAAGCGATCGACTTGTCAAAAGGAATTGAATTTCGACACGTTAGCTTTGCATACCCAGGTGCATCCTCTGTCATTTTGGATGATGTTAATTTCACATTAAAGGCTGGAATGCACTATGCACTTGTCGGAGAAAATGGCTGTGGAAAAACGACACTAGTGAAACTTCTTTTGGGGCTGTATCAGCCGACAAGCGGAACAATTCTTGTCGGTGGCAAAAACATATCAACGATGTCCCAAGAGGAAAAACGCCAAATTTTTTCTTCAATCTTTCAGGACTTCTACCGCTATCCATTTTCCATCCGCGAGAATGTTTTGCTAAGCTCACCAAGTTCAACAAATTCAATAAGTTCAATAAACTTAACAAACTCATCAAATTCATCCACACAGCAACGCTTTGATGAAATTCACCGTATTTTAGATGCGCTCCATTTTGATGCTCCTGTTTACAAAAAGAAAAATGGACTCGATATTAGCTTAGGCTTTTTAAAACAAGAAAGTACCGATTTGTCTGGCGGTGAATGGCAAAAGCTGACTGTCGCACGCGCAGTTCTCTCACCAGCACAAATCATCGTGCTAGATGAACCAAATGCTGCCTTGGACCCGATGTCAGAGCTAGCGTTTTACCGTGTCTATGAGAAAATGTTCGCTTCCAAAACAACATTGTTCATTTCACACCGATTGGGAGCAGTTAAATCGGCAGATCAAATTCTGGTTCTGCGCAATAGCCATTTAATTGCAATGAATGCACATGACACACTGATGAATACCTGCGAATACTATCGAGAATTATTTGAAACACAGCGAGGGCTCTACTATGAAACAGAATGATACGAACCATAATACTCATAATAATGCGAATACTACTTGCAATACAAACACTACTGGTAATACGAATCCGAAATTAAAGCATTTACAAAATTACCATCTCATCTTCCAGCTGGCTCCAAATAGTTTTATTGAAATGATTTTCTGGAGCATTTTTAACTGCATTTTATCCGTCCTTAATGTTTGGGCAACTGGACAAATTGTTTTGCTGCTCTCCTATGGCTATAGCAGTACAATGATTGGACTTATCTGTCTTTATGGTGCTCTGTTAATTTTGTCCGCGGCCTACTCAGTCTATTACAAGCGATATCGCGTGCAATTTCGTGTGATTCCAGCTTTTGAGCAGCGAATTCGAGCTAAACTTTTTCAAAAAAGCAGCATGATATCAAACGAAATATACGAGGACGCATCTGCTGCTACGATGATTCGCCTAGCAGACGGCGCGAAGCAGAATCTCTTTCGATATGTCGAAATCTGGATCAGCATTCTGACGGCAATCTTGCAAGCCCTTGTTGTAACGATGTATGTTTCCACCTTTAATGCATGGTTTTTGCTGCTTCTTCCATTTTCAATCATTCCACCATGCTTAAATTTACTTTATCAGTCTACGCTCTGGAAACGCTATCATATTGCACTGGAACAATATCAAAAAGAAGAAAGCGCTTATTTTAAAGGATTGATTGACGAGGTTGCCTGCAAAGAAAGCAAAATCACCTATGCTTCTGACTTGTTAATAAGCAAATGGAAAGAAAGTCGAAAGCAGCGAGATTCGCTTGAACAGAAAAAAGCAACGAAGCTATTCATCCTTCAAATGCTTTTAATTCCTGCTGATTTTCTCGGCTCTTTCGGTGGATATTTGATATCAATTGTTCTCTTATTTTTTGGAAAGATCGACTATGCTGCCTGCACTGCTGCGATTGCCGCATATGCTTCCATTCTATCAGCGCTTAGCTCTCTTGTTTCCATGATCGGATACGAAGGACAATATCGAAAAATGATTCAGCCATTTTTTGATTATCTGGAAAAGGAAGAACGATCTACTTGCAAAGACCTTGTATCGTTCCAAAAAGAGATTCGACTGGACCATGTTTCTTTCCACTATCCTCAACAGGAAAGGCAGGAAAAAAATGGGAAGAATGGAAATAATAGAAATAATAAAAAGAATAGAAATAATGTTTTAGACAATATCAATCTGACTATTAAGAAAGGTGAAGTAATTGCGATTGTCGGCGAAAATGGGGCAGGAAAAACAACACTAACAAACATCATCCTCGGCTTATTTTTACCAAGCAGCGGAACCGTGTATTACGACGAAACGGACATTTCGTCAATATCGGAATTGGAACTTCATAAAAAGCAATCGGTTGTTCCACAAGTATTTGCGCGCTATAAAATGACCGTCCGGGATAATATTACAATCAGCGCATTTGATTCTTCTAATCGTTCTAATCATTTTCATGATTCTGATTGTTTTGATTACTCTGATTGTTCTGATCATGTGAATCATGCGGATGATGAAAAAATCACGCAAGCAAATCTTACTTTTTTGCATGATTCTCACCTATCGCTGGACACGATGCTAGGCAAGGAATTCGGCGGGCGAGATTTATCAGGTGGACAATGGCAGCAGCTTTCATGCGCAAGAGGCTTTTATAAAAACAGTGAATTTCTTGTTCTGGATGAAGCCACCTCTGCCATTGACCCATTAAAAGAAAAGGCAATGTATGATTCTTTTCGCCGTGAGTTGAATGGGAAAACAGGAATTATCATCACACACCGATTGGGCGCAGTTTCTCTGGCAGACAAAATTGTTGTATTGGAGCACGGACATATTGTCCAAGAAGGGACACACGACGAACTTCTAAAAGAAGACGGATTGTATTCGCAGTTATGGAAGATACAGGCAAATTCCTTTCTTTCTCAATCCCGTAAATTGCGATAATACAAATAAAACATAGGTGCTGTCGTACAAATTGCAATCGTATCTGCAATCGGTTCCGCCAGATACACGCCCATTACGGAATCCGATAAAATTTGTGGCAAAATAAAAATCAATGGAATCAGCAAAATAATCTTACGCCATATTGTGAGAAAGATTGCTTTTTTCGCCTGATCCAATGCGACAAAACTATACTGACATGCCACTTGTATTCCATACAGAAAAAGCATTGCTAGATAGATCCGCATACTTTTCTCTGTGTAGGCAATTAAATCAATATCATTCGTAAAAATAGAGGATACCATTGCTGGCATTGTCATACATACAAGCCAAATCAAAAAAGATCCGCTAACACAACAAACGAGCAACAATCGAAATGTTTTCTTTACTCGAACGATATTCTTTGCCCCAAGATTATAGCTTAATAGTGGCTGTGCTCCCTGTACCAGACCTGGCAAAAGCAGCATGACAAACTGCATAATGCTATTTAAAATACTCATGGATGCCACAGCCATATCACCGCCATACTTCTGCAATGATGTATTAAAGCTGATTGCAACCATATTTTCAGTCAACTGCATCAATGCCGGTGATGTACCAAGGAAAATACACGGTAAAAGAAGCTGTTTTTCAAAACGAATATTCTTTACATGGAGATTTAATTTACTCTGAGGTCTTGTAAGGTAATGGATCACAAAGCATGCGGACACACCCTGCGAAAGAATTGTTGCCAAAGCAGCTCCCTTTACGCCCATACCAAACCCATTGATCAATATTGCATCAAGTACAATATTTGTCACAGCACCAACTGCTACATTCCTCATACTGATCAAGGTTCTTCCCTGTGCCGTAATAAATGCATTCAGTCCCAATGTAAGCTGCGTAAACAATGTGCCAAGACAATAAATATTCATGTAATCCACAGCATAGGAAATTGTGTCATCGCTTGCGCCAAATAGCTGCAAGATTGTTTTTCCAAATCCTAACATAATTGCGGTCAGCACCACAGACAATACAATCAGCATCCATGTGCAGCTTCCCATAACCTTTTCGGCTTGCTCATTATCGCCTTTTCCCATAAAAATAGATGCCTTCGGCGCACCACCCATACTGACAAGCGCTGCAAAAGCGGAAATTGCCAGAATGACAGGTGCTGTTACGCCAACCCCTGCTAATGCCTGCTTTCCCACTTCTGGAATTCGCCCAATAAACATTTTATCGACCAAATTATAGAGAATATTGATCAGTTGTGCTGCTACTGCTGGAAGTGCAAGACGAAAAAAGGCTTTTGGTATTGGCATATCCGCTAATAACTCATTCTCATTTTTCATTTTCATCTGCCCCTTACTGCTGCATCATATTATGGTTGCAAATCTGAATTGCTGCACCATTTTCCATTACGGAAAAGCCATGCTTTTGATAAAACGCTACATTATTTTTATCCTCTGGCATTGCCTCAATATAAAAGAAATTTTTATATTTTTCCTTTATCAGTTCAAGCATCTTCCCTGCAATGCCATGTCCCTGATAATCTGGATGGACAAGCACATAATGGATCTGCGCCAACATTTCTGTGTCGTCTAATACTCGTATCAGTCCAACTAGTCTGTCATCGTCCCATGCCGTGAGTACCGTTGAGGAATTCATGAGCGCTTTGTACAAGCGTTCTGGATACTTTCCCGAAACCCAGTTAACTGACAAAAACAATTGCTCTACCTGTTCTTTTGTAAACTTCTTTTCTTCTGTATACTGAATCACTTTCGTTCTCTCCTTATCTGTGATGATCACATTTCTGGCATTGCACCATTTCATTTTCACTATCCTCTTTATAAAAAACACCAGACCACTGGCAAATGCTCTGCAAAATAGGCACAACCGATTTTCCTTTCTGTGTCAATGTATACTCAACACGAGGTGGAATCTCATCATAGGATTTTCGTTCCACAATCTCATCTTGTATTAGGTCTTTTAATGTTGCTGCCAGTACTGCGTCTGTGATGTTGTACATTTCTTTGCGCAATTCACTGTAGCGCAGCTTTTCATTGGCAGACAATACGCATATAATGCGTGATTTCCATTTGCCTCCAAATATTGCCAGTCCATATTCAAGTGGACATCGTATATCATCTTCTAATTTTTTCTTATACTTTGCCATAAAAAATCACCTCCAAGCTTTTTCATTATAGCCTGAAGGCGATCATTTTTGAAGTTACTATGAAATTTATTAGTGGCGTCTGAATAAATTTATTACAGCTCTTTCTTATTCTCTGCGCCCGGTGTTGTAACAATCACTTTCGCTGGTGTAATGATCAGCGCACCCTTTGCAGTTGCTGCACCGTGAAACATTCCCTCTACCATGGTCTTGAATGTATCTACAAGATTCCCTTCCGTTACATACTCGGCAGTTCCCTTAATCTGATAGCCCTCAAGGCTCTGTGCATCATATACAGAGATCGCGATTTTTCCATCGTTTGCTTTTAAATTGTTTAATGTTGTCTCAAGGAACACATCTCCTACAACCAACTTTCCGTCTTCGGTAACATCCTTAAAAGCAACCGGCACTACGTTTGGTTCTCCATTTGCACATGTTGCAAGATCCCACATACCATTCTTTAATACTTTAACTACAGATTCGTTCATCATCGAATATACCTCCAAATTTTTTCTTTCTATTGTAACTGTTCAGAGTCGCGCCTTGATTTCACATGGCTTTGAACAGTTACTATAGTAACGAATTTGCTTTTAATTTGAAAGATATTGGCAAATTTATGAGTGACTAGTAAATTTCATAGCATGGAATAACACAGAATAGTACAGAATTTCACAGTATCGCAACATTTCATAGCATTGCAAAGAAAGTCACCGAAACAAAAAGTTTATCAGTTTTCTGTCTCACAGCCACCATTCTGGTGTCAGCTCTCCAAGTGTTACAATACGCTCATTCTCATAATCCATCATGATCTCAATATCACGATAGTCTTCAGGCATTAGCTGCGTCATAAATTCTCTACACGCTCCGCATGGCGGCATCGCCTTTCCATCTCTGCCAATCGCAATGACACGACGAATCGCATCCTCACCATTCGTAATCATGTTAAATATGGCGTTTCGTTCCGCACATACCCCTAATGTACAGGCGGTATCCACGCATACTCCAACATAGATTTTCCCAGATACAGATTCTACTGCTGCTGCAACTCCACCTGCCTCAATAATTCTTGAAACTTCTCTCGGATTTAACACAGTCTTTGCTGCTTCATATAATTCATTCCATTTTTTATCCATTGTTTTCTTTCTACTCCTTTTCTTCTCTATAATTTTACTTTACAAATTTAATTATACCACCCACTTTAATCGAATCGGACCGATTTCAATGACAAAATGCTTTGTATTCAATTCGGTTGACGGGTGAAATTTTGCAATGTGTATTGTAACAGAATCGATTGCGATTTCCGAAAAATTATCCGGCTCACCGCAAACGATATATTGAGCACCTGTATATTTAATATTTTTGCACTCATCTGGCTCAAGAGGCATTGTTTCAAACGGCTTTTCAATGTCAATGCCTAAATGCATCAAATAGTCCGCAACCTTCGGATAGACCGTTTTGATTTGTCTAACATAATTCTGACAGTAAGCGCAGTTACATAAAAATATCGAAATGACATTATTGGCTTTTCTTCAATGGAATTGTAACATTAACCTTGAGATTAAGGTCAATACGTTAATTTAAATTTTTTAGAAATTAGGGATCTGGCGCGAGAATCCTCGGCCTTTCAATAATCAAATCGTTCATAAGTATTCCATATGGCAGCAGCAAAATTGAATTTAAAACAAGAAAGCTACAGGGCTACTGATATGCCCCATAGCTTTCTTTCCAAACCACTTAATTCTTTTTCTTTTTTATTCTTTTTTATTCTTCTTTATTTTCTTGCTCTTCTTTTCCCGTCTCTTTCAAACATGCCAGCTTCTTCATATAATCTGGAATTGCAATTCCCTGTGGACAATGCTTCATGCATTTCTTACAGCCAATGCACTCCGATGGCAGTTTCTTTTCTTCAATGCCATCTAATTCCTTGCCATACCACCAGCCTGCGTACTTGTACTCATTATAAATTTTGAGCATTCCCGGAATATCCAACTCCTTTGGACAGGCGCTGCAACAATAGCGACAGGCGGTGCAAGGTACTGTCAGGCTTGCTTTCAATGCATATGCCATATCCTTCAAAAAAGCAATCTGTTCTTCATTCAACGCATCTTCTGTCTCGAAAACAGACACATTATCTTCAATCTGATCCATGGATGACATTCCACTGAGCATCAACTGCACGCCTTCCTTTGCTTTCAGCCATCGCAGCGCCCAAGAAGTGATCGACCAATCTGGCTGCTTTTCTTTCATTTTCTGATTCAGCGTTCCACCCAAATCGGCCAATTTTCCGCCTCTGACCGATTCCATTACCATAATCGGAATGTTGCGGGAAGCCAGAATTTCGTATTCTTCCTTTGCAGTAGCAAATTCCCAATCCAGATAGTTCATCTGAATCTGTGCAAAATCCCATTTTCTATACTCCACCATTTTCAAAAGCGTTTCCGGCGACGCATGAGATGAAAATCCAAAATAAGTAATTCGACCCTTTCGCTTCTGCTCCTCAAAATACGCGATACAGCCAGAATTTAAATACTTTTCCAAATTGCCATCGGTCAGACAATGAATCAGATAAAAATCAATATGATCGGTTTGAAGACGTCTCAACTGTTCCTCGAAAACGGCCTCATAATCAGGTGTTGCTTCAATGTAAAACTTTGTGGCAAGATAATAGCTGTCTCTTGGATACTTGCTGAGTGCTGCACCTACACATTTTTCAGACTCGCCATTGTTGTAGACGTATGCAGTATCATAATAATTGATTCCATGAGACATGGCATAGTCAAGAATTTCCTCTGCCTTTTTCCAGTCGATTGCCGAGTTTGGGTTGCTTGGGTCCACGGATGGCAGACGCATATTGCCCATGCCAAGTCGGGATAACTGAATACCTTGAAATTCTTTGTAAATCATATTGCGTGTCCTCCTTGCTTGTTCTTTTAAAATCAATTTCTCGATACGCTATAAAAAGTCATATTACTCGACTATCTTAACGCTTATTTTGATTTTATCATCTGACAGAACAAATAGCAAGTTCTTCATTTTAAACGATCAACTCTTTTCTTTTTGATTCTCTTTAAAAATACATAGCCCACCAAACAAGCGATCAATTCTGTTATCGGAAATGCCCACCAGATTAGTGCTACGTCTACCTGTCCATTTCTAACAAAAATAGAGAAAACGCCAGCCAATGGCAGTATGAGGATAAGCTGTCTGAGAAGTGAAATCACAAGGGATTCCACACCACCATCCAGCGCCTGATAGATTCCCTGGTACGCAACGTTAATTCCAGCAAAAAGAAAACTGATAGAAATAATTCTCATTGCCCCAATAAAATACGCTCTTGATTGTCCTGCATTAAACAGGCTGGCAAATGCGCCTGGGAAAATTTCAGTAATCAGGATACCGAAAATCATCAGTATGATTGTGTAGAGAAGGCCATACTTAATTCCATCTTTGATTCTCTTTTTATTGCCCATTCCATATGAAAACGCAATGATCGGCGTGATTGCATCTCTAAGACCAAATGCTAAGAATAATACAAACTGCTGCACCTTATAGAATAATCCATATGCAGTCTGTGCAGATGGGCTAAACTTCAAGATCAGATTCATCACATAAACCATAATCGACATGAGTGCCTGCGCAATGATTGCTGGAAGACCAATGGAATAGATTTGCTTTATCGTTTGGCGATCTGGCTTCATATATGCTGTACCATGCTCAAATTCCTTATTTAATTTCATATGGAAAACAAATAACAATGCCGCTGAAACCACCTGTCCGATTACCGTCGCATAAGCCGCACCTTCTACTCCCATCTGTGGAACTGGTCCGATTCCATAAATCATAATCGGGTCAAGAATAATATTGACCACGGCACCCACAACCTGACCGATTGTTGAATAGAGCGAACGGCCCGTTGCCTGTAACAGCTTTTCAAATAAAGAAAAGAAGATAATACCAAACGAAATCACACAGCATATTCTCAAATAACTTGTTCCCATCGAAATAACTTCTGGATCAACGGTCTGCGATGAGATGTACGCTTTTACACCAAAAATTCCAAACAACAGACATGCCAGATAAATAATTGCACCTAAGAACAAACTGTTTCCAGCAACCTTTGCCGCCTTTTTCTTGTCGCCCTGTCCAAGTGTTCTCGCCAGAAGTGCATTCGTTCCCACGCCGGTTCCGATTCCAACTGCTACCATAAGCATCTGTACCGGAAATACTAGCGTAAGTGCATTTAATGCTGCTTCGCTTCCCTCCTTCATGTTTCCGACAAAGGCACTGTCTACAATGTTATAAACCGCCTGCAATGCCATTGATAAGATCATTGGAATTCCCATTTGAATCATGAGCTTATTTACCGGCATCTCCTTCATCTTATTTCTCTCTGCCATTTTGCTTCTTCGTTTCCTCCTCATTTTTTGAATGACAACCCTTTTTATGGCAATAATGACAACTCTTTCTTATGGCATTTTCGTGTCAATCTTGCATCAAAAAAGTGTGCATTCTTATTTTTTTACATAAAAAAGTGTGTGCATATCGAATAAGTTGGACTTACGCGAATACGCTACACACTTTTTTAATGACATTATAAGTTATATAAATTTAAGAAAAAGAAAAACGAGCAGCAAAACTGGATTTACGCAAGTCTGCTACTCGTTCGATAATTTATTATA
>CAVFYJ010000101.1:0-11829 GCA_963626545.1 Acetatifactor sp. | reverse complement strand
AGTGCGTACATATTTTCGACTATTTTCTCTATGTACACAATATAGTACAGATCAGGTTTAATTGCAAGAAAGACATTAGGTGGCAGGAAGTTTGTATTGTAGGTACAGCGTGAATTGCCAATTCACAAACAGACTTCAAATTCACATTGAAATTTACGGAATCAAACAATTTATACCAAATTAGCTGAGCATTACCCGAATTGTAACTGCTTTTTCCGTTTCAGACAATTCCGTTTTTCGGAACCCGAAAAACTCCAAGCCTGAAACAGACCTAGTCTTTGAAAAAAGCAAGCGGCGCTTTCATCTCGGTCATTGAATGGCCGAGGATTCCCGCGCCAGATTCCTAAATCTTCCATATCCAGTGTGCCACTCTCTGGTAATGAAATTTCCAATACGCCAGCAGCCTCCCAATATTCAGCAGTCTGCTTTTCCTCAAACAGTTCATATATTTTGCGAAGCGACAGTTCTTCTTTGTTTAAGTACAGCCATTCTCCCGGCATCTTTGGTGCTGTTGGCTTTTTGACTGGTTTGGATTCTGGTGCTTTTGAGGACTTTTTGCTTCCAGATTTCCCTGATACTTTGCCAAATGTTTTATTCTGCATCTTACTAGTTTTATTACTCTTTTTTAAATTTGTTTGTGTCATATGGCGTCTCCTTTCTTTTACTCTTACTATAAGTCGAACATTCTTTCTTTATTTTATCATAAACTTTAAACTCATTCAAGCATTTTATCGTCAACGCCCTATAAAATTCTCTACATTTTTTCAAAAAAATATCTGTCCCACTACGAGACAGATATTTTCACCCCCTATTCGAAGTGCCCCTTCGTAAAACTTGCGGGTTGCACACTTCCTCCCTTCGCAAAACTACCGGGATCCCACTCAAAACCTACCGGCCTCCACTATCTACCGGGTTGCGCTATCTACCGGGTTGTCAATCAATAAAGCACTTTCGCCGCTTCTTCGGTCCCCGCAAACGGTCCCGGAATCACATCCACACCGCGATGCTCGCCAAAGTAATCACTATCGAAGCGAATTGCAGTTCCATCCGGATTCTCGAAACGTTCTTCCGGCTCAAATGCCTTTCCGAGCACATCCGAGTCGATCATGCGATTCTTAAATCCAGCAATCAACTCATACACATTGGTATCGAGGTAGTATCCGCCTTCCTTCTCGACAAGTTCCACGCGCACATCCTCGCGAGCTGGTGCCGCAGTCAGTCCATTGACTTCCTTCTTACATGGCTTCGCACCTCCCAGATATGCATTTCCCTCGATCCATACTGGCAGCTTTCCTTCGTGTGCGCTGGAAAGCTTTGCCATATCGGCAGGCTTTGTAAAATCAAACTGGGAAATCCACTCCTCATAGGTCGGATACTCGTCAAACATCCAGGTTCCGACAGCACGATTCTCGGTATCGAATCCATCATCGGAATCATGCATCGTGATGACATCCTCTGCCGGCCACTTCTGTACGAAGATATTATTATAGAAGCGATCATCACCGTGAAGAACGGTCATAAAGCCCATCACTTCGGTGCGATGCGGCATATGATACGGTGTATAACGCGGTCCAGTTCCGCCACCAACGCAGGTCAGCGCACCACAAATCAGGTTATGAACAAGAGCCACACCCTCTGTTGCAAAACGAAGGCTTGCCTCAGAAAGCAAAATGTTATTGTCGATCAGTGTCGGACCATGACCAACCTCAACAAAGATATCCTGTGACATCATGCCACCCTTTAAGACAGATGCAAACGGCGGGCGCTGATTGTCGTGCAGCAGATTCTGGCTCAGTCTCGTTCCCTGTGCCTCCCAGTCGCACCAGATTCCCATCGTGCAATGGTGAATGTGATTGCGGCGCATTGTAACGTCGATTGCGGCATGCATCTTGATTCCGGCAATCTCGGCACCGCCAAGCTCCATCATGTTATTGATGTGATGAATATGGTTGTCCTCAATGATACTAAACACACCGCCCATACGGCCGATAATACCACCCTGCTCACAGTGGTGAATGTTATTTCGACGCACGATATGGCTTCCGATGTTTTCTTTGAGCCAGCCATGGTACTGGCCACGGCATACGGCATCGCGCTCCATCTGTGTCGGACTCTTTACATGTTTATAGGTAAAGTAATGATCGTTGTCTGGATCCAAATATTTACCGAGTGAAATTCCAGCGCACTTGCTGTTTGAAATCTCGCAGTCCTCGATAATCCAGCCCTTGCTCCAATGCGGTCCAATCATGCCGTCCTGATAAGCAGCCGGTGGAGCCCATGTGGTCGCTGCCTTTGTAACGGTAAAGCCGCTGACGGTAATATAACCCACGCCTGTCTTGGACGGCACAAAGCACTCACGTCTCACATTGATTTCCACATTTTCCTGATTCGGGTCTGCTCCCTGGAAATTGGCATAGAGAACGGTTTCGTCCTTCTCCTTGTCCTGCTCGGTATACCATTTATAAACAGACTCCTCCGGAACCCAGCTGCACGCATACACCTCGCCCTTGATACAATCCTCAAGAGAGGCTGTCTCATATAAAGCTCTGTCATTTAAATAAACGCATCCAGTATGCTTGTCTGCCTTGGCAAAATACCAGTCGCCATACACAAAGGTGGTATACGGATTGTATGTGCCAAAGGTGCTGTTTGGAATGCGGCAAGTCCACACATTGTCCTGATAATGCGTCCAACTTGTGATACGCTCTGCTCCGGTAATCACAGCGCCAAGCGGCTCTGTACTCTTATAGGTAATACGCGCCTCTGGCTCTCCTGCAAAAATAGGATCCACATACTCACGATACACACCCGGCGCTACAAGCACGGTGTCACCCGGCTTTGCTACCTTCGCAGCCTCATTGATACGGCGAAATGGCATTTCTTTGCTTCCGTTTCCATCACGACCCGCACGGATATCTACATAAAGATTCATTGCACTTTTCCCCTTTCGATAATAGAGAATTTTTTCTTTAAACTGCCTATATTTAAATCACGCCTGCTTCTTGCCCAGAAGAATCATATGGAAGCTCTTGTCCGGCAATACAGCACTCAGCACACCATTTTCGATGCTGCTCACACCGTTCTCAGCCAGTGTTACCTCGTTTGGATTCTGCTCGGTATTGACAGCCTTCACATCGTCATGATGCAGCACCATATGCTTTTTAATCTCATAGCCCTCAAACTGTCTTAAATCACAGCTCAGCTCCATGGATTCATCCAGACTCTTGTTTACAGCAAATACCGTCACGGTCTCATTTTCCTCGTTCATTGTGATGACACTATCCAGATACGGAGCATCGCCGTGTGTGCACTCATAAACAGGAGACTTTACAAGTGTATGTAATACCTGTCCGCGACCATAGTTGCTGATTAACTCAAACGGATAGTAGATGGTCTGCTTCCAAGCGCCTGTATCAGAGGTCATAATCGGTGCGATTACGTTAACAAGCTGTGCGAGGCACGCAACCTTTACGCGGTCTGCATGACGAAGCAATGTGATCATCATGCTGGCAACTAACAATGCATCCTCAAAGTTATAGACATCCTCCAGACGATGCTGCGCCGTGCCCCAGCGCTCTAACTTTTGGTCATGCTCATTGGAATGATACCATACGTTCCACTCGTCAAAGGAAAGGTTGATGCGCTTCTTTGCCTTCTTTCTGGCGCGCACACCGTCACAGATGGAGATAACAGAATCAATAAACTGATCCATTGCCACGCTGTTTGCCAGAAATTCTGGTGTGTTGTTGTCCTGATTTCCATAGTATTGATGAAGGGACAGGTAATCAGCCTGCTCATAGCACTCGCTTAAAACGGTGTCTTCCCAGTAGCCAAAGGTCTCCATGCCATAGGATGCGCTTCCGCACGCAACGAGCTCAATCGTTGGGTCAACCATCTTCATGATACGACCTGCCTCTGCAGCTGCGCGGCCATATTCCTGTGCGGTCTTATGGCCCATCTGCCACGCTCCATCCATCTCATTTCCTAAGCACCACAGATGAATGTTGTGCGGTGCCTCATAACCGTGCTGCTTTCTCAAATCACTGTAATAGGTTCCACCCGGAAGATTGCAATATTCTACGATATTTCTTGCATCATCGGTGCCTCTTGTGCCAAGGTTCACTGCCATCATTGGTGTTGTGTTTGCCTTCTTTGTCCAGTCCATAAATTCGTTCAGTCCAAACTGGTTTGTCTCGATGGTTTCCCACGCCAGATCGGCCTTTGCCGGACGCTTGCTTTTATCGCCAACGCCATCTTCCCAGTTATAGCCGGAAACAAAGTTTCCGCCCGGATAACGAACAACCGGCACATTCAGCTCTTTGATCAGCTTAATAACATCCTTTCGTAAACCCTGCTCATCGGCAAATGGGCTTTCTGGCTGATAAATGCCTTCGTACACGGCACGTCCCAGATGCTCGATAAAAGAACCGAAAATCCGATTGTCCACGTCGGACAGGATAAAGTTGCGGTCGATGATTACCTTTGCTTTCTTCATTTTTTCCTTTTTTCTCCTTTTCACGCCTTTGCTTTTTGATAAAATTATTATAATTATTTTTTACACGCGGCTGACCGTGTGGATTGTCAAATCACCCTTTTTACGCTATACTTACGATGTCTGTTTTCCTATTTACGGATTTCATTATTCAGACGCTACTTCGTGAAATCACCACACGTTTGCCTATTGCGATTATACATCATTGCCCCTGAAATGTCTCTATCTTTCTTCGTTTTTGAAAAGGTTTCTGTGGGTAAAACAATATACAGAAAGGACATCCTTTAAATATGACAAAGAACCGAATCATTATTATCGGCGGTGTTGCCGGAGGTGCCACTGCCGCTGCCAGGATCCGACGTCTCGATGAGCACGCAAATATCACCGTTTACGAGCGAACTGGCTATATTTCCTACGCAAATTGCGGTCTTCCGTATTATATCGGCGGTGTGATCACCGATCAAAATGAGCTGACACTTCAGACACCGCAAAGCTTCTACTCGCGCTTTCGCGTGGATATGAAGGTGCGCCATGAGGTGCTTGCCATTCACCCGGAGACGAAAAGTGTCACGGTAAAAAATTTAAACACTGGTGAAGTATTTGAGGACTTTTATGACAAGCTTCTTCTTGCACCGGGTGCGACTCCGATCTTGCCCGCCATCAATGGAAAAAGCGACGATGAGGCACACGCTGAACTAGAAGCCGCCGAAAATCTTTTTGTGCTTCGCACCGTGGAAGATACATTCCGCATCCATAATTATATAGAAGAAACGCATCCAAAATCGGTCGTACTTGCGGGCGGAGGCTTCATCGGTCTGGAGCTTGCCGAAAATTTGAGCCATCAGGGAATTGATGTCACGATCGTGCAAAAGCCAAATCACCTGATGAATCCATTTGATGCGGACATGGCTTCGTTTCTCCATGCACGGATGCGAAAGGCAGGTGTTCATCTAATCTTCGGGCAGAGCGTGGAAAATGTAACAACAAACGCGGGCGATGTTACCGCTGTTCTCTCTGACAAAAGTACCGTAACTGCGGACTTTGCCGTGTTTGCAATCGGCGTGAAGCCAGAAACCACACTGGCAAAGGCAGCCGGACTTACACTTGGCCTTCGCGATTCGATTGTTGTTAACGATCACATGGAAACATCGATTCCAGATATCTACGCAGTGGGCGATGCCGTATCGGTCAAGCATCTTGTCTCTGGAAAAACGGTTCTTTTGCCACTTGCCGGTCCTGCCAACAAGCAGGGACGCATCGCAGCCGACAATATTTGCGGCGGTGGCCGTGCCTTTCGCGGCTCCCTTGGCAGCAGCGTAATTAAGCTATTTGATATGACCGCTGCCGTGACTGGATTAAATGAAACAGCTGCAAAAAATGCCGGCATTTCATTTGACAAAGTCATTCTCTCTCCGTCAAATCATGCCGGCTACTATCCGGGTGGTCATGTGATGACCATGAAGGTCTTGTTTGAAAAGGAAACCTACCGCTTACTTGGCGCACAAATTGTAGGCTTTGAGGGTGTGGACAAGCGAATTGATGTGCTGGCTACCGCGATCTGCGCTGGCATGAGAGCTGACGAACTGATGGATCTTGATCTTTCTTATGCCCCGCCGTACTCCTCCGCAAAAGATCCAGTCAACATGGCAGGATTCATGATCGACAACATCAAGCACGGTGTCTTAAAGCAGTTCTTTGTCGATGAAGTAACGGCTCTTCCACGAGATGGCAGTGTTACCTTGCTTGACACAAGAACCGCAGCAGAATACAGCCACGGTCATGCAGAGGGCTTCGTCAATATTCCTGTCGATGAGCTTCGCGATCATATAAGTGAGCTTGACGCCACAAAACCTGTCTATGTGATGTGCCAGAGTGGTCTTCGAAGCTACATCGCAACCCGCATCTTAAGCGGATATGGCTTTGACTGCTATAACTTCACCGGAGGCTACCGCTTCTACGAGAGTGTCATGACCGAGCGCGAGCAAAGTAAGACGGCGCTTGCCTGCGGTGCAGAAAAATAATATCTGAAAAGCAACCCCATTCAAAAAAGAAAGTCTTGTAAATGCAATTTTGTGAATGGGGTTCTGAATTGTTACGTTTTTTTTGCAAATTTAATTTTTTTCAAGAAGTCCTTCAAGCGCACGATATGCGATACAAAATGCCTTCTCGGTATCGTTTTCTGCGCGGACTGTGGCATCCTTTTCCAGATTGCCTAAGCCTGCAAAGTTTGCCAGATGTGGCTCCAGACTCAAGTATCCCTTGTAGCCGGACTGATCAAGCTTTTCAAAAATTTCCAGTAAATGACCATCTCCTGTTCCTCCCGGAACAACCTCGCCATCTGCCAGACGTGCATCCTTTACATGCACATACTCAATATACGGCTTTAACATCTCATAGGCTTCAATTGTATTTTGTCCACACTGAATGAAATTGGCAAAATCAAAGGTTGCCTTGAAGTGATCACCGTAAAATTCCTTCATCAAATCCAGACATCTCGCTGCGTTATCGCCGTAAATGCCTTTCTCGTTTTCATGCAGCAAAACAAGATGATTTGCCTTTGCCTCCTGCACCATGCGGTCCATACGGCGCATTACCTCATCACGGAAATCCTTTGGATCGGCATGCTCTGGCAGATAAAAGCTGAACATACGGATATATGGGGTCTCAAAGATATCTGCAATGCGCTCAATGCGCGCAAGCTTCTCCATATGAGATGCAAACTCGTCATTTACACCGATCTTTCCGATTGGGGAACCAACCGCCGATACACGGATACCTGCTGCATCAAGGCGCTTCTTTGCCTCCTTTGCCTGCTCATCGGTAAAATCAGCTACTCCAGTGCCGTCTGCACTTCGAAACTCTACAAACTTGATTCCAAGCTCATTCAATACCTGAATCTGGCGCTCTAACGATACACTAATCTCATCGGCAAAACAGCTGATCGGACAGCCTGAAAGTATTGGTTTTTTCATGTCTTCTCCTTCTCATTCATAAAACTTAACTATTCAGAACCACATTCACAAAAATTCTACAATATGATGCTCTCTCGCGGACTCATATGCACCAAGCATCAGACGAATACTGTTTTCCAGTACTGGAAGCTCCAGTGCAAAATCGATATTGTTTTCGAGTGCCTGATAAAAATCGCCGATACATGCCGTATGGCCGCTTCCCCAGTAGCTCTTTCCAATCGGAACCGGACGCTCTACATCTGGCTTTACGATGGTTCCATCTGGATAACGGTAAGAAACATCCAGATCTTCGATTCGAATCGTCACTTTCTCACACGAAATTTCAATTAACGGCGGAACATCTGCGCAATACGCATTTGTCGCGTAGAAGCATGCTACCTTTTCACCAAAGCGGATATAGGCCTCTAAGGTATCCTCCACCTCGATGACACCCTTTAAATGGTGATTGGATAACGAGGCATCAATCCAATCTGGCTTACCTAGTAGATCTGAGAGCAAATCAAGCGTATGGACAGCCTGATTGATCAGCACTCCACCGCCCTCGGTGTCGAATTTTCCTCGCCACTCACTCTGCGTATAATACGGTGCCGGACGATTCCAAGTGACAAGTCCTCTCGCGCCTAGTACCTTTCCAGCCTCGCCGGATTCAATAAATTCCTTTGCGGCACGATAGCTTGGATTATAACGGTTCTGATAGCCCAGACCAAGCTTCGCTTTGGATGCACCGACTGCTGCCTTTAGCTGATCAAGCTGTGCAAAGGTGATTGCCGGCGGCTTTTCCATAAACACGTTAATACCGCGCTCAAGTGCATACTGCGCCATCGGCACATGCAAATAGTGCGGCGTACAGATATGAAGCACATCCGGGTGTTCGGCCTCGATCATCTCTTCAAGCGATCCATACAGTTTTGTATGAAATTTTTCCGCATAATTCTGTGCTTTCTCAAAATGAATATCTGCCACACCGACAAGCTCTGTATCTTTCTGGGCAGTCAGTACGGCAGCGTGGACTGCGGCGATATTGCCGCAGCCAACAATCACTGCACGTTTCATAAGACACCCCCATTTACTCTTTTGTTTTGCTTCCGTAGCTTCCCGTTGTGTCAAAGGTAATGTCCTCTACATTCTCCTTCTTTCTGGAAGTTGCGCGAAGTGCATTTAATTTTTCAAGGAAGAGATCTTCGTCAATCGGCAGGGTAACCGTCTCTCCCAGCCAGGAGGACAGATGCATCGCGTTGGACAATTCCAATCCGTGAATACCCTCAACGCCATTTGCAACTAACGGCTCACCGCGAAGAATTGCAGCTGCAAATGCATTCAAGACACCGATATGCTGCGGATTCTTTCCGTCCAGCTCTAACTTTGTCTCATGGCATGCTGGCTGTTCAAATCCAGTCTTTGCCTGATAGCAGAATTCTCTCTCGCTGATCTCTAGCTCGTAAAATTTCAGTTCATCATTTTCTGCAACCAACTTTCCCTTGTCAAGTGTGATCTCAAGACGGTTCGTTCCCGGTGCATCGGCTGTCGTAGTGACAAATACACCAGTTGCTCCATTTGGAAATTCCAGATAGGCAGTCACATCATCCTCAACCTCAATATCGTGCCACTTTCCATTGTGGCAGAATGCACGAACCTTTGACGGCATACCGCAAATCCACTGTAACAGATCCAAATTGTGTGGGCACTGGTTCAGCAGAACACCGCCGCCCTCACCATCCCAGGTTGCTCTCCAGCCGCCGGAATTGTAGTAAGCCTGTGTGCGGTACCAGTTTGTGATGATCCAGTTCACACGTTTCATTTTTCCGTAATCACCGCTCTGCACCATGTCATGCATTTTTCTGTAAACACAGTTTGTTCTCTGATTGAACATCATACCAAATACGCGATCACTGCGCTCTGCGGCCTCGCTCATCTCTCTTACCTGCTTTGTATAAACACCTGCTGGCTTCTCGCACATTACATGAAGACCATTTTCCATTGCAAGCATTGCCAGACGCGGATGGTCGTAATGCGGTACCGCGATCAGTACAGCATCACAGGTACCAGATTTGATTAAGCTGTCGCCATCCTCAAAAATTGCGGTACCCTCTGGCATATTTTCCTTTGCCCACTGTCGTCTGCTCTCACGCAGATCGGCTGCGGCTGTGATACGGATTTCCGGCACTTTTCCTGCCATGATATTCGCGGTGTGGCCACTTCCCATGTTACCAACACCGATGATTCCAAGTCTTACCTGTTCCATCTATCAATTCTCCCTTCTTAACGATAACCTGCCTTTGCCAGATTGTCATAACTGGTCTTCAGACACTCAAACGGGGTTCCCTGCGTGCAGACATCCTGCTCAACTAACATATACTCGCAGCAGCTGTTCTCCAATTCCTTGAAAATGGCTGGGAAGTTTAAGTTTCCTTCCATAACCGGTGCCATGATCTGCGTCATTCCCTTTACCTGCATATCCTTTAAGTGTACGCATGGAATACGATCCTTTAACAGGCGGATCCACTCACATACATCTGCGCCAGCAGCTGCTACCCAGTAAGTATCCATTGTGATACCAAGCTCATCCGGTGCAAAGCCTTCCATTAAATACTCAATGATACGCTTCTTTGGATTTGCATTTGGCAGATTCTCAGCCTCAAATGCCTCAAACTCAAGGTTGTGATTGTGATACATCAAAAGCTTTCCAGATGCCGCAATTTTCTTTGCAGGCTCCTTGAAATCCTCCATAAAATGGCTCAGCCATTCCTTTGTGCGATACTTCTCTGGCATGCAGCCCAGCCCAATGTAACGGCATTCCATGATATCATGCTCCTTGATCAGCGCGTCGGTATCATAAAGAATACGGTTTACATCACTGTGGGTCAATGCGATCTCCAGACCATTTGCATCACAGATCTCTCGAATCTGTTCTGGTTTCAATTTTCTTCCAACTGCGGAAATCTGGACAGTCTTATAGCCCATTTCTGCAATTTTTTTCATAGAGCATGCAAAATCTGCCGCGTTCTGGGTATACGAACGAATCGTATAAAGCTGTGCACCTGTTTTCATAATAAATCTCCTTTTTCATTTTATTTTTTGTTTGTTTTTTCTTAAGTTTTCAATGTTTCCATGCAGTCCGCCTGCATTTTCACTACATTCCTGCTACATTTCTTCGTGTTTCTATCGTTACTATACTTCTTTTTTATGGAAAAATCCATTGCAGAAAGGAGACAAAACATTGCATATATAGCGATTCTGTGATATCCTGTTTGTTAGAAGAAAACTGCAATCATTTTCGTCATACTGTTTCTGTTTGCAGGGCACAAAAAAGGAACGAAAAGGAAAGAAAGGTTCTGATCATATGGATTCAACGGCTCATATTAATACGGATCTGGTCTCATTTGGTTACTCGGAAAGCACTTATGTGATGGAGGATTACGCGCTCCACTGCCACAATTTCTACGAGGTTTTCTATTTTCTCTCAGGCGATGCCGACTATCTGGTGGAAGGTGTCAACTACCAGCCGACACCGGGAAGTGTTTTGCTGCTCTCCCCACACGCATTCCACGGCGTACGTGTCAACAGCACCGCTCCCTATCGGCGCTATTCGCTTCATTTTCACCCAGATCTGCTGTTACCAGAACGGCGTGATTTTTTGCTGCGCGCTTTCCCTCAAGCTGGTGATTCCTTTGATCAGCCCATCTATTTTGAACATATTGAGCGTTTTCATCTGCTGTCCTATTTGGAAAGCCTTGAGTCCTGCGCGAAAAAATCAGCTACCTTTCAGGAACAGATGCTTCCGATCTGCGTAGAGGCACTGCTGATGCAGATTGCAGATATGAGTGATTCGTGTAATGCCTTTTCAAAACACGAAGACAGCAGACAGACGCAGCTTGCCTCAATTTTATTTTATTTGAACCAGCATCTACAGGAGCCAATCACACTTGACGAGATCTCCGATCACTTTTTTATCAGCAAACACCATCTCAATAAAGTGTTTAAAAAAGCAACCGGAACAACGGTAATTGACTACCTTTTGCGAAAGCGAATCGCCTATGCACAGATGCTTCTTTTTAATGGCCACCACGCAAAAGAAGCCGCTGCAGACAGCGGCTTCTCGGATTATTCTTCTTTCTATCGTTCTTATGTGCGCATTCTCGGTCACCCGCCGGGTGCCGATCGCAGCGCACTCGCAAAAACTGAAGATAACAGTCCAGGATATGTGATGGTGCGAATTTAATGCGGCAGCAACTCACTTTTGATCTTGGAACATTACTCCAATCTGAGCCACATATGAATTTTCTATTTTCTCAATTTGAGAATGTTGCTGCTGCCGATAACTTGCCTTATGAGAAAGTTGGCAATAATGAGCCTGTGTGTATTGCG
>CAVFYJ010000100.1:0-11954 GCA_963626545.1 Acetatifactor sp. | reverse complement strand
AGGTACAGCGTGAATTGCCAATTCACAAACAGACTTCAAATTCACATTGAAATTCATTTTCAGTGTGACTTCTTGTTTATATGGTTAATTTATTCTTCCCATGCTGCCTTGATTGCAATTGCAATCTCATTTCATAATCATCTCATCATCACTCGGCAGTTCCTTTGCAAGCTTTGACGGTGCATCCTGATACCAGTAGGCAACGGATGTATAGTCATCGTAGCGCGGACCTGTCCAGCCGAGATTGTCGATGGTCATCTTAAAATTCTTAGAAAAGTAGACTGGATCCTTCTCATGGAAACGGTACAGCAAAAAGCGCTGCTGTCCATTATAAAATTCGCGGTTGTCCCCAAGGATTGCATACAGACCCGTATACAGTCCACTGAAGGTCTGATAGCGATTCAAAATGATATCGTTTCCAAATCCATAGGAACCACAGAAATAATCCTCGGTGCCAGTGTAGTTCATCGTCGGATAGCGGTCATCATCAATATACATCTTTGCTTCGCCCTCGACCCAACAAGTATTATTTCCATTCATCCCTGTTGCAAGTGTCACGCCCGCAAAGCAGCCTCTGCCCTCGATGCCATCAATAATCGTGTATGCATGACCTTTCGTAACCGGATGCTCCTGACGGTATGCGGCATGAAAATATCCTGCATCCTGTGGAATCTCGCCGTGCCAGCCAGAGATCATATAGTACAACGTCTCTTCCTTCTTTCCACGATTTTCCATCGTAATGCGGCAGTGCTTGCGAAACGGCATTTCCCAGTAGCTGTTAAAGCCGCGTCCCGGTGCCGTGAGAATCTTTGCCGAATTTAAGACAACATAATTCCCATCTCGGTTCTTGAAATTCTCGTCATATGCACAGCCAAAAAAGGCAGAAATCGGTGCCTCAACAGACGGAAACGTCTCGTTTTCCCAGTAAATGCGCATTATAAAGCTGTGTCCAACATAGCCAGTAAACCAGATGTGTGTGATCATTCCCGGTCCGTCCGTGTCACACAAAACGACCGTTTCACCCGGCGCAATCTGGATACATGGACGTAATTTCTCACAGTCTTTTCCCTTTGTGCCACCACTTTTCTGGCCAGTCGGATTTTCAGCAGAAAATCCAAAACTTTCTCGATTTTCCATTCTATACAATGCCATGTCTGTTACCTGCCTTTCCTTTTTTTGTTATTTTCCTGCAAGAACGCCCTCGATCTCGGCTCGATCTGGCATAACGCGAAGTGCACCCTTTCGTGTTGTGATACGGGCTGCTGCCGCGTTCGCGAAGGTAAGCATTTCCGTAAGATCCGCCTCTGTCAGATTGTTCAGTCCATGCTCGCAGACAAAATGAAGTACGCAACCGCAGAAGGTATCGCCCGCACCAGTTGTCTCGATGGTATTTTTCTGAAGGAATGGTTTTACCTCTACGATTTTGTCCTCATAATAGGCGCGGCTTCCCTCCTTGCCCATCGACACCAGAATTAACGGAATGTTGTAGCGCTCACGAATCCAGTTTACGCCGTCTGTGTAATCCTCTTTTCCGGTGAGCCACTGAATCTCGTTATCGGAGATCTTTAAAATGTGGCAATGACCAAGACCATACAGCACCTGCTCCTTTGCCTCATCTAAAGACTTCCACAGCGGCGGACGAAGATTCGGGTCAAAGGAAATCAATGCATTTGCCTCTTCTGCAATAGAGATGGCCTTTTTTGTTGCGGCACGCACACTATCATGTGTCATGGACAGCGTTCCGAAATGGAAAATCTTGGAACTTTGGATCAGTTCTGCTGGAATCTCATCTTCTGTCAACATCATATCCGCGCCCGGATTGCGGTAGAAGGAAAAGTCACGATCACCATCCGGGTAGGTATGAACCAGTGCCAGTGTGGTGTGAATTTCCGGGTCGCTGAGAAGGCCTGTCGAATCAATGCCTACCTCTGTGATCGCCTCGCGCAGCTGCTTTCCAAAGAAATCATCACCAACTTTTCCGATAAAGGCCGTCTTATGACCAAGTTTTGTAAGCATCGCCAGCACGTTGCACGGCGCACCACCTGGGTTCGCCTCAAACAAAGGATTTCCCTGCTCACTTGCCCCATTCTCTGTGAAATCAATCAGTAATTCACCCAAAGCTGTTACATCATATGTTTTCTCACTCATATCCGTTTCCTTGCCTTTCATACCTTATTCAATATCATATTTTGTGATATCCATGTATACCGTTCCGTCTGCCACAAATGAGATACCTTTGGCTGCAGTATCGGTCGTAAAGGTAACGCTCATCACCTGCTCGCCATCGTTTGCAAAGACCTCTGCACTGAAACGGTCGATCACAACTCGTAACTTGAGCACACCGCCATTGTCTCTTACCTTGCAGGAACGCTTATGAACCATTGCAATTCGGGAACCGGAGTAGCTTCTGTCAATCTCAAGTTCGGACTCATGTGGACGATAGCGAAGTGCTGTGTAATACTTGTCATCTTGTGCAAAGCGCATCTCAAATGAATAATAGCTGTCATCCTTGCTTTCCGGTGCAATGATAAGCTCAAGATCGACTACGCGTCCCTCAACGCCATCAAGCGTTACTGCATCTGCATCTGTCTCTGCTCCGTCTGCGATGCATACGCCCTTGTAAGAAACCGGATTCTTGCGGCATGCATCAAATTCCTTTGTCGGGCGCTGAATCAGCTTTCCGTCCACGATAGACAGTTCTCGCGGCATCGTCATCTGACCAAACCACTGCTCACTCTCAGAATGCATATTGACAAATGCCCAATTTTGCATCCAGCCGATCATGATTCGTCTGCCGTCTGGTGCCTGAACCGTCTGCGGTGCATAAAAATCAATGCCGTAGTCAATGGACTGTGCATGCTCACACTCAAATTTTCCGGTCTTGTCGTCGTAGCTTCCGATCTGGTACACAACACCGTGGCCGTTTGGATACTCAAGCCCCTCTGCCTCCATCTCCATCGGACTTACGATCAGCACATGCTTTCCATCTAATTCAAAGAAATCCGGGCACTCCCACATTTTTCCGAAGCGACCGTTATTTTCTGCAAGTGTACTCTTAAAGTTCCAAGAAAAGCCATCCTTGCTTTCAAACTGGATTGCTCTGCCGTCGCCCTGTCCGTCACAGGTAACCGTGACACAGCGGTAGCTGCCGTCGGCTGCCTTCCACGCCTTCGGATCGCGGAAATCAAATCGGCTGGAGCCTGCTGGCAGTTGGTTTGCTACCATAACCGGATTTTTCTCACACTTTTCGTAGTTTATGCCATCACCGATTGCAACGCACTGCTGCTGAACGTCATGCATTGTGCCATCTGGCTGCTGTTCGGACAATACTCCTGTATAAACGAGTAACTGACGTCCATCTGGGAGCTCCACTGCGCTTCCTGAGAAGCAGCCGCCGCCATTTTCATATGGTTCGTCCGGCGCAAGCGCGGTCGGAAGGTAGGTCCAATGAAGCAAGTCCTTGCTTACTGCATGGCCCCAGTGCATTGGTCCCCAAAATGGGCGGTATGGATAATATTGGTAAAACATATGGTACTGATCCTTGTAATAGGAAAAACCATTCGGGTCGTTCATCCATCCGACATATGGAGTCAGATGGAAAACTGGTTTGCTCTCGGCCTTGATTTCCTTTGCCTTTTCTTCTTCGTAGGCTCTCGCCTTCGCTAACTTTTCACTGATCATAAGCTCATCTCTCCTTTTTGTTGTCTCCAGTTTCTTAATGTTCATTCTGAATTCAAGTATTACACAATTCATTCAATATGTCAACCGATTAACATATTGACGATTTGCCAAAATTTTGCCTCTTTTTTTGTTCATACACGCCAAAAAAGCATTCTTCATCATAAGCACTTTTCATCTGCCAAAGCTGTACATCATATTTTAAAGTATCGCACCCTTTCAAGCTGATTTTTCGCTCGCCACTTGCGACATAATTTCGCAGTGTCATTGCCTTTCTCTGATTCAAATAAATCTCTATCATCGAACGGTCCAAAAAATACTCTATTTCAATCCTGCCCTTAACCTCGACAAGATCATCACTTCCCCGAAACCTGGAAATTTCCTTTCCTTCTGAATCAAGTGCCAATAAGCGTTTTGTTTTTCGATTATATACAACAGTAACGGATTTACGGGCATCTTCCGCACTTTCTGTACAAATTGCAATTTCATCAGCAGTTGTACTTAGTTTTAAATACATCCGATTTGAATGAATTGTGTCTAACTCAACATTCAATTGTTCGATGGTACAATCCGTCCGATCAAGAAGAAGCTGCTCTTTGCAAGACAAGATCTCCCGAATCGGCTGCATTCGAAGGCCATTATCCCACCAAAGCTGTAGTGGCAAACCTCCATTATGTGCCCATCCTGCGTGATATTCATCTGAAAAGGTTCGTTTTCCCTGCGCGATCGTAAATACAACGCTTCGGTTGTCTGGCGTGACAAATCCACTCGATCCAGTAAAGGTTCCATGTCCTAAATCAAAAAGCTGGAGGCGATCCATTAACCTCGTAAACTTTCTTGTACTCGCATTCCAATTTCCAAGAAAATAGTACACCTCCACAATATCATGCTCAATCTGGCAGGCGCAAAACATCATGATATGGCAGACAATCTTTCCCGATAAGTCTCTTAGTGGAAGCAATACCGGAAGCTCCCATACATGACCACCCTCTCGATTGATTTCATAATCATAATCCACAAGCATTCCACAGGATTCCCACTTTATGCCATCCTCTGATACGTAAAGCGCCGCATTGCCTCCGCCATTATGCTCGTCTCCTGTCCCGACCAACATAAAGTATGTATCCTGCTCCATCCAAACAAATGGATCACGAAATTCTCCAAGCCATCCAATGTTCTGTTCTTTTATCAGTGTAGGATATTTCTTCCACTTTTTTAAAACAACATCTTCCTGTGCATTCTCTGGCTGAGCAAGTGCAACTGCCTGATTCGGAAAACGTCGATTATCCCCCGCCGTATAATAAAGGCGAGGCATCCCCTCCTTATCAACTACTCCACTTCCAGACCAACAGCCAAGCTCATCATAAAAGTTCGTTTCTGATTGAAGTGCTAATGGCAAATCTTTCCAATGTATCATGTCTTTACTTACCAGATGGCCCCATTGAATAAAATCCCATACCGGAGCATGAAGATTGGCCTGATAAAAAATGTGATAAAAACCATTGTAATAGAACGGTGCATGCGGTTCATTCATCCACTTCTCCGGCTCAATCAGATGATACTGTGGTCTGTTTACATCCGTTTCAAAACGCTTTCGATCAGGGGAGTATACAGGTACTTCATCAAGGTTATCCCCATCAGAACGGATCAATGCCTGCTCTAGCGGCATCGCCTCCGGCAAAAATTCTGCTTTTCTCATCCATCCCCAAAAGACACCCATCTGTGGTGACAACACTTCTTTATCGGCATCCTTTCCAAGAAAAACAGACTGATCTGGCCAACTGATTTTCTGAAAGCGGCCAAACTGCATACGATTTGAAAGCACACCGTTTATTACCAGATCACACCATCCCTCTTGGAAACGGTAGATAACAAATACATGATTCCATTTGCCCATAACTATTGGCTGATTCACGGATGCAAAACGCATCTGCCGCCCACCAAATCCCAGCAGTACCTCTGCTTTTTTGTCCTGTGTCAGTCGAAGTGCCATTCCCTCACCTGATCTTTGATCCATACAGGAAAATATCGCATCACCCGCACTTGAAATGCCATATGGTGCAAATTCAAATTCAAGCGTAAACGCCTCTGTGTGCTGTAACGTTTTCTTGTCACCAGAAAGCCACACAGAATATCCATCAAACAGCAGTCCATTTTCATTTTTCTGAATGACTCTGTTTTGATATTCGATATCTGGATTCATCTTAAAATATGTCAGCATATTCGTATCCTCCTCACCAATTTTTCCCAGATACAGCAAGGGCAGGCATTTGCATGCCTGCCCCCTTTCGGATCAGATCTTACTGAGCTTCAACATAACGGTCATATGCAGCCTGCCATGCAGCAATTACTTCCTGCAATCCCATGCTGTCCATTGCGGAAACATAATCATCCCACTCATCCTCGATGCCGCCATCTGTAAGCCAGTGAGCAGTCTTTTCTTCTGTCAGTGCCTTTAAATCACTCAGATAGTCATTGATTGTATTCGTCTCTTCCTCGGTGAAGACAACAGACGGATAATATTCAGTAGAATCTACATACTGGAACCAGAAATCGCGTGTATCATCAATTCTTTGCTGTGCTCGATCTTCAAGATAATAGTAAGTTCCATAGTCCTCAGACAGCTGTTCGGTCGGTCCAAGAAGCTCATTCTTTGACTTTAATTCGCCCGCAGTCTCACCATCCTTTAAGTCTCTCATCGTGTAGCAACCATTCTCATCTGGCTCCTCATTCCAATAGGAACCGATTGCACCGTAAATTGCCTGCATACTGTTGAGAGGTTCATACATCTGATCAACCCACTTTAACAATAACTCTGGATTCTCACATGCATTGGTGACAGAAAAGCTTCCATGACCGGTAGTTCCACACTCATTTAAGTTTACATGATGTGTTCCATCTGGTCCATCCAGAATTGGCAGATACTCATAACTTGCTGCTCGATCATTTCCTACTACCTCTGGAATCTCCCACCAGGTAAATACGCCAAGTCTTGCATCCTCGCCATTGCCCTTTGCAATATACTGACTGGAATCCTGAGAGAATACCTCGATATCAATCAGACCTTCTTCAAACCACTGATGGAAATAAGCGATTGCATTCTTATAATTTTCTGTTGTTGCCTGATAATAAACGGTTCCATTGTCAATTGCTCTGTGAGCATCATTGTAATCGGTAAATCCAAATCCTGCAAAGAGTGTTGTCATACCTGCACACCAGTTATTTGCCATAAAAGAAAGCGGAATCTCATCAGTTGCATCTCCGTTTCCATTGCAATCATTTTCCTTAAAGGCAACAAGTACATCATGCAGCTCATCGAGTGTGGTCGGCATTTCCATTCCAACTGCCTCAAGCCAATCCTTATTGATCGAGGTAAACTGTGGAATCGCACCAATTCCAATGTAAGTACCATCGTCATCTACATAGCCCATCTCTGAAATACTTGGAAGACCATAGATATGACCGTCTGGCATGGTTGCCGTTGCCAAAAGCTCCGGACGCTTCTCGATCAGTGCCGTCAGGTTTGGCATCGTTTCTTCATTAATATAGTCTTCCAGAGGAATCAATACACCATATCCGCCATAATTGATCAACTCATAATCACTCAGCTCTGCCGCCATAAAAGCATCTGGCATATCAACACCTGCATTTAAGATCAGGTTCTTCTTCTCGGTAAGGGTATCACCTGATACACAGTTCCAGTTAATCTCCACGCCCATTGCCTCATTCATCTGCTGAACAAGCGGCTTCTCACTGTTATCCGGTGACAATGCACTGACACCTGCGAAAATATCAAAGGTTGTCTGCTTTGACTCCCCTGCAAATGCAGCCTGTGGAATCAGCATTGCTGCTGCCATGGTTAACGCCATCATCTTGTTTGTTCTCTTCATTATAAAGTCCTCCTTTTATTATATTGTTGATCTTTATTATTGACCTTTGTTGATTTTTGTTCCTGATCTCTCTTTTTTGATCTTACTTTTTCTTCTATTTTATAATCCTTTTTATCAACCCTTTACGGCACCTGCCATAAATCCCTTTTCAAAATATTTCTGTACAAACGGATACGCAATCAGCATCGGCACCGATCCTACAACAATTGATGCAAACTTAATCAACTCAGTAAGTTTATTTGCCTCCGCATATCCGCCATCCATATTGCCCATCATGCTTGCCATCGCCTGACTTTGAATCAGAATCTGGCGAAGAACCAATTGCAGCGGGTATCTGCTTTTTTCCTGCATATAAATAAGTGCCGTAAACCAATCATTCCAATATGCAACCATCGTAAAGATTACCATTACTGCAATAATTGGCTTTGCAAGCGGCAGCGCAATTTTCACGAAGGTACGAATATTTCCACTACCATCAATCGCCGCTGCCTCGTATAACTCTTGTGGAATACTAGTTTCAAAAAACGTTCTTGTTACAATTACATTGTAGACAGACACACCACCTGGAAGAATCAGCGCCCACACACTGTTTAGCATATGCATCTTTGATACAACCAAATATGTTGGAATCAGTCCGCCACCTACATACATAGTGATTACATAAAAGATCATAATCGCTCTTCGAAACGGAAGCGTTTTCTTCGACATACAATAACCTGTTGTCAGTACAAGAACAACCGATACGATTGTTCCAAGAACCGTATAATAAATACTGTTTAAATAGCCACTTGAAATTGAGCTTTCCTTAAATACTCGCTTATATCCCTCAAACGTAATCTTTGAAGGAAGAAGAAATGTTTTTCCCGCGTAGACTTCATATGGATCCGAGATGGAAGCCACTAAAACGTAGTAAAGTGGATATGCAACCAAGACAACGAGAATGAATAAAAATATGCCATTGATAATGTCAAATGTCTTCTCGGAAGATTTCTGTTTTCTTTTTTTATTACCAGCCATACATGATTCCCCCTTTTAGATAAAACTTACATCTGACAGTCTCTTACATATCGCATTGACAACGATTAATAGTACAACGTTGACAACAGTGTTAAACAGCCCTACTGCAGTTGAAAAGCTGTACATTGCCTTCAAAAGACCCTGTTCGTATACATAGGTTGCAATAATTTCTGATGTTTCTTTATTTAAGCTTGTCTGAAGCAGATACGCTTTTTCGAATCCAACATTCATCAGATTTCCAAAAGACATAATCAGCTGAATGACGATAACTGGCACAAGTTCAGGAATATCAATGTAAAGAATTCGCTGAAGCGGTGTTGCACCATCTACTCTTGCCGCCTCATGCAAAGAAGCATCGACACTGGAAAGTGTCGCAATGTAGATAATCGTGCCCCATCCGGCCTCCTGCCAAATACTTGATGATATGTAAATGGTTCGGAATGCAGATGACGAATCAATCAGGTTCGTTGCCTTTCCTCCAAATGCCTGAATGATCGTGCTAATCAAGCCACCATACGGAGAAAGAAAGATTCGAAGCATACCACACAAAATCATAATTGAAATAAAATGTGGTGCATAAAGAATGGTCTGTGAAACGCGCTGAAACTTCTTCCATTTCACTTGATTAATCAAAAGTGCTAACACAATCGGAATCGGAAATGTCCACAAAATACTGTAAAGACTAAGCAGTATGGTATTTCGGATCATTCTCATGCTATTATAGTTATTAAAGAAACGCTGAAACCACTTTAACCCTACCCATGGGCTTCCGAAAAATCCTCCAACCGGATTGTAGTCTCGGAATGCAATCTGTACACCATACATCGGAATATATTTAAACAGAATTGTAAGAATAATTCCCGGCATAAGCAGTACGTAAAACTCCCAATGCTTTACGACCTGCTTCCACAGATTCCTTTTCGGAACAGGCACCGTCGCTTGTTTTGCCTTTTTCATTCAATCTCCTTCTTTCTTTTCTTTGTTCTTTGCGTGTTGCTTGAAACGTTTCATGTTTTATGGCTTCATTATAGCCATAGTATTCCACATTGTCAACTGTATTTTTTATTTTATTCCCATTTCTGTGTGGTATATTCAATTTTGCCGCCTGTTTTTTGTGCATTTATTACAATATAACGTTTCACATTTTTATGATATACTAATCCTGTATGAATCTTATAGATCCTTATAGAATTTTATAAATTTTCTATATATCAATAAAACGATACGCAACACAAATAATACAAAATCTGGAGGTAGTCATTTTATGAAAAAAACAAATTCCCCTACCATGAAAGACGTTGCCAGAGAGGCTGGTGTCTCCCTTGGAACCGTATCAAAGGTTATCAACGGAATTGCAGTACGCGAAGAATATAAAAAGAAAGTGGAGGCTGCCATCGTCAGTCTGCATTATGAAGTCAATACATATGCGAGAGGATTAAAAACACAAAAGACAGGACTGATTGCTGTTATCATCCCCACAATGCTCAATCCTTTTTTTGCCGCTTACGCCGATTATCTTGAAAATGCGCTGTACAAAAAAGGGCTGAAAATGATGCTATGTTGTTCCGATGGTATTCCAGAAAAGGAAATTACTTACTTAAATCTGGCAACTCAAAATAAGGTTGATGGCATCATTGCCCTCACCTACTCAGACATTGGAAATTACATTAGCCCGGATCTTCCGATTGTCGTCTTCGACCGTTTTTTTGAGAATCGGAATATTCCACGAGTTGGTTCCGACAATTATGCCGGCGGTATGATGGCCATTGAAACACTGCTGGAGCTTGGCTGCCACCACCCTGTCTATATCCGCTTCCACTCCGTTTTCCCGGGTGAATCCGATAAACGAAAAGAAGGCTATCTGGCTGCCTGCGAAAAATATCACCTTGAACCAGATTATCTTGATATGGAAGACTGTGATGATACACTTGAGCAGATGAAGAAATTTATCGATCAACATAAGCGAGCAGATGGCTCACTATCCTTTGACGGTGTTTTTTGTCATACCGACTATCATGGCTATCATTTCACAAAGCTCCTACGAAAAGAAGGTTATCGCGTACCAGAGGATGTTCAACTAATTGGCTTCGATGGTATCCGAAAATTTGGTGGACCAAATGAAGAATTGTTTGTCTCCTCGATATGCCAGCCGATTGAAAAGCTTGCCGCCAAATGTGTGGAAATTGTCACAGAAACAGACCGCTCCTCGATCCCTAGCTTAACCCTTCTTCCAGTCACCTTTGAGGACGGAGGTACGACTCGTCCAAAGAAAAACTAAAAGATTGAAATAAAACAAAATCAAGAAGCAGAGGTTTTCCACAAACTTAGGACCTCTGCTTTCTTTCTATATAATTTTTATATGTAATCTTTATCTGCAATATTTACGCATCAATGCGCAATCTGAAACAATGAGTAAAACTGACCTTTTTGCTGCATAAGTTCTGCAAAGTTTCCCTGCTCGCAGATTGTTCCATTTTTCATCACAAGAATCTGGTCGTAGCGGCGAAGGATGGCTTCCTCAAGGCGATGTGTCACGACAATCCTTGTCATGCCAGATAAATCCAGTATAGAGTAACTGACTGCTCGCGCGGTAGCTGCGTCGAGTGCAGCTGTGGCTTCATCAACCAACAAAATCGGTGTCTTTCGAAGAAGTGCTCGTGCAATGCTGATTCGCTGACGCTCGCCGCCGGACAGATTTGCACCGTTTTCCCCGCAGACAAAGCTTTCGCCGCGCTGCGCGATAAATTCGGATAAGCCGGAGCGCTTAAGCGCCAGCGCAACCTCTGCATCCGGAAACTCATGAAACATCGTGACATTGTTTCGGATGGTATCGTTAAAGACAAAGACATTTTGCTGAACGGATGTCATCAGCTGATAGAGTGATTCGCTCTCAATATCTTTAATCGAAACACCGTCAATGCTAATCTCACCCTGATAATCGCTGCTGCTTCCCATTAACAAATTCAGTAATGTTGATTTTACACTTCCTGAACCGCCGACGATTGCGTAGCTCTTTCCTGCGTCAAGCTGCACATCCAAATCCTTTAATACTGGATTTCCCGGCTCATATCCGTAGGTTAGATCTGTCACCTTGATTTTATCCGCGAAATTAGTAAGTGTTTCTTTTCCCTCTTCGCGCACATTCTCAGACAGTGCATTGGACAATTTTTCCATCAGAGCGACTGCTGCCTTTCGATTGGACCATAAAAGCGGCACCTGACTGATTGGATTTAAGATGTAATTCATCAGCTGAACAAATACGATTACAACACCCGCGGTTACGCCTTTGCCGGTAATGGCAAGCCATGCACCTGGTGAACTACTCGGTCATAGAATGGCCGAGCATCCAAAGTTTCCCTTGAATGCCGG
>CAVFYJ010000099.1:0-12480 GCA_963626545.1 Acetatifactor sp. | reverse complement strand
AACCTATGACCCTCTGCTTGTAAGGCAGATGCTCTCCCAGCTGAGCTAAGACCCCTTGACAAAAAGAAGTATAACTTATCTTGTAAAAAATGTCAAGCGAATTTTAAGAAAATTTTCGACTTTTTTTTAGAGAATGCACGTAGAAAATATAGGCTAACCATGATATGATAAGAGACAGCTGTGATTTTGCAAGAAAAGCGAATTCTGCAAAGGGGATTCTTCTTGCAGAAACAGATTTTGATCAGCATAAAAATAGGGAAAGGTAAGGTTATAGGATATGAGAGTTGGTATGGGATATGATGTTCATCGTCTTGTGGAAGGACGTAAACTGATCTTAGGCGGCGTGGAGATTCCGTATGAAAAGGGTCTGTTAGGTCATTCGGATGCGGACGTGCTTCTTCATGCAATTATGGATGCGCTGCTTGGTGCAGCAGCCCTTGGCGATATCGGTCAGCATTTTCCGGACACAGATCCAGCATATAAGGGTGCATCCAGCATAGAATTGTTAAAGAAAGTAGGAGAGCTTCTGGAGGAGAACTGCTATTATATCAGCAATATTGATGCGACGGTCATCGCACAGAGGCCGAAGCTTGCTGGATATCGTGAGCAGATGAGAGCGAATATTGCGGAGGCACTTCATCTGGAACTTGATCAGGTCAACGTCAAGGCAACGACAGAGGAAGGCCTTGGCTTTACCGGAACAGGAGAAGGCATTTCCTCTCAGGCAGTATGCCTGATTGATAAGCCGGAGTTTTACATGGACGGCAATGTTGGTTGCGGTGGCTGCGGTGGCTGCAGAAGCTAAGCCGCAAAATGTTGCAGTTCACGGGTCGTAACCTGAATTAGCGGTGAGACGACCCCAGATTAAATTTGAAAGGATAACAAGGAAATAATGGGAGGAATCGATATTTTCGGATGTCTCTGGCTCTTTTTTGTATACTCATTTCTGGGATGGATCGCAGAGACGTGCTTCTGTGTCCTGAAATACCGCAAATTCATGAACAGAGGTATGCTAAACAGTCCGCTCTGTATTGTATACGGATTTGCGGCGGTCATTATCACACTCGGCTTTCCTGAACTGTTCGATGAAGTTCCGATTTTGTTTCTGGGCTGCGTAGGCGTTTGTACGCTTCTTGAATGGTTTACCGGAAAGATATTGGAAAAAATGGACCGCAAAAAATGGTGGGATTACTCCTCAAAAAAATGGAACTTGGATGGTTATATCTGCCTTCAGTACTCCATTTTGTGGGGCGTGCTTGGCGTTTTATCCGTAAAGTTTGTCACACCAGTGCTGATGAAACTGTATCATACGGTGCCGTCTCTAATCATGCAGATTGCGATGTGGGCGCTTCTTGGCGTGCTGGCAGTGGATGTGCTTGGTTCAACCTACATCATTCGCGGCAGCGCAAAACGAAACGATACGATTCAGAAAATCGATCAGGAGCTTTACACCAGAAAAAAGCGTTTTGGCAGATGGATTGAAAAGCATATCCTGATGCGTGTGGAGAAGGCGTATCCAGCAATTAATCAAGGAGAACGTCTGGAGAAGACAAAGACAACGGTGTTTGCCGAAGGGTGCAGCTTCTACAAGTTGTCACTATTGTTTTTTATCGGTGCCTTTGCAGGAGATCTGATTGAAACGGTATTTTGCCGTATCACAATGGGCTACTGGATGAGCCGAAGCAGCGTTGTGTGGGGACCGTTCAGCATTGTGTGGGGGGTTGCGATTGTTGTGGCAACCTCGCTGTTATACAACTATCGGAAACGTTCCACTTCATTTATATTTGCAATGGGCACCGTTCTTGGTGGCGTGTATGAATATCTGTGCAGCGTATTTACCGAGATCGTTTTTGGAAAGATCTTCTGGGACTACAGTGGCTTTATGTTCAACATCGGCGGTCGTGTCAATCTGTTGTACTGCTTCTTCTGGGGCATTGCAGGTGTTGTATGGCTGAAGGGACTCTATCCGATTTTGTCAAAATGGATTGAGAAGATTCCAATGATGATAGGAAAGATTCTGACGTGGTGCTTAATTGTCTTTATGGCAGTGAATAGCTTGGTGTCAGCGGCAGCACTGATGCGTCAGGACCAGCGTGAGAATAATGTTCCGGCGAGCAATGTTGTACAGCAGTGGCTGGATGAAAATTATGACGATGAAGCACTTTCTAAGATTTATCCGAAAGCAAAGAAACCAAAAAAGGTTGACAAATCGGCATACATCACATATAGTAACACTAGAAATGATGAAACCATCATCATAAAACAATAAAAAGCTTCGAAAAGGCTTTGAACGGAAAGAGTACTGTTGCAAAAAAATGACAGAGAGAACAGGTCATGGCTGGAAACCTGTTTCATGAAACGCAGCAGGAAGTGCGTCCGGGAGCCGGTCGTGTGAATTTGCTTGTAATATTGCGACAGTAGCACGGCACGTTGGCTGCGTTATCGCCGGCTGCTTTTGCAGCGTAAGTGTCAGCATGTATATGCTCTCACAGGAGTGGAACCGCGGAAAATATTCGTCTCCTGGCTTCGGCCAGGGGACGTTCGTTATATTTACGTTTTTTTCGAAGCTGGAAGGGAGTTGTATGAGAATCGTTCAATATGTACTCGATGAAATACGGCTGATCCGGGAGCGGGACCCGGCGATCAATTCACCGGCCGAGGTATTTTTGTACCCCTGCTTCTGGGCGGTGCTATGGTATCGTCTTGCGCATAAGCTTTACCTGAAAAAACGGTATTTTGCAGCGCGCATGATCTCCCAGCGGACGGCACGAAGGACAGGCATCGAAATCCATCCCGGGGCGAAGATTGGCAAGGGCTTATTTATCGACCATGGCCACGGCGTGGTGATTGGTGAGACGGCTGAGATCGGCGACAATGTTACGTTGTATCAGGGCGTTACGCTCGGCGGTACCGGAAAAGAGCACGGAAAACGTCATCCGACTATTGGAAACAATGTCATGATCAGTGCAGGCGCGAAGGTTCTCGGCTCCATCACCATCGGAGATAACTGTAAGATCGGTGCGGGAAGCGTTGTGTTAAAGCCCGTTCCGCCAAATTCCACGGTTGTGGGTGTGCCAGGGCGTGTTGTCAAGCGCGACAATGTGCGCCTGCCGCAGAGCGATCTTGATCAGGTTCATTTGCCTGATCCGGTGCTTGCTGATATTGATCAGCTCAAAAAACAGTACAGAGAACTCTATCATAGAGTAGAGAAATCTCAAATGAAAATGAATCAGAAGCGAAGAAAGGAAACAACATGGAAATCTACAATACATTAACGAAGAAAAAAGAAGAATTCAAACCACTTGAGCCAGGAAAGGTAAAAATGTATGTGTGCGGACCGACCGTATACAACTATATCCATATCGGAAATGCACGTCCGATGATCGTATTTGATACCGTTCGTCGTTATATGGAGTACAAGGGTTATGAGGTAAATTATGTTTCCAATTTTACCGACGTAGATGATAAGATCATCAAGAAGGCAAACGAGGAAGGCGTAGATGCATCCATTATTTCTGAGCGTTTTATCAAGGAGTGCAAGCAGGATATGGCAGGCATGAATGTAAAGCCGGCAACCACTCATCCGCTTGCAACACAGGAGATTGACGGCATGATCGACATGATCAGCACTCTGATCGAAAAAGGCCACGCTTATGAGAAGAACGGCACCGTTTATTTCCGTACCGCAAGCTTTAAGGACTATGGTAAGCTGTCCCACAAGAATCTGGATGATTTGCAGTCTGGCTTCCGTGATCTGAAGGTCAGCGGAGAAGAGGACAAGGAGAGTCCGCTCGATTTCGTACTGTGGAAGCCAAAGAAAGAGGGAGAGCCATACTGGACATCCCCATGGAGCGATGGCCGTCCGGGTTGGCATATCGAGTGCTCCGTTATGTCTAAGAAGTATCTGGGCGAGCAGATTGATATTCACGCCGGTGGTGAGGATCTGATCTTCCCACACCATGAGAATGAGATTGCGCAGAGCGAGGCTTGCAACGGAAAAGAGTTCTCCCATTATTGGATGCACAATGCGTTCTTAAACATCGACAATAAGAAGATGAGTAAGTCCTTAGGAAACTTCCTGTTAGTAAGAGACATCGAGAAGAAGTATGACCTTCAGGTGCTTCGCTTCTTTATGTTAAGCGCACACTACAGAAGCCCATTAAATTTCAGTGCCGATCTGATGGAGGCCGCAAAGAATGGTCTTGAGCGTATCTTGACCTGCGCAGCATGGTTACAGAATCAGGCATCTAAGGATGGCGAGCTGACCGCAGAGGAGAGTGCTCTGGTCGAGGAGGCAAAGAAGTACGTTGGCAAGTTTGAGGCATCCATGGAGGATGATTTCAATACCGCAGATGCGATTGCAGCGATCTTTGAGCTTGTAAAATATGTTAATACCAACAAGAGCGATGCAATGTCCGGCGCTGCTGCAAAGGCTCTTTACGATATCTTAAAGCAGCTTTGCGACATTTTGGGAATCATCATTGAGAAGAAGGAAGAGCTTCTTGATGCCGATATCGAGGCACTGATCGAGGAGCGTAAGCAGGCAAGAAAGGCAAAGAACTTTGCGCGTGCGGATGAGATTCGTAAGGAACTGGCTGACAAGGGCATTCTTCTTGAGGATACCAGACAGGGCGTTACCTGGAAGCGCGTATAAGCAAGTATTGTTAGATTGTTATTTTTTGAAAGAGGAACACAGATAGATGGAACAAAAACAGGAACTGCTTGACCAGATCCGTCAGAAATTTGCCTTAAAGCAGATGCCTGCACATGAGTATTCTCCGCTTGTGCTCGCTTACATTGGCGATGGCATTTATGATATGGTTGTCCGCACGATCTTTGTAAGCCGCGGAAATACACAGGTGGATAAGCTGAATAAGCAGGCAAGCGGCGTGTGTCGGGCTTCCTCACAGGCAGCTATCGCATTTGCGATTGCACCGCTTTTGACAGAGGCAGAAGCGTCCGCCTACCGCAGAGGTCGCAATGCGCGGTCCTTCACAAAGGCAAAGAATGCCACGATGTCCGATTATCGCCATGCGACCGGACTCGAGGCGCTGTGCGGTTATCTGTATTTAAATGGGGAGACCGATCGTTTGCTCGATCTTCTCTTAGAGGGCTTTGTGCGTACTGGAATACTTGAATTTGATGGTGTACAGAGAAATACAGGTGCAGAGGGTGAAAACACGCAAGCAGGCACACAGATAGACATAGGCACACAGACACAGGCAGATATGGAAGAAGGCACTGCATCCGATGTGGAACAGGAGACGGTGCAGCAGGAACAAGAAAGGATTAAGGAATAAAGATGGGATACCATGAATCATTAACAGAGGGTCGTAACGCGGTTCTCGAGGCATTTCGCAGCGGAAAGACCGTTGACAGACTGTTCGTATTAGACGGATGTCAGGATGGTCCGGTAAAGACCATTCTGCGCGAGGCAAAGAAGCAGGACACAATGGTACAGTACGTAAAGAAAGAGCGTCTGGATCAGCTGTCCGAGACAAAGAATCATCAGGGCGTGATCGCATACTGTGCAGCATGTGAGTATGCAGAGGTCTCCGATATTTTAGAGAATGCAAAGAAGAAGGGCGAGGCACCGTTTATCGTGCTGCTTGACGGCATCGAGGATCCGCACAATTTGGGCGCGATTATTCGTACGGCGAATCAGGCGGGCGCACACGGCGTCATTATTCCAAAGCGCAGAGCAGTCGGTCTGACGGCAACCGTTGCACGTACTTCTGCGGGTGCCGTCAACTATACACCAGTTGCGAAGGTAACCAATCTGGTTTCCGTAATGGAAGATTTAAAGAAAGAGGGAATGTGGTTTGTCTGCGCCGATATGGACGGCGAGGAAATGTATTCCCTGAACTTAAAGGGATCGATTGGTCTTGTCATCGGAAACGAGGGAGAGGGTGTATCCAGACTGGTAAAAGAGCACTGCGATATGGTTGCTTCCATCCCGATGAAGGGTGACATCGATTCCCTGAACGCATCGGTAGCGATGGGCGTATTGGCATACGAGATCGTAAGACAGAGACGTTCATAATCGAAATACAGTACGTTTACAGAACAGTTACTATATTATAAGATGAACATGGTTTCCGGTCTTGCATTTGCAAAAAATACAGGATCGGAAAACTTCAAACACAATTCAACTATTTGACTGCACAAAGGGGTAAATTGATACCTTTTTTAATAAAAATAAAAAAACTTGAAAAAAGTGTTGACAAAGTGGTTATAAAGTAGTATAGTAGTGCATGTCGAGCGAAACAAAACGAATTCAGTTCGACGGACAAGCTGATGTGGCACAGGTGGTAGCGCACCTCATTGGTAATGAGGAGGTCACGGGTCCGAGTCCCGTCATCAGCTTTTTGATGAGGCTTTCTGAGAAATCAGGGAGCCTTTTTTGTGAATGGGCGTTCCGTGAACGAAAAGATTAGAGAAAAGGTTGACATTTAGACCCCTTTGACATATCCTAATAGTTAAGTGGCGTTGCGCCTGAATAAAGGAGGAAGACTACTATGGAAAACAAAGAAGTTGTCCTGGAAGGAAACAAAGAAGAAAAGGCAACTGTCTCTAAAAACTTTATAGAGATGATTATTGACAAAGATCTGGCAGAGGGAACATACGACCATGTTCAGACCAGATTCCCACCGGAGCCAAACGGCTACCTGCACATTGGACATGCCAAGTCCATTCTGTTAAACAGCGGATTGGCAAAGGAATACAATGGAAAGTTCAATCTTCGTTTTGATGATACCAACCCGACCAAGGAGAAGACTGAGTTTGTTAAGTCCATCACCGAGGATGTAAAGTGGCTGGGGGCTGATTTTGAGGACAGACTGTTCTTCGCATCCGATTACTTCGATCAGATGTACGAGTATGCAGTGTTCCTGATCAAGAAGGGAAAGGCATTTGTTTGTGATCTGACAGCAGAGCAGATTCGTGAGTACAGAGGAACCCTGACCGAGCCAGGCAAGGAGAGCCCGTACCGCAACAGAAGCGTAGAGGAGAACTTACAGCTGTTTGAAGAGATGAAGAACGGCAAGTACGCAGACGGTGAGAAGGTACTTCGTGCAAAGATCGACATGGCTTCCCCGAACATGAACATGAGAGACCCGGTTATCTACCGTGTGGCTCATCTGACTCATCACAACACCGGAGACAAGTGGTGCATCTATCCGATGTATGATTTTGCTCATCCGATCGAAGATGCGATTGAGCATATCACGCATTCTATTTGTACACTGGAGTTTGAGGATCATCGTCCGCTGTACGACTGGGTTGTAAAAGAGTGCGAGTTTGAGATGCCGCCAAAGCAGATCGAGTTTGCAAAGCTGTATCTGACCAATGTTGTTACTGGAAAGCGTTACATTAAGAAGCTTGTTGAGGATGGCGTAGTAGATGGTTGGGATGATCCGCGTCTTGTTACCATCAGCGCACTGAGAAGACGTGGCTTCACACCGGAGTCCATTCGTATGTTTGTTGATTTGTGTGGTGTGGCAAAGGCAAATTCTTCCGTTGATTATGCAATGCTTGAGTACTGCATCCGTGAGGACTTAAAGTTAAAGCGTGCCAGAGTGATGGCTGTATTAAATCCGATTAAGCTCGTCATCGACAACTATCCAGAGGATCAGATGGAGGAGCTTGAGGTTGTCAACAATCTTGAGAATCCAGAGCTGGGAAGCAGAACCATTCCGTTTGGAAGAGAGCTTTATATTGAGGCAGAGGACTTTATGGAGGAGCCACCGAAGAAGTACTTCCGTATGTTCCCAGGCAATGAGGTACGTCTGATGAACGCCTACTTTGTAAAATGCACGGGCTGCGTAAAGGATGAGAATGGCAATGTAATCGAGGTTCACGGAACTTACGACCCGGCATCGAAGGGTGGAAATAGCCCGGACGGCCGCAAGGTAAAAGGAACCATTCACTGGGTAGCAGCAAAGACTGCATTCCACACCGAAGTTCGTCTGTACGAGAACTTAGTAGATGAGGAGAAGGGTAAGCTCAATGCCGATGGCACCTTAAACTTCAATCCGAACTCCTTAACCGTATTAAAGGATTGTGTGCTGGAGCCATCCTTAAAGGATGCAAAGGCTTACGACAGCTTCCAGTTTGTGCGCAATGGTTTCTTCTGCGTAGACTGCAAGGATTCCGAAGAAGGAAAGCCGGTATTTAACCGTATTGTTTCCTTAAAGTCCAGCTTCAAGCTGCCAAAATAAGGAGCAAAGAAAGAGCATGAAAGAAAAACTGTATACCATTCCGATCAACGATGCGTTTGCTATGGACAGTGAGTGTCCAATTTGTGCGATGAAGACGCTTCTCGAGAATAATGCAGTCGAGTTCACCATGGGACCGAGCTACATGGAGGATGATATCCGCATGGAGACCGACCGACTTGGCTTCTGCAAAACACACATGAAGATGGTGTTTGATCAGAATAACAAGTTGGGCCTTGCACTGGTCTTAAAGACTCATATCGACCGCACAAACAAAGAGATTGAAAAGCGCATGAAGATGCCGCCGAAAAAGGCATCCTTTTTCAAAAAAGAGACAAGCAATCCGCTGACCGATTATATTGATGAGCTGAATAAGTCTTGTTTCATTTGTGACCGCATCAACAACACCTTCGAGCGTTATTTGCACACCGTAGTGGCAACGTGGAAGAGTGATGCTGCATTTCGTGAGCTTTATGCCAAGGGCAAGGGCTTTTGTACCGAGCATTACGGCGACCTATTAAAAGAGGGCGCAAAGTGCTTAAATCAGAAAGAGCTTGACGAGTTTACTGAAATTACAGGAAAGTTGTATTTGGACAACATGAAGCGTCTGGCAGAGGAGCTTGACTGGTTTGCAGATAAGTTTGACTACCGATTTAAGGATGCACCGTGGAAAAATTCCAAGGATTCCATTCCGAGAGCTATGATCAAGACAAACGGTATCATGGAGCTGGATGATAAAAAGAAAAATGCCTAAAAATGCTTAAAGGAAGAATGCCAGATAGGTAAAAGCAATCAATTTGAGGCAAAAAAAACGACCGGGAAACCGGCCGTTTTTTTGTTAGCAGAAATGAATTGTTTCGAGTCAATGAATTAATGAATAATTGCCTGTGCTTGTCTTATAGACATCTATTATCTTACATCGGCTGCATTACAGATGAATCGAAGAATTTACAGGAACTTCCTCTTTATTTTCCTCTGCATTTGGCTCAGCATCCTCTTCATCATTCTTAGCTTCATCGTTTTTTGCATCTTCTTCTACGCTTTCCTCAGCACCTTCCTCTACACCATCCATTGCATACAGATCGGAAACACCTTCACTTAAATCTTCGTCGATGTCAACGCCAAGATCCTCAATGTCAAGATCTGCGATGTCATTGTTTGCATCCATATCCTCGAAACTAAAATGGGAATCCTCATTTGATTCGCTCTGAGCCTCCTCATTTTCCACGTCTGCGTCTTCCTTTTCGTCAGCGTTGTGAGAACCTAGTCTTAAACTCTTGGTAAGATGAGCGGCATCTGCTACCAGTTTTGCAGCATCATCAAAAAGCTGTCCCTTGTCAATGCTGATGTCCACATCGCTATGCTGACCAGTTACATGGATATTGATATAACGGCGGCTGGAAGAATCGGTTGCCTCATCGGATGAAATCGCATCATCTTCCTCCGTTTCTTTTGTGTCTGCGGTCTCAGTTGCTTTGATGTCCTCATCTTCGAAGGTTTCGTCCTCAAGGTCCTCATCAAAATTGTCTTCCTTTGACCCACATCCGCTGCAATTCGACTGAATCTTTACGTACTTGTGCAGAACTGCGACACCGGCTGCAATTCCAGTACATATAACAGCACTCTTGAGTGCCAGCTTGGTCCCTTTTTTCATAAATTTAACCATAGCAAACTCCTTTCCTGAACTTTTTTTGCCAACGATACCTCGTGTGTACAGCATTTTTCACTTTTTGCTGTTTGGTATCATATGGATGTCATAGACAGTATACTCTATTTTGGACAAAATGGAAAGACTAAATGCAAGTTTTATACAAGAAAAGAAAATAACAGAAAAACAATAGAAAAAGCAAGAAAAAACGAGAAAATAAAAGATATATATAAATATACACGAATATACAGGGTTGCAATATTTTGGCAAAATCAGTATTATAAACAATGTCATCGTTAGCACTCAGATGAAATGAGTGCTAGCAACAAGACATAAGATAAGAAAATAAGATCTATGATAAAGTAGAATGTTTATTTAAGGAGGTTTCCATTATGAAGTTAGTACCTTTAGGTGACAGAGTTGTATTAAAGCAGGTCGCAGCAGAAACCACTACAAAGTCCGGTATCGTAATTCCGGGTTCTGAGAAAGAGAAGCCACAGCAGGCTCAGATCATCGCAGTTGGTCCTGGCGGAGTTGTTGATGGCAAGGAAGTAACGATGCAGGTAAAGGTTGGTCAGACCGTTATTTACTCCAAGTATGCCGGAACAGAGGTAAAGCTTGAAGATGAGACTTACATCATTGTAAAGCAGAGTGATATTCTTGCAATTGTTGAATAATTCGCAATTAGCAATCAATTGAATTTGAATTGGATTCAGAATTGATTTTGAATTCTAAGGTAAGTGAAACTGAAATAGTATCAGGAGGAATAAAATCATGGCTAAGGAAATTAAATATGGCGCAGAAGCAAGAGCAGCCTTAGAGGCTGGTGTAAATAAACTGGCAGATACCGTTCGAGTAACCCTCGGACCGAAAGGAAGAAACGTTGTTCTGGATAAGTCCTATGGCACTCCGTTAATCACAAACGATGGTGTTACCATCGCAAAGGAGATCGAGCTTGAGGATGCATTCGAGAACATGGGTGCTCAGCTGGTTAAGGAAGTCGCTACCAAGACAAACGATGTTGCCGGTGATGGTACTACAACCGCTACTGTACTTGCTCAGGCAATGATTAACGAAGGTATGAAGAACTTGGCAGCAGGTGCGAACCCGATCGTTTTAAGAAAGGGTATGAAGAAGGCATCTGACGTTGCAGTAGCAGAGATTGCAAGAATGAGCCAGCCGATTTCCGGTAAGGCACAGATCGCAAAGGTAGCAGCAATTTCCGCTGCAGATGAATCTGTAGGTGAGCTGGTTGCAGATGCTATGGAGAAGGTTTCTAAGGATGGTGTTATTACTATCGAGGAGTCCAAGACTATGAAGACGGAGTTAGACTTGGTAGAAGGTATGCAGTTTGACAGAGGTTATGTATCCGCATACATGGCAACGGATATGGAGAAGATGGAAGCTGTTCTGGACAATCCATATATCTTAATCACTGATAAGAAGATTTCCAACATTCAGGAGATCCTTCCATTACTGGAGCAGATCGTTCAGGCAGGTGCAAAGCTGTTAATCATCGCAGAGGATATCGAGGGTGAGGCTCTGACCACACTTATTGTAAATAAGTTAAGAGGAACCTTCCAGGTAGTTGGTGTAAAGGCACCGGGATATGGCGATCGCAGAAAGGAAATGCTGCAGGATATCGCAATCCTGACTGGTGGTACTGTAGTTTCTTCTGATCTGGGCTATGAGTTAAAAGATACCACAGTTGATATGCTTGGTCGTGCAAAGTCTGTAAAGGTTCAGAAGGAAAATACTGTTATTGTTGATGGCTGCGGACAGAAGGCAGACATCGAGGCAAGAATTGCTCAGATTAAGGGTCAGCTCGCTGAGACTACTTCTGAGTTTGATAAGGAGAAGCTGCAGGAGCGTCTTGCAAAGTTAGCAGGCGGCGTAGCAGTTATCCGTGTTGGTGCAGCTACTGAGACTGAAATGAAGGAATGCAAGCTGCGTATGGAAGATGCATTAAATGCAACTAGAGCAGCTGTTGAGGAAGGTATCGTTGCAGGTGGTGGTACCGCATATATCGAAGCATCCAAGAAGGTTGCTGAGTTGGTTGCTTCCCTTGAGGGAGATGAGAAGACTGGTGCAAAGATCATCATGAAGGCACTGGAGGCTCCTCTGTTCCACATCGCAAGCAATGCAGGTCTTGAAGGCGCTGTTATTATCAACAATGTTCGTGAGGCAAAGGATGGCGTAGGCTACGATGCTTATAATGAGACTTATGTTGATATGATCGAGGCAGGTATCTTGGATCCGGCTAAGGTTACAAGAAGTGCTCTGCAGAACGCAACAAGCGTTGCTTCTACCTTACTGACAACTGAGTCTGTAGTTGCAAATATTAAGGAAGAAACCCCGGCAGCACCGGCAGGCGCTGGTATGGGCGGAATGATGTGATAATACCAGATTAGAAAAAGGCGGCAGCCGTCCATGCTTGCATGAGACGGTTGCCGCCTTTTTAACTAATCTGGTATTATCACATATTGTTATAGCAAATTGGCGGAATCCGACCTCCTTTCGGTATCTTTCTACAAAAATCCCCCCAAACCTCAAAAAAGTTTAAAAAAGGTCTTTTAAAATTCATCAAAGTAATATATAATAATTTAAATATCTTCC
>CAVFYJ010000098.1:7987-12488 GCA_963626545.1 Acetatifactor sp. | reverse complement strand
CATTCATCCCCGCCCGACTACGTCGGACGAGGTTTTCTGCGGAAAAATGGATAAAAATGGAATCGAATAAAAATACGACCAGATAAGCAAAATAGGATTCAATAAAAGACAGGCAGCACAGAGTAAAAAATTCTGTGCTGCCTAATCTATTTGTTCGAATTTAATTTTTCTACTTCAAATAAAATTCAGATTTTTTTATGGATTGATAAATTTTAATACAAATTTGCAGCGATCGAAGCCACAATAACGGTTAACAGTCCAGTAACAGCGATAGACAAGCTGCTGATGGCACCCTCGACTTCGCCCATTTCCATGGCCTTTGCGGTTCCGATTGCATGGGCAGAGGAACCAAGTCCGACACCTTTGGCAACAGGCTCTGTGATATGGAAGAGCTTGCAGATCGGCTCACCAATGATATTTCCAAATACACCGGTAATGATGATAACGGCAACGGTAATCGTTGTGATTCCGCCAAGTTCTGTTGAGACATCCATACCGATTGCCGTGGTGATGGACTTTGGAAGTAAGGTAACGTACTGCTCGTGTGTCAGACCAAATAAAAGTGAGAATGCATAGACGCACAGCACACAGGAGATAATACCGGAAACGATTCCAGCCATGATTGCCTTCCAGTTGCTTTTCAGCTTTTCAATCTGTTCATACAGCGGGATTGCAAGGCAAACCGTAGCAGGAGTTAGCAGGTAGCTCAAATATTTTGCACTTACGTTATAGCTTTGGTAATCCACATTAAAAATGAGCAAAATTGCAATTACAAGAACAATGCTGATTAAAAGCGGATTTAAAAGTGGTGATTTAAATTTCTTCTTTAAGAGTGAGCCAACCTCATAGGCTGCCAGACTCAAAGCGGCACCGAAAAATAAGGAATTTGTCAGAAAATCAAGCATGATTGCTTAGGCCTCCTTTGTTGATTTGGAAGCTGTTTTTTTCTGTGCTTCCTTTTTTATTACAAACTGCGTGATCTTTCCAGAAACAACCATTACTACAATCGTTGAAACAGCGGTGATCACAGCAACCGGCACACCGATTGGGGCAAGCTGCGGCCAAGATTCAAGCAGTCCGACACCAGCAGGAATAAACATAACTGGCATAATTTCAATTAACAGTTTTCCAGTATCTTTAACGTGCTCGAGCTTGATAAAGCCACTTAACAAACCAATAAACAGGATCGCAAAGCCGTATACACTCGCCGGAACTGGCAGTGGCAGGACTTCATGAAGTAGTTCTCCGATAAAGGAAATCAGAAGAATCAGCAGAAATTGTCTGAGATATTTCATATGTATCTCCTCCTAAAAATACAGTTGATAAAAATAAAATGTTTTGCATATCAAAAGGATATTTGTCCTCTTAAAGCACAAGCATTACTTTAGCACAGAACTACGTTGAAGACAAGTGGAAGAAATAGCCGCAATAATGCCCTAAAAAACGAATTTTATTTATAAAGTGATGATATTGACAATCCATAGGAGAGCAGATACAATGAGAAATATACAGAATCAGTTGAAAAAATGAAAAAAATGTCATCAAAACGCAGTAAAAAATACAAAGAAAATACAAAAATTAATTAAAGGAGAAAAAATTTAAAAGTTAGTCGCAACTTCAGCTTTACAACGGCATATAGATATGGTATAGTAAGCAAAACTACTCTTTGCACTGCAGTATTTAATACAGTACAAACTGAGCAGGCCGGGAATTTCCTGGGGCCGGGTCGTAAGCGACAGTGGATCGAAAACATCTACGGGACAGTATATGTAATTACTGGTTTCGTGGGTGTTTTTTTATCTTCCACGAAAAAAATAAGTGCCATAAAGAGTTATCAACCCATCATTTATCAGGAGGTAACTACTATGGAAAAAACAAAAAAACAGGATCCGCAGATGAATCAGAATCAAAGTCAAAATCTGCAGGAAAATCAGTTTGAAAAAGAGGCAATGAAAGTCTCGACCGTCAGCATTGTTGTCAATATGCTGCTTTCTCTTTTCAAGCTGCTTGCCGGAGTGCTTGCTCATTCCGGTGCAATGGTCAGTGATGCGATTCACTCCGCATCCGACGTATTCAGCACAATTGTTGTTATGATTGGAATTCATTTATCCGGTCAGAAATCTGATAAGGAACACCCATATGGTCACGAGCGAATGGAGTGTGTGGCAGCTGTAATTCTTGCAACCGTTCTTGCCGTAACTGGTCTTGGAATCGGTTGGTCTGCAATTCAGTCCATCGCAAAAGAAAGTACCGGTGTTGTGGTTGTTCCGGGTATGCTTGCACTTGTTGCAGCAGCGGTCTCTATTCTTACAAAAGAGGGCATGTATTGGTATACCAGATTCCATGCAAAGAAAATTGATTCAAGTGCGCTTATGGCGGATGCATGGCATCACCGTTCTGATGCACTTTCTTCCATCGGTGCATTAGTTGGTATCGCAGCATCCCGAATGGGCTATCCGTTAATGGATCCACTCGCCAGCTTGGTAATTTGTGTGTTCATTGAAAAGGCAGCACTCGATATTTTCAAGGATGCGATTGACAAGATGGTCGATAAGGCATGTGACGATGAAACCGAGCAGGCAATTCGCGATTGTGCAGGACAGCAGGAGGGTGTTGTCCGTATTGATATGATTAAGACACGAGTATTCGGCAACAAGATTTATGTCGATATCGAGATTGGAGCAGATGGAAATGAGACACTTCGCGAGGCACATGCAGTAGCCGAGCGTGTGCATACTTGTATTGAAAGTGAATTTCCGAAAGTAAAGCATATCATGGTACATGTCAATCCGGCTTAAAAAGAAAGTGGTAAAAATAGAATCGCTATAACAGTTAAAAAGAAAGTCATAATAGTTGAAAAGAATGGCTACGTAAAATAAGAAAAGTCCCGTCAGCACGTAAGTGTGTGGCGGGATTTTTTTGTACCTAGACAAGAGAATGCAGATGGACTATACTGAAAAAAATGGGAGAAAAAATAGCGCACCTTGCGCAGAAAAGAGGTCTAATCATATGATTCGAGTAACAGTATGGAATGAATATTTGCATGAAAAGGAAGAGCCAGTAAGGCATATTTATCCGAATGGAATTCATGGCTGTATCAAGGAATTTTTGGAGACAGACGAGGAACTTAGCATTCGCACAGCAACCTTTGAGATGTCAGAGCATGGCTTAACAGAAGAAGTGAAAGAGAGATGGCTACGATGGTTGGCTGGCAGTTGAGCAGTTTGGACTGGAAAATCAGTACGATGGAATTGCAAGGTCAGCAGCATACTTAAAATCGTTGATTTGAATTATTGTTTAAGAGCTATTGATTAAGAAACTCAAAGCAAAAACAGTAAATAAAAATCGAAAATAAGTTTCGGCCCGCCATCTGGCGGGCCGCTTTACGTTTTACGTTTTACGCTTTGTTTTTTTGTATTTTTGTATTTTACGTTTTTTGAGAGACTGATTATTTCTTTGCTTCACGTTGTAATATAGGTATCATATCCAGCGGCCCGCAGGCGGTATTCCATTCGGATTGCATTTTCCAGACGAGAAAAAGCACCGACTTGAACCTTGTACCAATCGCCGTCCATCAGAATAAAGGCAGGAAAGCCTTCCTCTGTGAGTTGTTCATTCAGCTCATAGGCATAATTGCGGTTTCGGAAAGCACCGACCTGTACACGGTAAAGTTTTGGTGGCCGTGTGTTATCGGAGAGCGGTGGGCGCCGCTGTTGACTTTGTTGATTTTGTTGTCTTGGCGGCAGATTATTTGACGGATTATTTTCGGATGAATAATTTGTGGCAGTCTGAAAGTTAGAAGACTGATCCATCTGAAAATCGGAACGTGTGCTTGTTGTATCAGTTTGAAAACTGGAAGACGCATCTGGATCAAAATGAACGGTAGTAGCCTGCTGGAAGGAAGACGAGGTGTCTGCCTGAAAATCAGAAGAATTATTAGAAGCATTATTAGAAATAGTATCAAAAGCAGTATCAATTGCATTATTAGAAGCAGTATCAATCGCATCATCAGACAAAAAATCGGAGGAAGAAGTCATTGAAGAGGAAACAGGTCTCTCTGGAAGCTGCCCTTCATTTCGCAACGTCTCTAAGATACCGTCTGCAATCGCAGCAGCGATCTCCTCAAATTCCTCGTCAAATTTTTGATTGTCGGCTTCATTGTCGATAAATCCAGTTTCAATCAAAACAGCAGGCATACGGGAGCGGCGCAGTACAGCAAGGCCAGGACGCTCAATTACGCCGAGATCGCGAAAGCCAAGTGCGACAAGCTCGCGATTGATGTCACGCGCCATCTGAGCGGCGACACCGCGGTCCGCATAGACTAGTGTCTGAATGCCCGAAGCGCTTCCAGCGTTTGGCGAAGCATTTCGATGAAACGAGATCAGATAATCAGCACCGCTTTCGTTTGCAATCATCGCCTTTCGATAAGGGCTGTCATAAACATCGTCCGTTCGTGTATACAAAACATCGACACCCTGTCCGGCAAGCAGCTCTCCAACTG
>CAVFYJ010000098.1:0-7977 GCA_963626545.1 Acetatifactor sp. | reverse complement strand
CTTTTCCTGCCGTCCCTGATAGACGGCTCCCGGGTCCATTCCACCGTGACCGGGATCAATGATAACAGTTGGCATGTAGGATTCCTCGAAAAGTTTGCTCCCTATAGCATATGGTTTTTTAGATGGAAATGCTACAAGTGGAAGTATTACGAATGGAAGCAATAGAAGGAGAGGATAACTTTTTTGTGCGTACTTTACAAAAGAAATACAGACGCGTATTATGATTTTACAGGACAGAAGGAGGAAAAAAATGCCAATGAATCAGAAAGAACGACGGGAATATTTGTTGCATTATCTTTTTCAGGAGAATACGCAGGTAACCGATAAGCGAATTCCATCTTCCGAACAGGAACAAAAAATACTCTTGCGGGGATTGTTTAATATTCGTATGCCAAGAAAGGTAACACCCGAATTTTTAAAAATACAAGATGAGTTTCATTTTCCAAATGAGAAGGCGGCAGAAATTGCCATTCAGACGGTAAAAGAATATAAGAAGAAAACAGAAAGTGAAATAAAGGTGGTATTTAATTTGCACATCCTCCCAAGTTGTGCTAGGATATAGGGCAGAACACAGGAGGAAACAAACATGATTCAGGATATTACACCACATCAGTACGACAATCATTACACCGAATATCAGCCAGACAAAAAGGATTTTTGTATCTGTATTAAGGATGGAAAGGTCCTTTTATGCCGGGATGAGACAAAGAATGATAGTTGGTACATACCGACCTTTGAGGAGATCGAACAGCCGCTTGACGGGGCGGTTTACTTGTTTGCCATTGACAAAAAGCATTACTTTTTAAAGCAGATGACAGGAGAAGAGGACACAGGCTTTCTTGAGGATGAGAGTAATATGATAGCGGAACCGTCTGATCGGTTGCAGGCACTTGAAAATACAAAAGGGCTTACTGGAGTCTGGAAAAATAGGCGTGATATGCGTGAAGTTATGCCGCGATTTATCGCCTTTGCTGGAATTACGGCGCTTCAGCTTGACGGCTGGTATCGAAACAATCGTTACTGTGGTCACTGTGGTAGTCCCTTAAAGAAAGATCACAGGGAGCGTATGCTGTACTGTGAAAAATGTGGAAGCCGCGTGTATCCGCGCATCAATCCGGCAGTTATCATTGCCGTCACGAAAGGTTCCAAGCTTCTTATGACAAAGTATGCCGGAAGAACCTATACCAGATATGCGCTCGTAGCAGGTTTTACTGAGATTGGTGAGACACTTGAGCAGACAGTAGCCAGAGAAGTCATGGAGGAGACGGGCATCCGTGTAAAGAATCTTCGCTATTACAAGAGTCAGCCATGGTCCTTTACCGATACGCTGCTTACTGGATTTTTCTGCGAGGCAGATGGCGAGCAGGATATTCGTCTGGACAAGGAAGAACTTTCCGTTGCAGAGTGGATTGAGCGCGATAAAATCAATCAGGCCCAGGATTCTTACGATGACCTGAGCCTGACAAATGAAATGATCCGTTATTTCCGGGATCACAAAGAAGCGTTTTAATCCTTTTCCTTTTTATAGAAGCGAAGTACACCGTCCATGCGTGATGTCATATTTAACAGCAAACTGTCTGTGATTGTCAGCGCACACATCGCTTCGACTACGACAACCGCACGCGGAACAATCAATGGATCATGGCGACCTTTGATCGTTAGCTCCATCGGTTCAAGATCGCGCGAGATGGTCTGCTGTGGTCGAAAGATCGAAGGAGTCGGCTTTACTGCCGCACGGACAAGAATGGTATCGCCATCACTGATGCCGCCGAGAATGCCGCCTGCATGGTTGGTTTTCTTGGCGGCTTTTCCGTTCTCATTAATATAGAAGGAATCGTTATTTTCTGAGCCGATTGCATGAGCTGCTGCAAAGCCGTCACCAATCTCAATGCCCTTGACGGCACCGATGGAGACGAGTGCCTTGGAGAGATTCGCATCGAGCTTTTCAAAAACCGGATCGCCAAGACCTGCTGGAACACCGGCGATGCGACACTCAATTACACCGCCAGAGGATTCCTTTTCTTCCATCATGCGATCGACATATTCCTGTGCCTTTGCGGCAGCGTCTGCATCTGGCAGATGGAATGGGTTGTTGTCGATCTCTTCCGGGCAAAAGCGTTCTGCTGCAATCGGTCCGATAGACGATGCGTAAGCGGTAATGGAAACGCCAAGTTGCTCCAAGAGCTTCATGGCAACAGCGCCGCCTGCCACGCGGCCAATTGTCTCACGACCAGAGGAACGTCCGCCGCCGCGGTAATCGCGAAAGCCGTATTTTTGGTCAAATGTGTAATCGGCATGACCCGGACGATAGCTCTTTGCAATCTCGGAGTAATCCTTAGAGCGCTGCGTCTCATTGATGACTTCCATCGCAATCGGAGTGCCTGTCGTGCGTCCCTCGAATACGCCGGAGAGGATGTGAACGCGGTCAGCCTCATTTCGCGGTGTGGAGTAGCGGGACTGACCCGGGCGTCTGCGGTTTAATTGCATCTGAATATCTTCTTCTGTGAGGGAAAGCCCTGCTGGGCAGCCGTCAACGACAACGCCGATTGACGGACCGTGGGACTCGCCCCAGGTAGTAATACGAAAAATAGTGCCAAAGGATGAACCTGCCATAAAAACCTGCCTTTCTGTACAAAAAATCAGCTTCGTTTATACAAGATATACGAACTTATACGAACTGATTGGATGTCGGATCATAAGAATAGTCGATCTGAGCGAGTGTGTCGCAGATTGATTGTTTATCCGCATTCAGACTGCTGCACAGTTCATCTAAGGTCGGATAAAAGTCGCGAAGCTGTGTATTGATATAACTTAAAAGAATCACTGGATCATTTGGTAAATTATTCATGGGAAACCTCCTTATGTGAATCACATACATGTGAATCGCATACATGCGAATGCGAAATGCCGTGGCTGTCAAATTCGCCCGGGCAGCTAGTGTGCAGATAGCTGTCTACAAAATGATGAAGAAGCGCCGCCTGTGTGGTATTTGCAATATGATAATGGACTTCCTTGCCGTGACGACTTCCGGTGATCAGCCCTGCATCCTTTAAGCAGCGCAGATGATGGGAGACAGCAGGTGCGCTCATGCCGATAGCAGCTGAGATATTTAAAACGCACTCTTCACTGTGGCAGAGGAGCCAAAAAATCTGAAGACGTGTGCCATCGCACAGCTGCTTGAAGGCACCTGCCATATCTGCACAGGTGTCTTTGGAGGGCATCGCCTCAAGGACGTTATGGATATCCCCGTGATTGTGGGGGAGAATTGGAGTTGTCATATAAAGTACCATGCCTTTCTGTAGCCCGACGGACACGCCGCAGGCCGCTATTTGGCAAGATTGATTGCCCAAAAGCAAGAATCTTACAACCATGCCATCTATTTTACTATAGGAAAAATAAAATTACAAGAATTTTTAGGAATTTCCACTTTACTAATTGCCAGATTATGTTATAATATTAACAGAGTGTCTGTGAAAACAGTAAAAGTCTGTTTGGACACAAAAGAAAACCGGGAGCAATCCCTTATTTTAGGAGGTTTATAATGGCTAAGTGGGTTTACAAGTTCCAGGAAGGCAATGCTTCTATGAGAAATCTTCTCGGAGGCAAGGGCTGCAATCTGGCTGAGATGACCGGTCTTGGCATGCCGATTCCACAGGGTTTCACAGTAACTACTGAGGCATGTACCGAGTACTATAACTGCGGTAAGAAGATTTCTGATGAGATTCAGGAGCAGATTTTTGAGGCTTTAAAGTGGCTGGAGGAGTACAACGGCAAGAAGTTAGGTGACGTAGAGGATCCGTTACTTGTTTCCGTTCGTTCTGGTGCACGTGCGTCCATGCCAGGTATGATGGATACCATCCTGAACCTGGGTCTGAACGATGTATCTGTTGAAGGTTTCGCAAAGAAGACTGGTAATCCGAGATTTGCTTACGATTCCTACAGAAGATTCATCCAGATGTTCTCTGATGTCGTTATGGAGGTTCCGAAGAGCCATTTTGAGAAGATCATCGATGAGATCAAGGCTGAGAAGGGTGTAACCTACGATGTAGAGCTGACCGCTGATGATTTAAAGGAACTGATCGTTCGTTTCAAGAAGGTTTACTTCGATGCAATGGGAACTGAGTTCCCGCAGGATCCGACTGTACAGTTAATGGAGGCTGTAAAGGCTGTATTCCGTTCTTGGGATAATCCGCGTGCAATCGTATACCGTCGTATGAACGATATTCCGGGTGACTGGGGTACCGCTGTAAACGTACAGACTATGGTATTCGGTAACAAGGGTGAGACCTCTGGTACTGGTGTTGCATTTACCCGTAACCCATCTACCGGTGCAAAGGGTATCTTCGGTGAGTACCTGTTAAACGCACAGGGCGAGGACGTTGTTGCTGGTGTTCGTACACCTCAGCCGATCTCCACTCTGGAGCAGGCTATGCCAGATGTTTACAAGCAGTTCATGGAGTTAGCTACTAACCTTGAGAACCACTTCCATGATATGCAGGATATGGAGTTCACCATCGAGGAAGGCAAGCTGTACTTCCTGCAGACACGTAACGGTAAGAGAACCGCTCCGGCTGCTATCAAGATCGCTTGTGATCTGGTAGATGAGGGACAGATTACTCCTGAGGAAGCTGTATGCCGTATCGAGGCTAAATCTCTGGATCAGCTGCTTCACCCAACATTCGATACCGCTGCATTAAAGGCTGGCGAGGTTATCGGTTCTGCACTTCCGGCATCTCCTGGTGCTGCTGCCGGTAAGGTTTACTTTACTGCAGATGAGGCTAAGGCTGCTGGTATCGGCGGAAGAGGAGAGAGAGTTATCCTGATTCGTCTGGAGACTTCTCCTGAGGATATCGAGGGTATGCATGCATCCCAGGGTATTCTGACTGTTCGTGGTGGTATGACCTCTCACGCAGCAGTAGTTGCACGTGGTATGGGTACCTGCTGTGTATCTGGCTGCGGCGAAATCAAGATCGACGAGGAGGCTAAGACCTTCGAGTTAGGTGGTTACACATTCCATGAGGGAGATTACATTTCTCTGGATGGTACTACTGGTAAGATTTACAAGGGCGACATCAAGACCGTTGAGGCATCTGTAGGTGGAGACTTCGGACGTGTTATGGCTTGGGCTGACCAGTTCAGAAAGCTGTCCGTACGTACAAACGCAGATACTCCGGCAGATACCATCAACGCAGTAAGACTGGGTGCAGAAGGTATCGGTCTTTGCCGTACTGAGCATATGTTCTTCGGTGAGGAGAGAATCCCGAAGATCCGTAAGATGATCCTTTCCAAGACTGTTGAGCAGAGAGAGGGTGCATTAGCAGAGCTGCTTCAATTCCAGAAGGCTGACTTCAAGGCTATGTACGAGGCTCTTGAGGGACGTCCGATGACCGTTCGTTACTTAGATCCGCCGCTGCATGAGTTCGTTCCGACCGATCCGGAAGATATCGCAGCACTGGCTAAGGATATGAACCTGACCGTTGAGGAAGTAACCGCTACCTGCGAGTCCCTGCATGAGTTCAACCCAATGATGGGTCATCGTGGATGCCGTCTGGCTGTTACCTATCCTGAGATCGCTAAGATGCAGACAAGAGCCGTTATGGAAGCTGCTATCGAAGTTGCACAGGAGAAGGGTTATGACATCGTTCCAGAGATCATGATTCCGTTAGTAGGCGAGAAGAAAGAGCTGAAGTTCGTTAAGGACGTTGTTGTAGAAGTTGCAGAGCAGGTTAAGAAGGAAAAGAATTCCGACATGCAGTATCACATCGGTACCATGATCGAGATTCCGCGTGCTGCACTGACCGCTGACAAGATCGCTGAGGAAGCTGAATTCTTCTCATTTGGTACAAACGACCTGACTCAGATGACCTTCGGTTTCTCCCGTGATGATGCAGGTAAGTTCTTAGATTCCTACTACAAGGCTAAGATCTACGAGTCCGATCCATTTGCAAGACTGGATCAGGAGGGCGTAGGCCAGCTGGTTAAGATGGCAGTTGAGAAGGGACGCGCTACTAGACCGAACTTAAAGTGCGGTATCTGTGGTGAGCACGGTGGAGATCCGAGCTCTGTAGAGTTCTGCCATAAGGTAGGCTTAAACTATGTTTCTTGCTCACCGTTCCGTGTGCCGATCGCAAGACTGGCTGCTGCACAGGCTGCATTAAACAATAAGTAATTCAATATGTGATTTTTCACAGGGCAAGTGGAATCTGGGTTACTGGGTTCCTTGCCCAAGTATAAAAAGACCCTTGAGACTTTGGAAAACAAACTCTGAAGTTTCAGGGGTCTTTTGAAATGAAAAGAGGTGTATATATGATGCCAAAATTTAAAGATAAATTTCAATTAACACCAAAACAGAGTTTGTTTCTGGCAAAAAAGAAATGGGATGAAAATGTATATTGTGGAATGAAGATGGAAAACAGGGCTGTTACATTTCCGCAGACACAGACGATATTAAATGGTGTGAATGTACCCAATGTACAGCTTGATGATATTCAGGCGATTTTAAACATGCGTGACGCATGGAAATTCTTGTTAAGTACAGTGAATGAACCTGTAACATTTGAATATTGGTGTAAATTAAATGAATATATTGCCAGAAATGAAGCACTTGAATGGGGAAAACTACGTACTGGAAGTGTGGGAATTTCAGGAACAGATTATGAGCCGCCTGTTCCCGATAAAGAAAAAACAGTAGAAGAACTAGAAAGTATTTTATCTGCCCCAGATGCTTCTTCAACAGATAAAGCGTTAGAATCTTTTACATGGGGCGCAAGAGGTCAATTTTTCTGGGACGGAAATAAACGTACTAGTTTAATGCTTGCAAATAAGATTCTGGTTTCTTTTGGTTCTGGTATTATGACAATTACAGATAAATATATGGAGCAGTTTAATACATTATTGTTGAATTACTATAATACTGGTGAAAGCGAAGAATTGAAACAATTTTTATATGAAAATGCAATACAAGGCATGACAATTTGAAATTGGAGAAATACCTTATTTTTAAGTTTTTCAGGGATCTTTTGTTGTAAAGAGAAAAATCGGAAGAAATTAATTATATCTATTCTATTAAAATTTTTGAGGCGGCATCGTTGCGGGTGCTGCCTTTTTTATAGGCATTTTGCATCTTACCTATGGATTTTTGCAAGTTAGGTTTTAAGTGATAGACAGAATAAAAAAAGGCGGTAATATAAAAGAAAGAAGGAGGGATAGAAGGGAGGAGTGAAGGAGATAATGGAAAAAAGATGTGTAGCAAGTTGGCTGCTTATAATTTGCATATGTGCCATTCTGACAGAGTGCAGTCCTAGCAGTGTTGTCGATGGAAATAAAGTTTCAGATGCGGATTGTTTTTATATGGAGTATTCGATCTTAAATAAGCAAGAAGATACTGTGATGAAGCTGCTGCGTTCAGGAGATCAATTGCAGATGGAAATTGCACAGACAAAAGGAAGTGTAGATGTGATAATGGGAATGGATGGAAAAGAACCAATTTATGAAGGAAACGGTCTTATAGAAATTGGTTTTACGCTTATGATTGAGAAAACAGGCGATTATCATATTTTCGTAACGGGAAATAGAGCGAGGGGATATGTTTCGTTTGAAAGACAAGAAAATATGAAGTAGAGGGGAGAGAAATAATAATGACAAGATTATATATTGTAGAAGGACTTCCGTGCTCCGGAAAGAGTACAACAGCAAAATATATAGCAGATTTATTCGAAAAATCAGGGAAAAAAGTATGCTTTTTTGATGAAGGCAGCGGAAAGCATCCTGCTGATTATGAATATCATGCCTATATCACGCATGAGCAGTTAAAAGGATTGGAAGAAACCACACAGGTAAAAATAAAGCAATGCGCTATGAAAAAAACGATGGCTATATTGTGGTATTGTCAGAGTTTACGGAAATGGAACAGCAACAACTTTTAGGAATCTGGCGCGGGAATCCTCGGCCATTCAATGACCGAGATGAAAGCGCCGC
>CAVFYJ010000097.1:0-12557 GCA_963626545.1 Acetatifactor sp. | reverse complement strand
ATACCCTTTTTATTGTTTGAGATCAACTTTCCATATGAGGGTGCTGAATAGTTACTTACGATTAATGAAAATAATCGGTATCCTGCGGATGTATGGATTGCCTATGCGATCTGTTATACGCAAAAACAGGTGACAAAAGAGGCACTTTGCTGCCTGAAACGGGCAGAGGAAACGCTGCAAAAAAGTGAAAATTGTTTGCTTCAGCTATCGCGCGACTGCAATTTAATTGAGGTGCTGCTCAAGTTAAAAGAGTACAAAAAGGCAGAGGAAATTCTTACTCAGGCAAAGGCACTTTTAGATGTGACAAATCTGGCAGGAAAGCGTGTGAAGGTTGCAGAGTATGAGATCGAACTGTATCGGGCGACTGGGGAGACAAAAAAACTGCAGGAGGCTTATCAGGCATTTTATAAGTGCGATCAGATCTTTGATGAGGAGCGTACTGCGGCTCAGATCAAGCGTGTGAAGCGCCGCATTGAACTTCAAAAAGAATATGAGCGCTATGCCGGTATGGAGGCACGCCAGTTTGCGCTAGAGAATAAAAATGAGCGCGATGAGCTGACTGGAATTTGGAACCGCAGAGGATTAAATCGCTGTATGGATGAGATAATGGAAGCAGCAAAAAAACGACAAGAGCCGCTTACGGTCATCATGGTAGATGTGGATTTCTTTAAGGAATACAATGATATGTATGGCCATGTAGCAGGTGATATTTGTCTGAAAAAAATCGCACATACATTAAAGGTGGCAGTAAAGGAATGCGGCCTTTCTGGGCGCTATGGCGGCGATGAATTTTTGCTTGCAATCTTGGCAAAGGAAAAATGTGAGGTGGCAAAAATCATAGAGGGCATTCAGGAGGAGATACGAAAGTTGGAAATACCAAATGCGCGCTCCGCCGTTTTTCCATATGTGACCGTCACGATTGGAGCGGTGAATGCCGTCCCAAAAGAATCAGATGACGTGCGCCATTATGTGAATGCGGCAGATCATGCGCTGTATCGAATTAAGAAAAAGACAAGAAACGGATATGAGATTACCGAGTCTCTGAATCCGCCGGAGGGAAGAGAGACTGCGAATGAATGAGTTTTTTAAAAGGAAAAGTGAGGAAATCATAAAATACCGTTTCTCGGATCCACAAAAAACGTATGATCTGTGCTGCGAGCTGTTGGAGCATTCGGCCGAGTATGAGCAGATGTACGAGGAAGCCTATGCGCGCATGTATATGGGGGATGCACTTTTGACACTCGGCAGGTTAAGAGAGGCGCTTGATATGTTGTTGCTAGCGCAGGAAATCCAGAAAAAATACCGGTTTGACGAGCTGCTTGTGAAAAATTATAACATCACAGCGATCATTTACATCACGCAGGGCGATGATCTGCTCGCGCTTGATTACTACTTTCTTGCATTAGAATTGGCAAAGAAGCGCAAGGATTACAGCTTTCTTGTTATTGTCAATAATAATATCGGCGCACTGCTGCATAACCTTGGTGAGAAAACAATGGCCGCAGAATATTTTGAGCGAGCAAGAAAGCTCAGTGAAAAGGAGCATTCCGATGGGGCGATGTACTATGACAAGCGCCAGCTGTTTTTAAATATTGGCCATAAATTTATTGAGAAGGGTGAGTATCGGGAAGCGAAAGCATATCTGGAAAGCAATCTGGCGCAGATCAAGGAGGGCGGCCCTCTTTCTCCGGTGACAGAGGTGAGCATGGTCAATATGTATGTCCATCTGTATTACCATCTGGGGGAATATGAAGCTGTTCTTAAAACCTATGACAAGTTGATGCAGATGCCAAAAGAACGCTTTGGTGAGCAGGAGGTCACGAGCGATCTGACCGGAATCGCCTTAGTGATGATTCGTATGGGAAAAATGGAGGAGGCAAAAGCGCTTCTTCTTCGCGTCAATTCGATCCGCGACACCGATGGACCGCTGACAAATTATCTGGCACTGTGCAGTGCATGGATTCGCTTTTATGAGAAGGCAAACGATCAAGAAGGCCTGTGTAAATGGTACGAGTGGTACTACGAAGTCAAGAAAAGAATGAAGGAAGAGACCAATCGGGCCATCTCGACAGCACTAGAAAACAGGCAACAACTGGAAAAGCAAAGAAATGCAAACCGCCAGTTAAGCAATGACAATCAGGCACTTGTAAAAAAGAGTGAGACCGATGAACTGACAAAGATCAGTAATCGTTATGGATTAAATAAGCAATTTGTGCAGTGGAGCAGACTCGCGCAGGTAAGAGGCGAAAAAATCAGTATGGGGCTTTTCGATATTGATTATTTCAAAGTATATAATGATCGCTACGGTCATCTTGAGGGTGACAACTGCTTGCAGACGGTTGCACGCATTTTAAGTGAGACAGTAACTGCATCGGATGACTATTTTGCCGCGCGTTACGGCGGTGATGAATTTATTGTGATGGGAATCGGAAAAACAAAAGAAGAACTTCGTACATTTGCCGATACGCTGTTTGCCCGAATCCATGATGAGAAAATGCCGTTTGGTGCGCATCCGTCGTCGGATCGGCTGACGATTTCAATGGGAATTATTAATCGAAGCGTCCCACCAGATTATCGCATTTCAGAAATGGTGCATGAGGCAGATGAGATGCTGTATGAAGCAAAGAAAAATGGAAAAAATTGTTATCAATTAAAAGAGCTGCTCTGAGTGTTCAGGGCAGCTCTCTTGCGTATTGCTCTTTGTGAAGTCGTTTTTGCTGATACATGATCGCATCGGCCTTTTCAAGCAGATCATCGACTTTGACCTCTTCGTGATCAGCAGGAATTTCAATAATACCGCAGCTAAAGCTCTTTGCATACGGCTTTGTCAGATCGTAATGCGAAAACGAATCCTGCATGCGATGGATTTTTTCTTGTGCCATTGCCTTTGGACAATTTCTTAAAATCACACAAAACTCATCTCCGCCGATTCGGGCAAACAGATCATCCTTGCGGATATAATTTTGAATGGTCTGAACGAAGTAGCGGATATACCAATCGCCCTCAAGATGACCATAGCGGTCGTTGACGTATTTTAAATGGTCAAGATCGCAATAGCAGAAAATAAATTCTTCGCCGCTGTCAAGCAGCTCGCGTATCCTTGTCTCGAAGAAATGACGATTTCCGATTGCGGTAAGCGTGTCCTGCTGAGCCTCTACCTCCATCAGATCTGCGTGTGATTTTTGCTCCTCCGCCTGCTTTTTTAAGAATTCCTCGCGTTCCTCAAGCTGGCGTGTCATTGTGTTAAATGCCTCTGAGAATTCACCTAAGTAGGAGACCGTCTGCGAATAATCGCCCTTTGCCACCTGCTTGGCTTGCCAGGTCAGATGATTCAAATTCGAGTGAATATTTTTCAGGTTTGCGCACAGCGGATTGTCGCGCGATGGAATCGTGCAGGAGAGATTTCCGCGGGAAAGTGCCTCCGAGTAGGTGCGCATCTCCTCAATCGCATGCTCTAAGTATTGAAGACCCTTGCCGAGCTTTACAAAAGAAGCATCCAGTGCGTTCAGATCAAGCGGCTTCGTCTTTGGGTCGTACAGGATGCTTTTTAAGTAGTCAAATAATAATTCACAGTTTTTCTCTGTATTTTCAATATTCTCCATAGAAAGCTCCCATCAGGAATGATCCGAAGGAGCAGTTTCACTGGTGACATTTGCATGAAAACGGCATACACGGTCGCCGGTTGCCCAGCAGTCCACTTCAATGGCGGTGTATGGTTTTCCAGAATATACCGATAAAATACCAGAGATAAAGCCCTCATCATAGTTGCACACGGTCTCGCCAAGAACTGGAAGACCAGAGCAGTCTGCATCTTCAGCCACCGTCAGAATAATGCGTCCGCTTTCCTCATCCACATCCTCGATGCGCAGAACGCCGATCTTTAATTCCTGCATTTTGTTCTGAAGTTCGCTGACAAATTTGTCAAGCGGCTGATTTAGATTTAGCATATGGCGTGCAAAATAGGTACCGGCAAGCTTTCCGGCACTGCGAAATACATCAATCTGCGTTTCCTTGCCAAAGCGATTGGTCAATTCCTCACGAAGGGAATACTCCAGCATTCGGTACACCATAACCGGGAGTTCATCTCCAAGATTGCCGCGGCTGCCCTCATTAAAAACAAGATAATCTTCGAACGAAATGGCCTTCTTATCGGCCATAAAAATATTGTCTTCCATTTTTCTTTCAGTCCTCTCTCTATAATGTAGATTGCGATGTAAATTGCGATTCAATTAATTTCATACTTGATAAAATATTGATGTTATTAGTATAACATTGATTTGTGTCATTTTCAACCCGGAAGTTTTGAAATGGGAAACTCCCGCAAGGTTGTCTTAAGGTGGACTCGGTGAAGTGACTTTGTCGACGGGCCCAATTCCGCAGGCACCTGTTACATTCTTTATTATCTTACTTTATTTTGAAAGTCCTGCTACAACGTCCCGTCTCGTAAAGCACATTCACCTCGCCCACCACTTACATAGTGAGAAGTCTTGACAAATTTCCAATACCATGATAATCTATACATAGATATACGAGGCATTGGAATTCATTCAGAACGGAAAGGAGAACATCATGAGCGTAAACAAAGAATTAGTAAAGGGAAGTACATCCATGTTAGTACTTAGTGTCCTTGAGGAGAAGGAAATGTATGGTTATCAAATCATTAAGGAATTGGAGCAGCGTTCGGAAACAGTCTTTTCCTTGAAGGAAGGAACACTTTATCCGATCTTGCATTCGCTGGAGCAGGATGGCTTTCTGGAGGCATATTGGGAGGAAACGAGTTCTGCGAGAAAGCGCCGCTTCTATAAGATTACGAAAATGGGGAGGAAAGAGTTAGGTCGCCAGAAAGAGGAATGGAAGGAATACGCAGGAGCAGTCGGGAAGGTACTGCAGCTGCAAAATGCGTAATAGGCGTAAGAGAAGCAGGGAGAGTCGGCGGATCGTTTGGACAGCCCGGTGATTGAGGAAAGGGAAGGTGATTATATGAGTAACATGGAGAAAAATGGTGCCGATACGGGAACTACCGGCCATATAGAAAAAATGAATGCATTTCTCGACCGGGTGACAGAGGAGATTATCGGTCAGCGAGAAAAAAAGATTGTCCGCGAGGAGATGGAAAGTCACATTGAGGACGAGGCATATGAGCTGATGGACGAGGGCATGAATGAGGAAGCAGCTTACGTCGAGGCGGTGAGCCGCATGGGTGACGCGGACGAGCTTGCCCATGAGTTTAAGCTGGTGCATCCGTACGATTCCAACAATGGTTTTAATAAGATGCTTACCGTTCTTTGGATTGGAATTTTCCTAGTCTGGCTTCCGAATGTCAATAACATGTTGCCAGGAGTGATTGGCTGGATAGGCGTCTATTTGATGGTATTTTCTTTGTATCGCATGAGAACGATCAGTAAGTCGTTTCGAAAGGCATTTTATGCGGTATATGGATGGGGCTTGCTGATGCCGATTGCTGTTTTGGCGCAAGCACAGCCGTATGAATTTTTGCAATTTGGCCTGCGAGTGGGAACAATGATTGCCAGCAGTATTGCTGTTATGGTGATGGCAAATTATCTGGATGCGGCAGTAGAAGCAGAATTAAGTAAAGACGATGGCAGCATTGCCTGGGTACTTAAGATCTTTATTTGTGGAAAAATGCTTCTTTTGTTATTTCTCAATGCGATTCATAGATTTCCAGAGGGCAACATTGATATAAATGCAAATGATACGTTTGGTTTTCTTATTATAATCGGACTGATTGCATTTGAAATTTGTGATATTTTGTTTATTATCAAGACGTGGAAAATCAAGCGAATTTTGCAGGAGGAATCCTATGCTGGAATCGAGCCATTTTCTTGGAAGAAACTGTGGGGGTATCTGATTCCACTGGTGGGGATGGCACTACTTCCAGTGATTGTCAGTATCGCAATTTCCATTTGGCCAGTGCATGGAAATTATGTGATGAATCTGCCAGAAAAAGAGTTTTCACAGCTCTCAAATGAGGAAGCAATGGAGCGCCTGAGGTCCATACTTCCAGAAGATGAGAAGGAAGAACTGGATCAATACAATGTTTTTTACTTTGACAGACGAGGCGAAGGAAACTGGGAGATTAGTGAGGATAATCCAAAGGTGTGGCTGCTTCGCGGCAATTGTGTAGTGCCAAATGCTAGAAGAAGTCAGCGTGAGAGAATTGGCATATTTACGGTATGGGAAAAGCCGACAGATGGATTTAAGGCGGCGGGTGGCTTTTGGGTCGCAGGTCGTTATGACATGGGCGATGAGGTAGAGGAAACTCATCACCGATCCTTTTTCGCCTATGAAAAAGATGGAATGTTGTATGAGTTTCAGCCGAGTCGTGTGTGGGAGATGAAACGGAAAACCATTGCTGAATATGCATTAAAGCAGGATGCGGATCGTGTGTACTGTTATCAGGCACTTACGGTGTGCTATCTAGCTGATTATAATGTGCAGGTTGGTTACGAGGCGGCAGTTCAGCATTCGCCGCTTCGTATCCCATATGATGATTTTGTTGTAAAAGAGGATAGCCGCAACGGCGGATATGAGATCACTGAAATGGTCACATTGAATAACCAGATTAGCCTGTTAGACTATGGAACTGTGAGAACCCAAGCAAATTCCGTGTGGGAAAAGATCGGTGGAATCGCTCATTTTGCTGGAGTGGAAGGACCTGAACGCCATAATTTTTTTCAGTATAATTCGTATGGCGATTGGTTTGAATCTTTGTATCAGAATGGGGAATGGGATACATATGATGACGACAATTGGCCCGATGTCGGCGGATCAAATACGGCCACAGACATGTTTGAGACTTCACCGGCACAAAATGGGAATTCTTATGAGACGCAGCCAGCGCCAACTGTGAGTGCCGATCCGTTTGAGCCACAACCGCAGACAACGGCCAGTCCATTTGAGCCACAGTCGAGTGTCCCGTGGCAGGATTACGAGACGGGAGTGTGAGTAAAATAAGCTGCCAATACATTCCATTTGTATTTATTATATTTTGAACGGCTTGGAAAGAATGGACTTCGACTAGTATATCTGACTGAGCAAAAATAAGAAATGATCGATAATATCCGGCAGCGTTTGTCTGCCGGATGTTTTGTTTTTGAAGCTATGATTGATTTTCGCAAAAAGAGTTTAATTAACAGAATTCTTCACGCAGTCAAGAAACGCCTGATGAATGCGAGTGTCTGGATCCAATTCTGGGTGGAATGCGAATGCAAATTGATTCTTGTAGCGCACGCCCACGATGCGGTCATTCACAACGGCAAGGATTTGCCCTTTTCCTGAAGCAAGCGCATCCGTATCCATTTCCACAACATATGGCGCGCGGATAAAGGTCATCGGGACAATCCCTATGCCAGCAACATCTGCTTCGGCGTGAAAGCTTGCCAGCTGTCTTCCGTAGGCATTTCGTCTGACGCGAACAGGCAGCGTGCCAAAATAGGAGTCTGGCTGACCTGCAATCTGACCATCAATGGCAGAGGCTAAAAGAATCATTCCTGCGCAGGTCGCAAGGACGGGAAGACCGTCCTCGATCTGCTTTTTTATGGTATCAAACATGCCAAGTTCATGAAGGAGCTTTCCTTGAACGGTACTTTCGCCGCCCGGAAGAATCAGCCCATCATAATGCTTTTTTAAGTCATCCGCCTGACGCAGCTCGATACAGTCTGCGCCGAGAGAGCGGATCATTTTTTCATGCTCTGCAAAGGCACCCTGCAGAGCGAGAACTGCGATTGTCATACTTATTTGCCTCTTTCTGCCATCAAAAGCGCGATTTCCTGTTCGTTGATGCCGACCATAGCCTCACCCAAATCAGCGGAAAGCTCAGCGATCATCTTTGCGTCCGTATAATTTGTGACAGCCTTTACGATTGCGGCAGCACGCTTTGCCGGATTGCCAGACTTAAAGATACCAGAACCAACGAATACACCCTCTGCGCCAAGCTGCATCATAAGAGCGGCATCGGCAGGAGTAGCCACGCCGCCTGCTGCGAAGTTTACAACTGGAAGACGTCCCATGTTGTGAACATACAGGACAAGATCATATGGAACCTGAAGAACCTTTGCAGCCTCAAACAGCTCATCCTCGCGCATAGAGGTCAGCTTCTGAATTTCGCTGTTCATCTTTCTCATATGGCGAACTGCCTGCACGATATCACCCGTTCCCGGTTCACCCTTGGTACGAATCATGGAAGCGCCCTCGTTGATACGGCGAAGCGCCTCGCCAAGATCCTTTGCACCGCAGACAAACGGAACACGGAAGTTTCTCTTATTGATATGGTACACATCGTCAGCCGGGGAAAGAACTTCACTCTCATCAATGTAGTCGATGTCGATTGCCTCAAGTACTTGCGCCTCAACAAAATGGCCGATACGGCATTTTGCCATAACCGGAATGGAGACTGCCTCCTGAATGCCGCGAATCATCTTCGGATCGCTCATACGGGAAACACCGCCAGCGGCACGGATATCAGCCGGGATACGCTCAAGCGCCATAACAGCACATGCGCCAGCGGCCTCAGCGATGCGCGCCTGCTCCGGTGTGGTAACATCCATGATTACGCCGCCCTTTAACATCTGGGCCAGTTCCTTATTTAATTTATAACGCTCCGTTGCGGTGACAGAAGTATTTGTAGTATCCATAGTGATTGTCTCCTTTTTCAAAGTTAGTACGTGGGAAGGTTACGAAACGCCCCTCGGTGATGGTTTCGTCGGCGCCCCTTGTTCCCGCGGCGCCTTCCACGCACCTTTTTGTCTCAGTTATTTCGTAAGCCCGCTCCCACACGGGAATCGCCTCGTGAAAGCCATCCACCTCAGGGTGTCGCCATGAACTGTCGCTTTACATTTGACTTGTCCTGCATTATACTCATAAAGTGGACATAAGAAAATCCCCAAAATAAATATATTCAGTAAGGTCAGATTGGAGAAAAAAGATCAGATGTTGACATATAATTTAACCGCGACAGGGTCAGATTCGCTCTATGAATCGCTCTATAAATGCATCAAAAACGACATTTTACAAGGAAAATTGTGCGCTGGAGAGAAGCTGCCTTCAAAGCGTACTTTTGCGAAAAATCTGGGTATAAGTGTCATTACCGTGGAGAATGCCTATGGTCAGCTTTCGGATGAAGGTTATATTTACTCCATGCCAAAGCGTGGCTTTTATGTGTCCGATATTGATATGGTAGCTGCGCGGGGCGCGAAGCTCATGATGAAACGAGCGATGGAAAATCAAGTAATGGGAAATCAAGCAATGGGAAATCAAGCAATAGGAACCCAAGTAAATGAAAATCAAGTTCAAGTGATGGGAAATCTGAATGCAAGCGCGAAAACAAGTATGAATGCAAACACGTTTGACGATTCTTCTAATGTTGCCACCTCCCCTTACTTTGCCGATTTTTCTAGTAACCAGACCGATAGCGAAATCTTCCCATTTACCATCTGGACGAAGACCGTGCGAAGTGTGTTAAACGACAACCGTATTCAGCTGATGATCAATCCTCCCTGCGGCGGCATTTTGCCTCTTCGCAATGCAATCGCCCGCTACTTAAGGGATTTTCGCGGTATGCAGGTAGCACCGCACCAGATTATCATCGGCGCCGGAACGGAATATCTCTATGGTCTTTTGATTCAACTGCTCGGAAAAAATCTGATCTACGGCGTGGAAAATCCGGGCTATCATAAGATCAGCAAAATTTGTAAGAGTATGGGTGTATCCTATCGCCACGTCGATCTGGATGAGTGTGGCGTGTCGATTCGTGAATTAGAAGAAAAGAAGATTGACATCATCCATACCTCGCCATCGCATCATTTTCCAACTGGTCTTGTCATGCCGGTCAGCCGCCGCTATGAGTTACTCGGTTGGGCAGCAAAGGAAAAGGAACGTTACGTTATAGAAGATGACTATGACAGTGAGCTTCGCTTAAGCGGAAAGCCATTTCCAACGCTGCAAAGCATTGACATTTCTGGTAAGGTAATTTACATCAATACATTTACGAAGACACTTGCATCTACCGTGCGTATCAGCTACATGGTGCTGCCAGAGGATTTAGCAACCCGCTTTTACAATGAGCTTTCTTTTTACTCTTGTACCGTGTCAAACTTTGAGCAGTATACGCTGGCACAGTTTATGGAGAATGGCAGCTTTGAAAAGCACATCAACCGACTGCGCAATTATTATCAGAATAAGCGCGATGCCATTTTAAAGGAGCTAAAGAGCGGGTCAATTGGAAAATACATAACAATACAAGAGGAAGAGGCCGGCGTTCATTTTCTGATGCACATCCAGTCGAACTGCACAGAAGTAGAGATTGTCGAGAAGGCAAAGGCGGGTGGTGTGAAGCTAGACCCGCTGTCGCGCTACTATGTAAAAGATTTGAAGGAAAATGCACGAAAAGATATACGAAAAGAAGATACAAAAAACATAGGAAAAGAAAGTTCGCACGATATGTTTGCACATACTGAAAATACATTTGTCATGAACTATTCCTCCGTCGATGTGGAAAATATAAAGAGAGCGGTAATGGTTTTGAATCAAGTTTTAACAGGAAAAGAAACAACAAAACTATTTGGATGTAAATGATAGTGTAGGCATTTTGACTACTATAGAAATTGTGAATTTTGTACAATATCGCCTTTGAAAAATATACATTTTTGGTGTATAATAGTAAACGTCAAATGAAAGAGGTTGAATGAAAGGAGTATTGTAGAGATGAAAAGAGTAAAAGCAGCCTGCCTGTTACAGACGATTTGTTTTCAGTCAAAGGATGGATATCCATCTGAGTTTAATAAAGCACAGATTCAGAAAGAGTATGAGACTTATAAAGCGCTTATGACCCGCCGTGGCATCAAGTTTAAGATTATGGAGGAGAATGTACAGCCAGATGGTTCAATTCTTGTGACATTGAAAAAGCAGAACAACCAGCAGCCTATTGGAAATTATTTTGACTAAGCCAGGAAAAATGCAAATGAAATATCATATTGGACAATATATCATGTATGGAAATGCGGGAGTGTGTAGAATTGAAGCAATTGGCAAACTGAAGTTTTTGCCAGGGGGTGAGAAAGAATATTATACACTGCGGCCGCCATTCACGACAGCCAATGAACGCATCTACATTCCGGTAAAGGCAGAGGAAGAAATGAAGATGGCAATGACGCAGGATGAGGCTATTGCACAGTTAGCCTGTTTAAGAAAAATGCAGGTAAAGCCGTCGCGTTCAACGAAGGTATCCTTGCTGGAAGCACATTACAGAGAACTTTTATCGGCCAGTGATGTGGGGAAACATTTGCAGTTATTTAAAGAAATCTGCGAAAAGGAAGAGCAGACAATGGAGAAGGGAAGAAAGCTTGGTGAGACCGAGCGACGGTTTAAACGAAAAGTGGAGCATTTGCTGAGCGAAGAATTTGCCGTTGCATTTAATGAATCACCGGCCTCTTCCACAAAGCGCCTTTATATGGCGCTAGGATGAAAACGGTATACCGAATATAAAAATGGATGAATAGTAGATATAGATAGAAATATAGATTTCGACAGGAAAATTGTACCAAAAACAATTTTCCTGTTTTTGTTTGTAGATTAACTTTCAGCTTCAAGATCATCGCAAAAATATTGGATAAATTTTCGCACATGCTTTTCACGGCTATTTTTATGATATGCAATTCCATATTCGATGATTACCTGCTCATCGGTAAATGGTAGGATGATCAGATCATCGGTGGAAGCTGGTATATAAATTTCAGGAAGAATGGCTACTCCGTAATTGCATTTTGCAAGTAAAAGGGCAGACTGGTCGTGCTCACATAAAATATGAAAATGATTTTGCGAATGAAGTGCAATGAGTTCCTGCAGACGATTTCCATATTGGAACGGAATGTATCTTGGATGCAGCGTAATTAATGGAACATTTTCAAGGTCGCAAAAAGAAAGCGCTGTCCGTTTTGCGAGTGAGGACTCTGGTGATAATACCGCGTAGCTTTTGATCGTCTTTGCCTTTTTGAAAACACAGTCATGAATTCCGTCTATCATATCTTTTGTCGCAATTACCACATCCAACTGTCCGTTATCAAATAAGGATTTTAATTGGAAATAATCCTGAATAATGATTTGTGGATACATATTGGGAAATTCAAGTCGAAGATCGTGCAGCGTTCGCTCCATTGAGTGTAATTCTGCTTGGCAGGAACAGCCGACTCGAAGGACTGTTAGTTTCTGGTTCGCAAGTTTGCGGACCTTTTTTTCTGCCATATCCATTTTTTCCAAAATACTTTTTGCTTCACTGTAAAACAAAGAACCAGTCTCAGTAAGCTTTACGACCTTTGAAGTCCGAATGAAGAGAGGTGTGTTTAGCTCGTCCTCCAAATTTCGTATGTGGTTGGAAACAGCAGGTGTAGAAATACAGAGTTCTTCTGCTGCTTTTGTAAAGTTAAGGCGATCTGCTACATGTACAAAGCACTCTAATTGTTGTGTATTCATAAAATCCAATCCTCCATGTCAACTACCCACCACCTAAAGGTAGTGGGCTTGTAACTGCCCAGTCGTAGTGA
>CAVFYJ010000096.1:0-12690 GCA_963626545.1 Acetatifactor sp. | reverse complement strand
TCGCTGCGTTTTATTTGAAAAGGCGCAAAACCTTGAAACTCAAAAAGATCTTCTCTCTCAGACAGAGACGCAAATGAAAGAACAGATGCAGGAAAAGGAATCCTGTGAAAAAGAGGCCATACGTCTTGAGGAAGAACTCATTCAAATGGACGCAACGAAAGTGTCAATGGAACGAGAAAAAGAATCATTAAATAAGAGCGATGCGGTGGCATTAAAGGACAGAGAATTTGCACTTTCAAAGGAGCTTTTTGAGCATCAGGAAATCTTTAAACGAAAGAAGAACAATCTGACTGCGAAGGAAGATCAGCATCTGGACCTTCAAAATCGCAAAAAGTTAGAGGAGAATATTAGCTATGAGAAAGAAACACAGCTAAAGGATCTGCTTGAAGAGATGGCATCGCAGGCAGAGGATATGGCATTTGAGGAGCATACCTTTATGCAGGATGAGCTGCTTTCCAATCTGGATGCATCCTATTCGTTTGAATTACACAAACAACAGTTTGAGACAATGAAATCTAAGATTCGTCAGGGAACGCAGATGCTTCGCAACATGCAGGGGCTTGAGCGCGAGAAGGATACCCTTTTGCAAAAGCGTGAGAAGAATGAGCGCGAGAAGGATATTGCGCAGAAAAAGCAAAATGAGTTAGAAGCGATGTTTGTTCAGGTTCAAAACGAGTGGAAGGAAGCGCTCTATGACTGGAATGGCAAAAATGAAGAGCTAATATTGGATGGCGAGCAGCTGCATGAATTTTGTGTCTTTGTTGATGCGTATCAAGAGGAACCTGATTTTACAAGAATCCAACAAAAGGTCGGTGATGCGTGGATCTTGGCAAAGGATGCGTTAAAATCCGAAGCCTCTGCCGTAGAAAGAGAAGAAAAAGAGATTGATGAGCAATATCGTGCGGCAAAAACGGAATTGTCTCAGTGGGAAAATCAAAGAGAGCCACAGCCGGAGCGCACAGAAGCTGTAATTGAAAATCGAAAGCGTTTGACAGAAAAGCAGATTCCGTACCAAGAGTTATATAAGTTGATTGAATTTGACAGTACACTTGACGAAATGACCTGCAATCGCTTAGAAGAATCCCTTCTTTTCATGGGAATTCTTGATGCGTTGGTAATTGACGAGCAGTATAAAGACGAAGTGCTTGCCATGAACGACGGCGAGAAGGACTGTTGTGACCGTTATCTGTTTGTCACGAAAAAACGCGCCGCACACAGCCTTCTTGATGTGCTTGAGCTGGGCGCGTCTGCCAATGATATTTTTATGAATCAGCGTTTGACTTCTATTTTGGGTCAGATTGCATGGCTCGATTTGCCGACAAATGGAATAGCAATGACAACCACAGACATAGCATCTAACAGCGCGCTAGATGCAGACGCAAATACGGTTGATGCAGCTGCCACAATCTGTTCAAATGGCATTTACCAAATTGGACCGGTGACGGGTACCATCACAGGCGCGTATACTGCAAAATTTATCGGTGCACAGGCAAGAGAGCGAAATCGCAGACAAAAGATAGAAGAATGCAAGGCACTTCTTTCTAATTTGGAGGCGCAAAAAACACTTCTTGAGCAGAAAAAGCAACTACTCACACAGCGTCAGCAAACACTTTTACAGGAGTATCAGGTATTTCCAAAGGACAAAGATTTGAAAGAAGCCTTAAAAATGCTGGAGACTGCTGCACGTGAGTGGGGTCGTTTACAGGCAGAATCACTTCGCATCGAAGAGGAACGCAAAAAACTGGCCGAACAGCTAAACGAAAGAAAAAAGGAAGCGCTTGCATTGGCACAGCAAGTGTACCTTGAATGCAGCCTTTCTGTCTTTGAACAGGCAGAGGATGCCGCTTTTTCCTATGCGGCTGGGCTTCAGAAAATTGAATCGCTGCATGAACTGTATCGAAACAGCCAAAATAACATTCGTCTGCTTGAAGAAGATTTAGAGCAAAAGGAAGCCGATCTCGATGAAATTCGCTATGATGTGGAGCGGGAAAATAAAAAACTTGTTCAACTCAAACAGGAGCTTTCTTCTGTTCAAAAGCAGTTGGAATTAACCGATTATGCGCAAATTCAGGATCGACTGGACCGGTGCAGCACTTGGTTAAATGAATATCCGGAAAAAATGAAAAGCTGTGTGCGAATGAAGACACAAAAGCAGGATGCCGCAAAGGAACTTGAAGGAAAAATCGAAGCAGGTCGGATTCAGGCAGAGAAGCTGCAGCAAGCTGTTTCGTGGCTGCAAACAATCTTCGAGGCAGAGCGTAATCTTGGTTATGTAAGTTTTTTACAGCAGAGTAAAACAAAGGAACTAGAGGAATCAAAGGAATCAAAGGAATACGACAGCGCACAGATTGTATCGCTTTTGTCCGGTGTCGGAAAGCAAAACAGAGAGGCACTGGTAAAAAATCTAAATCAGATCTTTTTTGAAAACAAAGCCTATTTATCGGAGTATCATGTTGAGCAGACAACTCTTTTTGAGGAATTGAATACAGATGCTCCACAGCTATCAATTCGCGCTGACCGTGCTGATTTTACGGCAAAATTTAAGGGCACTCAAATTCCATTCATGAAGCTGCCGCAGTATCTTGCAGAGGAGATTGAGGTAGAATCCGGATTGATCCGAAGCGAAGATCGTACCTTATTTGAAGATATTCTTGCAAACACAATGGGTCGAAAGATTCGTGCAAAAATCAATTCGTCGGATGCATGGGTTGAAAAGATGAATTCGCTGATGAATGCGATGAATACGTCAAGTGGTCTGAAGCTATCCCTTCGCTGGCGTAGCAAGACCGCAGAAAAGGAAGACCAGCTAGATACAAAGGAACTTGTCGAGTTGTTAAAGCGTGATTCTCATTTGTTAAACGATCGCGATTTCGAAAAGCTTTCCAAACACTTCCGCTCAAAGGTCGAGCAGGCGAGAAGAAATGCAAAGGACAACGGCGGAATGGTATCATTCAATCAGGTAATGAAGGAGACACTCGATTACCGTAAATGGTTTGAGTTTCAGCTGTTCTCACAGAAGAATAACGAGCGCCGCAAAGAACTGACAAACAGCGTATTTGGAACGTTTAGCGGTGGTGAGAAAGCAATGTCGATGTACGTGCCATTGTTCTCAGCTGTTGTGGCAAAATATCAGGGTGGACGTGCAGATGCACCGCGTCTAATTTCGCTTGATGAGGCATTTGCCGGTGTCGACAGCCGAAATATCCGCGATATGTTCCGACTGATGAGCGAGTTTGAGTTTGACTTTATCATCAATTCACAGGTTCTTTGGGGAGATAGTGACACGCTTGATGCACTCGCAATCTATCAGCTGATTCGTCCGGAAAATGCAAAGTTTGTCTCGGTAATGCCCTATCTTTGGAATGGTCATTCCAAGAAATTATTGGAAAGTGAAGAGGAGGTGGCACTAGAAAGTGCAAAACTTGAATGAGGTCGAACGTGAATGTCGAGCTTATTTTCAATCAGATCTTGTCTGGCACAAAATATTGTCGGACTTTTGGAAAAAATATGCATCTTTTGGGCGGTTTACAGGAAGTGTGCGGGTGGCAAATCCATCCGCACATGAAATTGATGTGCTGGAGGGCTTCTTTGGGCAGAACTTCCATGGACAAAAAAGCATAACCATCAGCGCAGAGCGTTTTTCAAAGGCGCTTTGCGCAAGCCGTTACGCAGATGTGTCTTCAGAACAGCTTTTGCAGCTTTATTTTGGCACCACGCCCATTTCGAAAAAAGAGCAAAAAGAAAACAAAGAAAAGAAGCAGCAAGCGATACGGACGGAATTTTCTCATTACTGTGAGAACACTGCAGCACAATCCTTTGTCCCGTCCCTTCTTGAACTGCAAAAAGGAAACAGCAAAAAAAACTTGCAGGAGTGGAAGCGCCTTCTTTTTCTTTCTGCTGATATTATAAACTCCTTACCATATCGAACCTCCGCGGTCGAGTATCTTCCGGTCTTTGCGGCACGTTTGACAAAGAATCCACATGCCTTTGACAAGGGAGGCGTGCAGGGTGATCTTCTCGATCAGGTCATTCTTCTCGATCTTGAGAAAAGAGACATTCAGGTGCCGGCATCCGAGCAATTTCCATCCTACAAGCGTCAGAAAAGTTTTCTTGCATGTGGAATTTTACTCGACGATGTCTCAAACTATGTACTCTTATATCATGCAACTGGTATACGAAAAGATGGCACCTGCCACAGAGGACTTCAAGGTTTTGCGGCAGAGCATGACATCCTTCAAGTTCCGCTGACCGTATTAACGAAATTAAAAAGCCTTGAAAGTCCAGACAAGACGGTATACATTGATGAAAATCCTTCCGTGTTTGCACTTCGCTGTGCAAAAAATCCAGATTCCACCTGCCTTTGTATGAATGGACAGCCAAAGCTTGCTGCTCTTATCGCACTCGAATTGTTTGCCGCATCCCATACAACTGTGTATTACTCTGGTGATTTCGACCCAGAAGGGCTGTGGATTGCGCAGCGACTTGCCTTATTTTATCCAGGGGAGTTTCATTTTCTTCATATGGATGAGGCAAGCTATCAAAAATGTCTGTCAAAAGAACCAATTTCTGACACCCGATTAAAACAGCTTGACCGCATTACAGACACTCGACTGTTAGAAGTTGTGAGACGGATGCGTATTGAGAAAAAATCGGGGTATCAGGAAGCGTTGACGCTATAGGATGTTACGAAAAGTCCTTCGGTGATGAAAAACTTGTATTTCTTTGAGAAACAACTTGTCAATACGAGGGTACAAGTTGTAAAATTGAGATAACAAAATAAAAGACAAAGGAGGCTTGTTATGGCAAAATTACATATTCGTCCAGACGTGATCAAGGGACATATCAATCCTGAGATTCAGGGACATTTCTCTGAGCATCTGGGACGCTGCATTTATGAGGGTCTTTACGTGGGAGAGGATTCTCCAATTCCGAACACAAACGGCATGAGAAATGACGTGGTTGAGGCATTAAAGGAGATTCATGTTCCGGTACTTCGCTGGCCGGGCGGCTGCTTTGCGGACGAGTATCATTGGAAGGATGGTATCGGCCCGAAGGAAGGCAGAAAGAAGATGATTAATACGCACTGGGGCGGCGTTGTTGAGGACAACAGCTTTGGTACGCATGAGTTTATGGAACTGTGCCGTCAGCTTGGCTGCAAGACCTATATCAACGGAAATATGGGTAGTGGCACGGTACAGGAGATGTCCGAGTGGGTTGAGTACATGACCTTTGAGGGCGTATCCCCGATGGCAGATCTTCGTGCAAAGAATGGTCATGAAGAGCCGTGGAAGGTAGACTATTTTGGTGTCGGCAATGAGAACTGGGGCTGCGGCGGAAACATGCTTCCAGAGCAGTATGGCATGATGTATCGTCGTTACCAGACCTATGTGAGAAATTATAACAATGCAGCGCCGATTAGTAAGATCGCCTGCGGTGCCAATGTAGACGATTATGAGTGGACCGAGAAGGTTCTTGAGACCACCAATCGCCGCATGGCAAAGGAGGCACATGGCGCAATGGATGGCCTGTCCCTTCATTATTATACACATCCGGGCGGATGGGAGCACAAGGGAAGTGCAACCGAGTTCACCGAGACCGAATGGTATGAGACTATGAGACGTACTTATTACATGGAAGAGCTGATCAGACGTCACGGCGCAATCATGGACAAGTATGACCCAGAGAAGAAAGTCGGCATGATTGTCGATGAGTGGGGCTGCTGGTTTGACGTAGAGCCAGGCACCAATCCGGGCTTCTTATATCAGCAGAATACCATGCGTGATGCACTTGTTGCCGGAATCAACTTAAATATCTTCAATAAGCATTGTGACCGTGTCAAGATGGCTAATATCGCACAGATGGTAAACGTACTTCAGTCTGTCATTCTGACCGATGGCGAGCGTATGATCAAGACTCCGACCTGGTTTGTCTTCTATCTGTATCAAGCACATCAGGATGCCGAGCTTCTTGACAGTACCCTTGAGACACAGCTGATTGGACCAGAGAGCCATCAGGCACCAAACATGACCGAGTCCGTATCCATGGGCAAGGATGGAAAGATGCACATCACGCTGACAAACGAGTCTGTTACTGAAGATTATCCAGTTGACGTTGTACTTGACAGTGGAAAGGCGGCAGCAGTTGAGGGCATGATCTTAACGGGTGAGATGCATGAGCATAACACCTTTGATAATCCAGATCAGGTAAAGTGTGAAGCATTTAATGGCGCGACATTGACAGACGATGGCCTGAAGCTAACACTTCCAAAGTGCAGCGTGCTTCATCTGGTTGTAACCGTAGAATAAGTCAGAGCGAGGAAATCGAAATGGACGAGAAAACAAATTGGCAGTCACTTGAAAAGAATGGACCGATTACGGAGTACAATGAGCCGTTTATTGAGCAGCGCGCCGATCCGTTTGTATGTAAGGCTGCCGATGGCACCTATTATTTTACCGCTTCCTATCCGGCTTATGACCGCATTTTGCTTCGCAGCAGCAAGACCTTAAATGGTCTGAAAGACGCGAAGGAGCGTCAGATCTGGGTCAAGCATGAGCATGGTCCGATGAGCTGCCATATCTGGGCACCGGAGCTTCACTTTGTCTATGGAAAGTGGTGCATTTATTTTGCCGCAGGTGAGGCAGAGGATATCTGGAAGATTCGCCCGTACGTGCTTGTATGCGATGGTGATCCGATGACAGGTGAGTGGAGCGAGTTAGGACCGATGAAGGGCTGCGATGAAGATCCGTTCTCCTTTACGGATTTCTCACTGGATGCAACGATCTTCGAGCATAAGGGTGACTACTATTATGTGTGGGCGCAGAAAGCATCTAATATATCCAATCTTTACATTGCCAAAATGGCAGCACCAGATAAGCTGGCAACCGTTATGGAGATGATCACAACGCCAGATTATGACTGGGAGCGCATTTTGTTCTGGGTAAATGAGGGACCAGCCGTGTTAAAGCATGCTGGAAAGCTGTGGCTGACCTTCTCCGCCAGCGGAACCGGTTCCTGCTACTGCGTTGGTCTGTTAAGCGCAGACGAGGATGCGGATCTGCTTGATCCGGCTTCCTGGACAAAGGAGCGTATGCCAGTACTGGTAACCGATCCAGAGAAGGGACTGTATGGTCCAGGCCATAACAGCTTTACAACGGATGAGGACGGCAATGACATCATGGTTTACCATGCAAGAACCTACGATGGCATCAAGACGAAGGATCCGCTATACGATCCAAATCGCCATGCGCATCTGTTAAAGGTGCAGTACGACGAGACGGGCCGTCCGATCTTTGCCTATCAAAAACATTGATGAACATTGATTGGACAATATCGTGTTCTATAACAAACACGAATCTGACATTATTAGAAAGGGAAGGTTTTTGAAATGAAAACAGGAAAGAATTATAAGTTTTGGTTTTGTACCGGATCTCAGGATCTGTACGGTGACGAGTGCTTACAGAAGGTAGCAGAGCATTCCAAGATTATTGTAGAGAAGTTAAACGAGTCTGGAAATCTTCCATTTGAGGTTGTTTGGAAGCCAACTCTGATCACAAACGAGCTGATTCGCCGTACCTTCAACGAGGCAAACATCGACGAGGAGTGTGCAGGTGTGATCGTTTGGATGCATACCTTCTCCCCAGCAAAGTCTTGGATTCTTGGTCTTCAGGAGTACAGAAAGTCGTTACTGCATCTGCATACCCAGTTTAATATGGAGATTCCGTATGACACCATCGACATGGATTTCATGAACGAGAACCAGTCCGCACATGGTGACAGAGAGTTCGGCCACATGGTAACCCGTATGGGTATCGAACGCAAGGTAGTAGTAGGTCATTGGTCTGATGAGAAGCTTCAGAAGAAGATCGGCAGCTGGATGCGCACCGCAATCGGTGTTGTAGAGAGCAGCCACATCCGTGTTATGCGTGTTGCCGATAACATGAGAAACGTTGCCGTAACCGAGGGCGATAAGGTAGAGGCTCAGTTAAAGTTTGGCTGGGAGATCGACGCTTATCCGGTAAACGAGATCGCAGAGTCCGTAGCGGCTGTATCCGCATCTGACACCAATGCTTTGGTAGACGAGTACTACAGCAAGTACAACATTCTTCTGGAGGGACGTGACCCAGAGGAGTTTAAGAAGCATGTTGCTGTACAGGCACGGATCGAGCTTGGTTTCGAGCGTTTCCTTGAGGAGAAGAACTATCAGGCAATCGTAACTCACTTTGGCGATCTGGGCGCATTAAAGCAGCTGCCAGGTCTGGCAATCCAGAGACTCATGGAAAAGGGATATGGCTTCGGTGCAGAGGGTGACTGGAAGGTCGCTGCCATGGTACGTTTAATGAAGATCATGACCGCAGGAATGAAGGATGCAAAGGGAACTTCCATGCTCGAGGATTACACCTACAACTTAGTTCCAGGCAAGGAAGGCATCTTAGAAGCCCATATGCTTGAGATCTGCCCATCTATCGCAGATGGCCCGATCAGCATCAAGTGCCAGCCACTGTCCATGGGTGACAGAGAAGATCCGGCTCGTCTTGTATTCACTTCTAAGGAAGGAACCGGTATCGCTACATCTTTAGTAGACTTAGGCGATCGTTTCCGCCTGTTAATTAACACCGTTGACTGCAAGAAGGTAGAAAAGCCGATGCCGAAGCTGCCAGTCGCAACCAACTTCTGGACACCACAGCCAGATCTGATCACAGGAGCAGAGGCATGGATCTTAGCAGGTGGCGCTCACCATACTGCATTCACCTATGACCTTACCGCAGAGCAGATGGGCGACTGGGCAGAGGCAATGGGAATCGAGCCAGTTTACATTGATAATGAGACCACCATCCGAGGCCTGAAGAAGGATCTGATGCTGGGTAATCTTGTATACAGAAAGTAAATAATAAAAAGAAAAAAACTTTCGGGCTGTCAAGAAAAAACACTTGACAGCTCTTCTTTTTTCGTGTATAGTATCGAAGGTGATGTTTGATGGAAAAGATTGTAGAACGCAATATGCTATACGATTTCTACGGTGAACTGCTTACGCCGCACCAACAGGAAATCTATGAAAGCATTATTTTTCAGGATCTGTCGCTGAGTGAGGTGGCAGAGCTACATGGCATCAGCAGGCAGGGAGTTCATGATCTTGTAAGGCGCTGCGATAAGCTGCTCGAGGGATATGAGAACAAACTGCACTTGGTAGAGCGCTTTGTGACACTCAAATCCTCAGTAGGCGAGTTAAGAGAGCTTACAAGAGAATATGAGAAGAGCAAAGACCAGTCACTGTTTCGACAGATTGACCAGCTTTGCCAGACAATACTCGAAGAGCTGTAACAGTAGGGCAAAGCAGAAAGGAGCTGCAAAAGTGGCATTTGAGAGCTTATCTGAAAAGCTTCAGAACGTATTTAAGAATCTGCGCGGCAAAGGCCGTCTGACAGAAGCGGACGTAAAGGCTGCTTTGAAGGAAGTAAAGATCGCGCTCCTCGAGGCGGACGTCAACTTCAAGGTAGTAAAAGGCTTCGTAAAATCGGTTGAGGAACGTGCCATCGGACAGGACGTTATGAACGGACTGAATCCGGGACAGATGGTTATCAAAATCGTAAACGACGAGCTTGTTTCCCTGATGGGTTCCGAGACAACAGAGATTGCTCTGCTGCCAGGAAATCAGGTAACGGTCATCATGATGATCGGTCTTCAGGGTGCCGGTAAGACGACAACAGCCGCTAAGATCGCAGGAAAGTTAAAGATGAAAGGCAGACGGCCACTTTTGGTTGCCTGCGACATCTATCGTCCGGCGGCGATCAAGCAGTTGGAGGTCAACGGCGAGAAGCAGGGTGTTGAGGTGTTCTCGATGGGAACGAATCACAGCCCGGTTGACATCGCAAAGGCAGCGATCGAGCATGCAAAGAGCAACGGACAAAACGTAGTCATCCTCGATACCGCAGGTCGTCTGCAGATTGATGAGTCCATGATGCAGGAGCTGGTTGAGGTAAAAGAGGCGACAGGCGTTACACAGACGTTACTCGTTGTGGATGCGATGACCGGTCAGGAAGCGGTCAACGTAGCGACCACATTCAATGACCGTATCGGCGTAGACGGAGTAATCCTGACAAAGCTCGATGGCGACACCAGAGGCGGTGCAGCGCTGTCCATCCGTCAGGTAACAGGAAAGCCGATTCTTTATATCGGTATGGGTGAAAAGCTTTCCGATCTGGAGCAATTTTATCCGGACCGTATGGCGTCTCGTATCCTCGGCATGGGCGATGTCATGAGCCTGATCGAAAAGGTGGAGGCACAGGTCGATGCTGACAAGGCAAAGGAAATGGAGCAGAAGCTTCGCAAAGCATCCTTTGACTTAAACGACTATCTGGATCAGATGGAACAGATGAAAAACATGGGTGGTCTTAGCAAGATCATGGAAATGCTTCCGGGCATGGGCATGAATCTCAATGCGAAGAACATGCCAGACATGGATGAGAGTGAGAAGCAGATGGAGAAAATTCAGGCAATCATTCGTTCCATGACCATGAAGGAGCGCACCAATCCGGATATCATCAATGCATCCAGAAAGAACCGCATTGCAAAAGGTGCAGGAGTCGATGTGGTGGAGGTCAACCGTCTGTTAAAGCAGTTTGACCAGAGCCGTAAGCTGATGAAGCAGATGCCCGGCATGATGGGCAAGCAGGCAAAAAAAGGAAGATTTAAACTGCCTTTTTAATAAATAATTAAATTTAAATAATTGGAGGAATTTTACAATGGTAAAGATTAGATTAAAGAGAATGGGACAGAAGAAGGCTCCTTTCTACAGAGTAGTAGTTGCAGATGAGAGATCCCCAAGAGATGGAAGATTCATCGAGGAGATCGGTTACTATGATCCAACTAAGGATCCGAGCGTAATCAAGTTTGATGAGGAAGCTGCTAAGAAGTGGCTTGCAAACGGTGCTCAGCCGACAGATACAGTTGCAAAGTTATTAAAGGTTGCTGGTATTGAGAAATAATTAGTGCCGAATCCTTTTATCAAATGTTGCGGATGCAGCAGAATGAGAGAGATGTATGAAGGGACTATTGGAAGTTATCGCAAAGTCGCTTGTAGATAACCCGGATGAAGTTGTGGTTACTGAAAAGGAAACCGAGAAGGGACTTGTGCTGGAGCTTAAGGTGGCACCTAGTGATATGGGTAAAGTCATCGGCAAGCAGGGCAGAATCGCAAAAGCAATCCGCTCTGTGGTAAAGGCTGCGGCATCGAGAGAAAACAAGCAGGTTAGTGTTGAGATTGAGTGATCAGGACGTGTGCTTCAGTGATGGGGTACACGTTTTGTTTTATTATAGGAGAGAGTCAATATGGAAGATTTATTGCGTGTGGGCGTGATTTCATCCGCTCATGGAATCAAGGGAGAAGTAAATGTATTTCCGACAACCGACGAGCCGGAAATGTTCGCGCAGTGGAAAACATTGCAGATGATTGACAAGAGACAGAATCGTCTGATGCATGTGCGTGGAGCAAAGTATTTCAAAAACATGGTCATTCTTTCCTTTGAGGAGATTACAGACCGCAATCAGGCCGAGCTGTTACGTCAGGCCGAGCTATATATCACAAGAGATCAGGCAGCGCCGTGCGGCGAAAATGAAAATTTCATTACCGATTTGATCGGTCTTCGCGTCGAGGATGAAAACGGCGAGGAATTGGGCAAGTGTACCGAGGTATACCAGACCGGAGCAAACGATGTCTATGAGATCGAGCTGTTAGATGGAAGAAAGGTGCTGTTTCCGGCAATTCCGTCCTGCATTTTAAATGTCGATCTGGAAAAAGGCGTGATGACAGTCCATATCATGGCTGGACTGATCGACTAATCCACTTACGAGAAAGAGGTAACTTCATGCATTATTATGTATTGACATTGTTTCCGGAGATGATCACAAACGCCTGCGGCGAGAGCATTCTCGGACGTGCGGCTCAAAAGGGCTTAATCTCGGTGGAAGCAATCAATATCCGCGATTATTCTACAAACAAGCACAATCGTGTCGATGATTACCCATATGGCGGCGGTGCGGGCATGGTCATGCAGCCAATGCCGGTGTACGATGCGTGGAAGGATTTGACAGATCGCATCGGCAAAAAGCCGCGTGTGCTGTTTATGACGCCTCAGGGTAAGCCGTTTTCCCAGAAATTGGCCGAGGAGTACGCAAAAGAGGAGGATCTGATCTTTCTTTGTGGTCATTATGAGGGCATTGACCAGCGTGTGCTTGATCGCATCGTTACCGACGAGGTGTCAGCTGGTGATTTTGTGCTCACAGGCGGCGAGCTTCCGGCTATGATGATGATTGACTGCATTTCCCGCCTTGTGCCTGGTGTATTAAATAATGAAGCGTCTGCGCAGGACGAGTCCTTTGAGGGCAATCTCCTAGAGTATCCGCAGTACACAAGACCAGAAGTTTTCATGGGCGAGGCGGTACCACCAGTTCTGTTATCCGGCCATCATGGCAACATTGACAAGTGGAGACGTGAGCAGTCGATCCTTCGCACGGCGACAAAGCGCCCAGATCTTTTGGCAAATGCCGAACTCACCAAGAAGGAGCAGCAGTGGCTGAAGGAGCAATTTCACGGTAGAAAAATAAAGTGAAAAACAAAAATAAAAAAGTTTCAAAAATCACTGTCAAGCATTTTTGAAAATGTCCCAAAATAATTGAAACATTAGCCCCGGCTTT
>CAVFYJ010000095.1:10191-12804 GCA_963626545.1 Acetatifactor sp. | reverse complement strand
GGCATTCAAGGAAAACTTTGCATGCTCGGCCATTCTATGACCGAGTTATTGACTAGATCATAGTGTTACGAACTGTCCATATTATTATGCTCCAGTTGTAGAAGCCAGTGGTGCCAGGCACTCGAAAACAAGCATAAACAATCTTAATTTTTTCTAAAAGTTTTATTTATTAGACTTTATGGTTCCTGACCCCACTGTGCTCCTGAATAAAGCCGAACTTCACGGATTCAGGTTATAGCATACCATATTCCATCCGTCAAAAATTTGTTTGCCCTCTTTAATAGTACAAGACCTTGATTTTTCTCTATTTTCCTCTATTTATTGCTTATTTTCATCATTGCTTGCATCTTCGCAAAATTTCCATTTTGTTCTAGCAAGCTCTGATAGGTACCGCTCTCTGCAATTCTACCATTTTCTATATAATAAATTGTGGAAAATTCATCCATATACGAGTCAAATATATCATGCGTAATCATAATTACAGTACATGGCAACGATAATACTAGCTTTACCATTTCATCGGTTGTCTCAATATCAAGAGAAGATGTCATCTCATCAATGAGAAGCATATCACAATCACGAATGAGCGCTCTTGCAACTGCAATTCGCTTCTTTTGTCCACCTGAAATATTTCCACCACCCTCTGCCAACTCTGTATTCATTCCATCTGGCAAAGAACTTACCAGTTCTGCTAATCCGACCTTCTCGATTGCAGATTGTACTTCCTCGTCTGAACAGGTTCTGCCAAGACAAATATTATTTCGTACAGTATCGGCAAAAATAAATGGCTCCTGTGGTATGTAGCCAACGCTTGAATAAAATGTACCGTCGCTTAACGTTTTTAAATCGTTGTCATTTATTAAAATCGTACCCCGATAATTTGGATAAAAACGCCCGATCAACTTCATAATCGTACTCTTGCCACTTCCACTAGCACCGACAATCGCAACTTTCTCGCCTCTCTTAATTGTTAAATTCACATTTTTTAAAACATCTGTCTCTCCGTAACCAAAAGAAAGCTTCTTTATATCAATCGAAGTGATTTTAATGTTTCTCTTTTCCATCTCATTTGAAGTTTTCTGAGCAAGCAAATCATCAATGCGATCTTTTACGGCTCTTGCAGATTTAACAGACTGATAGGAATTTGCAGTTTGCCGAAATGGTGAAATAATAAAATTTAAAAGGCCATTTGCTGTGATCAGATAGCTTACCGTTAATTTTCCCTGAACAACAAGCATTGCACCTGCAACCATAATCACAAAGCCGGGTATCCATGTGATCAGTGATGTAATAATTGTCGCTACCGTTTCCGTTTGCTTCATTTCAAAATCTTTTTGCATATTTTCATTGGAAACCTTCTGCATCTTCTGAAATAAAAAGCTATGATTTCCACATGTGAGCAAGGTCTCTATACCATGCAGCATTTCATTGATTTTCGAGCAAACCATATTGTATGACTTTGCGTACTCACTTTTTGTTTTTCTAAGCTTATCTGCAAATAATCTTGGGCCAATAAAAGGAAAGCAAACCATCACCAAAGACACGATCAATAATGCCGGTGAAATCACAGCCATATATACGACCGCCACGAGTCCCATGCTTCCCCACATTGCCATATTAAAAAGGCCAAAATAATAATCATCACATACAATTTTTAAGTCATTTGTATATGCAGACTGCCAATCCTCCATTGGTAGCACATGAATCTGACTTAACGACATATTCTTTAAATTCTCGCACAAAACACCACGTATTTCGGATACAGAACGTGTTGCCATCCGATTAAACGTGTTTCTGACAATATACTCACAGATATGACTGAGGGCAACTACTGCCGCACCAAGCAAAACGGAAACAAAGATTGCTTTAATGGAAGGAGAATCAATCAACCACTGCGCGACAAAAGATTTCAATGGAGCAAATATCGCTAATAGAATCATAGAAAAGACGGTTATGATATTCTGCTTTTTGTTACTCATTAGAATCTTGTCGATTTGAGAGATTTTATTTTTCGTGTTCTTCTTCATACGCTTCTTTATCTCCTTTTCTTACACCTCAATATGCCATCTCACATGTCTTTTATTTTGTAATTATTATATTATTGACAATTGGTTTTGTCAATAACTTCATATCTTTTATGCATTTTTCACGCATTTATTTTGTCATCTGAAAAATATACCCGTAACTTTACCATTTTGTAACTATTCAGAGCCAGTGGTGCCAGGCACTCGAAAACAAGCATAAACATTCTTAATTTTTTCTAAAAGTTTTATTTATTAGACTTTATGGTTCCTGACCCCACTGTGCCACCAATCCCCAGTGCCTCAAAAAAGATTCATTCCTCGAGTCCATTTTCTCTTATCCCGAATTTCCTTGTCCCAATATCGATGAAATTCTGCTTCACGTTCCTTTGAATATCCAATATATACAATCTTTTTTCTATGATTCACAAAAAAATGTTCTCCTCTAGTTTTCACCTTCTTTTCTTTTTCTCTACACCCCTTTTTACAAATAAAAAAAATTTCACATTCACTAGCCAACCTTCCTTCTCTCACATCATTCAATATTGTTCTTCTTTCAATAAACTCAATTTCCTCCCAACTCATTTCTTTA